>JBHJOJ010000102.1:0-10597 GCA_050329835.1 Kineosporiaceae bacterium | reverse complement strand
CTCCCGCGGCGGCGCGGGCGTCGGCGCGGGCTCCGGGGCCGCCGGCCCGGTCGCCGCGGTGTCCCGGGCGGGCGACACCGCCTCGCCGGAGATCGCCGGAGCGGGCGGGCCGGGACCGGTGCCCGCCGCCGGCACCACCGCCTGCTCGGGGGCGGCGGAACCCGCCGCCCCCGAGCACCCGCCCAGCAGCACCACCGATCCGGTCAGGACGGCGAGGGCGAGGCCGGCCGGTGCCCACGTCACGCGGGAGAGCCCGAGTGCGGCCACGACGGTCTCAGCCCTCGATGCGCGACCGGCGGCGAAGGGCGAGGGTCGCCCGGACCACGACCACCGAGGCGCCCGCCAGGGCGAGCACGAGCACCGCCAGGCCGGCGGGGCCGGCGTCACGCTCGGCGGCCTGGCCGCCGGTTCCGGTCTGGATCATCTCGGGCGCCTCGGCGGAGGCGACGAGCTGGCCGCGGGCGACTCCGGTGGGCGGCGCGAAGCTCGCCGAGTGGAGGTTGAGGTAGTAGTTCTCGGGGTTGTCGAGGATGCGGCCGGCGACCGCGGGGTCGATCGTGGTGGTGGCGGTGTCGCCGGCGTTGATCGCTGCCGGGTCGAGCTCGACGACCACGTCGCCGTTGACCCCCCGGGCGCCCTGGTGGATGTGGCCGGCGCTGATCTCCTCGGAGTTGCCGGCGACGGTCACCGTGTAGGTGAGGTCGCCGTCGCGGTTGAGCTGGAAGCTGCCGACGACGGTGGCTCCGGCCTCGCCGCTGCCGGCCGGGATCTCCTCCTCGCCGCTGCCGCTGGCCGTGAGGGTGGTCCAGTCCGAGGACGTCGCCGAGGCGGGGGCCGCGGTGAGGGCCGCGGCGCCCCCGAGCACGACGGCCGCTGCCAGTCCGGCGATCCGGGCGGTGTGCTGACGGGACATGGGGGTCTCCTTCGGGTCGGTGCCGCCGCCCGGTCCGTTCCGCACGGCCGGCACCCCCATACGTCACCGACGCGGCTACGGTTCGGACATGTCGGCATCCAGCCGGCCCCTGGTCGCGATCCCGGGCCGGTTCTCCGCCCGGGCCTCGGCCATCCGGTTCTCCGCGGTGCTGGTCGCCGAGGCGCTGGCGGACCTGGTATGGGCGGCGGGCGGCGAGCCGGTCGTCGTCGTGCCGCGCGACGGCTCGCCCGCCGACGCCGGCGAGCGCCTGGCGTTCGCCGACGCCGTCCTGCTTCCGGGGGGCGGCGACGTGTCGCCGCACCTGTACGGCGAGGCGGTCGCCTCGGACGCCGTGTACGACGTCCACCCGGTGCAGGACGCCTTCGACCTCGCGGTGGCGCGCTGGGCCCTCGACGCCGCGGTGCCGCTGCTCGCGGTGTGCCGGGGGATGCAGATCACCAACGTCGCGCTGGGCGGGACCCTGGAGCAGGACATGCCCGGGCCTCACTGGGACGAGGTGGCGAACCGGTGGTGGCACGAGGTGCGGTTCTCGCCGGGCAGCGCCGTCGCTGAGGCGACGGGGATCGGCACCGCGACGGTGTCCTGCCACCACCACCAACGCCTCGCCCGACTCGGTGACGGGTTGCAGCCGATCGGCTGGTCCGCCGACGGCACGGTCGAGGCGGTCGACCTCCCGGGCGCGCCGGGGTGGTTCCTCGGTGTCCAGTGGCACCCGGAGGACGCGGTTGCCGCGGACGCCCTGTCCCTGGGCCTCGTGAGTGCCCTCGTCGAGCAGGACCGACGCTGAAGGGATGCGTCGCCGGTCGGCGGAAGCGGGTCGCTCAGCCCGAGAACCCGAGCCGGACCGCCTCGGCCCGGCAGCCGGCGAGTTCCGTCGCCGCCGCCGGGCGCACCCGGACGATCGCCGTGGGGCTGCTCCAGTACAGGCTGCAGTCGCTGTCGAGGGCGATCCCCACACCTCCGTCGCCCCACTCCTTCCGGCTGTCCCCCAACGGCTGGCGCAGGACGACCTCCCCCGTCTGCCAGTCCAGCCCGTAGAACACCCACGAGCAGCCCTCCAGGCCATTGCCGTAGGCGATCCCGGAGCCCTCACTCACGGTGAGCACGGAGTTCACGGCCACCTCGGTGGTCCACACGGTGCTCACCCGGTCCGTATCCGGGTCCCAGCGCAGCTTGCCGACCCCGGTACCGGCGGAGCACTCCGGACGCACGCCGGAGTACTGCGCCGTGACGAGCTCGTAGCCCGACGCCGCCGGAGAGTTCTCGATGCTCCACCGGGACTCCCCGGGCGGCGCGAACGCCAGCGGCACGACGGCCGCGACCCGGCGGTCCAGCCCGGGCAGCCCGGCCCAGTCGCCGGGGATCTCGTCGCGCCAGACGAGCACCAGCCGGTTCCGGCCGTCCACCACGGCGACGAGCTGGTCGGGATCCCCCGGCCCGCCCAGCAGGGTCGGGGTGGTCCCCGACCCGTGCCGGCCGTTGAGCGTGGACGAGGTCGTGTCGTACGGCACCGTCCAGCGCTCGGCGAACCGCGTGCCGTCGAAGTCGACGCCGGTGAGCCCGCTCGGTGACACGAGGACGATCGACCCGGCCTCGTCCACCGGGAAGTCGTTGTGGAAGCTCGACCCGGCGCTGAGGCGGTGCCACACGAGACCCGGCAGCTCCGGATCGCCCACGGCGTCGAGCGGCAGCGCTCCGAGGTAGCCGTCACGGGTCAGCCAGTACAGGTGCCCGGTCGGACTCACCACGTACTTGGCCAGGTCGCCCGGCGTCTCGTCCGGCAGGGAGAACGTTCCGGCCGCCACGACATCGGAGCCGCGGCGGTGCCGGTGTCGTCGGCCTTCGTCGGCGAGCACCTCGGCAGCGCCGAAGCCGGTACCGAGGCGGCCGGACCCGTCGTCCGGTCGCTGCTCGCCGCCGTGACGGGTCAGAGACCGAGATAGCGGGCAACGGCGTGCTCGACCTCGTGCAGATCAGCCCGGTCGAGGTAGTACGACGGGTCGTCGGCGAGATACCGCACGTCCACCGTGCGGATCTGATCCACGAGGAAGCGGGTGGCGACACCGCCCAGCTCAACCTCGGGACGGAACAGGGCGGGCTGTGCCCCGGTCGAGGTGGGGACGACCGTGACGACGCTCCACGCCATGCCGCTGGGGCTCAGCACGAGGCCGTAGCGGCGACCTCGCTGCTCGTGCCCGCGACGACCGTCCCCCCGGTCGACCCGGTACACCGCACCCCGGATCACCAGGCGTCGGGTTCAGTCGTCAGATCCTCGTCCTTCAGCCGCTCCGCATCGACCCGCGCCTGCGCGACCCACACCTCACGATCCAGAAGACGCAGCGCCCGTCGGATGACGTCGGTCGTGCCCTCTCCGCCGAGCGCGGCTCGCCTGATGATCCGCTCGTCCTCGTCATTGGGCCGGAAGCCGATGGTCCTCGCCACGACAGGATGTTACACATTCGTGGAACGCCCGTCCAACGCCGGAGTCCGCGCTCGCGAGCCGCGGAAGGTCCGCCGGTAGGCGCTCGGGGTCGTCGCCGCGTCCCGGGAGAGGTGCAGCCGCAGGTTCGCTGCGGTCCCGAGCCCACAGCAGCGGGCCACCTGGTCGACCGAGAGGTCCGTCGACTCCAGTAGGCGGCGTGCCTCGAGGACCCGCTGCGCCGACAGCCATCGCAGCGGCGTGGTTCCGGTCTCGGCGACGAACCGACGGGCCAGCGTGCGCGGCGACCACCCGGCGCGCGCCGCCAGGTCGGTGACCGTCAGCGGCTCGTCCAGCCGGCCCAGCGCCCAGTCGCACGTGGCGGCGAGCCCGCCATCGACCCGGGGCAGCGGGCGTCGGATGTACTGCGCCTGGCCACCATCCCGGTGCGGCGCCACGACCATCCGGCGAGCGACCCGCGCGGCGACGTCCGCGCCGTGGTCGAGGCGCACCAGATGCAGGCACAGGTCGATCCCGGCCGCGACCCCGGCGCTCGTCATGACGAGGTCGTCGGCGACGTAGAGGACGTCGGGGTCCACCCGGACGGCCGGGTGACGGCGCGCCAGCTCGGCGGCATGCAGCCAGTGCGTGGTGGCGCGGCGACCGTCCAGCAGGCCGACCTCGGCCAGGGCGAACGCGCCCGTGCACACGGAGACGACGCGGGCTCCCCTGGCGGCGGCCGCCCCGAGTGCGCCCGCCACTCCGCCGGGCAGGGGCTCGTCGGCCCGGTATCCGGGGACCACGACCGTGTCCGCCTCGGCCACCGACTCCAGGCCGTGGTCGACGACGATCGAGAAGCCCGTGGTCGTCGGGACGCGGCCGGGCTGCGCGGCTGCGGTGCGGAAGGCGTAGCGGCCCTGCCAGTCGGGGTGGTCGAAGACCACGGCCGGGATGCCCAGGTCGAAGGCGACGACCCGTGGCAGCGCGAGCGCGACGACCCGGTGCATCGCATCACTATGGCAGTTATCAAGCGAATAGTGTCATTACTGCCACTCGCGCCCCGCCGCCCCCGCGTCGAGGCTGCGGGCATGACGACGCGAGCAGGGAGTGCGACGGCCCGCACGGGCACGTGGGAGTGGGCCGAACGGACCGGCGGGCGGTTGACCCGGGCCGAGGAGCTGCGGCACATCCTCGCGTTCGCCCGGGCGGTCGTCCGCGCCCGCCTGCGTCGCCGCCTGCCCGGGCCGGCGGGTCCGGTGACGGTGGCCGAGGCGCCTCCGGACTCCGACGTCGCCCGCGCCGCTCTCGCGACGGCCCGGGCGGCATCGTCCCCGGCCCTGCTCGGCCACTGCCTGCGGTCGTGGCTGTACGCGGACGCCCTCGCCCAGGTGGACCGCATCGACCACGACCGCGAGCTCCTCTTCACGGCCTGTGTCCTGCACGACATCGGCCTCACCCCGGCCCACTGGGGCAGGCGGGCGGCGTGCTTCGGTGTCGAGGGGGCCATGGCTGCGCACGACCTCGCCCTCGCCCACGGGTATCCCCGGGCGCGAGAGGTCGCCGAGGCCATCACGCTGCACCTGCAGGTCGACGTCCGGCTCCGCGACGGAGCCGAGGCGCACCTGCTCCACATCGGGACGACGACCGACCTGCTCGGCCTGCGCGCCCGGGACGTGCCGCGCGATACCCGGCTGGAGATCGCGCGACGCCATCCCCAGGAGGGACTGGCGTCGGAGATGGCCGGTCTCGTCGCCCGCCAGGCGAGGCTGCGCCCCCGGTCCCGGATCGCCGTGCTGCATCGTTCCGGCTTCTCGGCCGCCATCCGGGCGACGGGGCGCCGCCGGACCTGACACCGCGGGCCGGGGACGTCAGAGGGAGGCGGACGGGAAGGTCTCGCGGTAGCTCGGGGTGCCGGGCCTGCCGGTCGCGGCCAGGACCGCGTGCGCGACCGCCCGGGACACCACCCTCGCCGCCACGCCCAGCAGGCCGTTCACGACGGGCAGCGCCGGACCGGGGAGCACGCCCGTCCCGGTGGCGAGGGCGAACGCGATGTCGCCGTCGAGGTAGGTGTGGACGGGGTCGATCGCCCGCGCCATGCCGTCGTGGGCCGCCGTCGCAAGGCGCGAGCACTGGGCCGGCGTGAGCGGGGCGTCCGTGGCGACGACGGCGAGCGTGGTGTGGAAGGGCGGGACACGGCCCCCGCGCTCGACCGCGTCCGCCCAGGCCGCCACCTCGTCGGCGGACGGCCGCCGCAGGGTGTCGAACTCCCCCGGCAGCCCCGCACGGACCCCGGGCAGGGTGCCGTCGGCCGGGTCGACGACGGCGCCGGCCGAGTTGACCGCCACCAGCGCGGCGACCGTGAGCCCCGGGGGAAGGACCGCGCTGGCCGAGCCGACGCCCCCGGCCAGGCCGCCCGCGACGGCGCCGGTGCCCGCTCCGGCGGACCCCTGGGGCACGGGGCGGTCGGCGGTGGCCGCCTCGGCCGCGAGCCGGCCGAACCCCGGGTCGGGGCGGGCGCGGAAGTCGCCACCCCGGCCGAGGTCGAACAGCGCGGCGGCCGGGACGATCGGGACGACCTGCCCGGCATCCGCCCCGACCCGGAAGCCGCGGGCGCGCTCCTCCAGCCACGCCATGACGCCGTCCGCCGCGGCCAGCCCGAAGGCGCTGCCACCGGTGAGGACGACGGCGTCGACGTGGTCGACGCCGTCGTCGGCGACAGGGCGTCGGTCTCGCGGCTCGCCGGGCCGCCGCCGCGGACGTCGACCCCGCCGACCGTTCCCGGCGGGGGCACGACCACGGTGGTCCCGGTGAGCCATCCGTCGCCCGAGCGCCCGTGGTGGCCGACCGCGACCCCGGCGACGTCCGTCAGGTCGTTGCGGGGCCCCCGCGACACCGACACCCGCCCAGAGTAGGAGTCGCCGGTCGTTTCAGGCGCCCGACGGTCAGGCCGATGACCAGCACGTGGAACCGGCGGCGCAGGAGCCCGGCGAGGACGACCTCGTCCACGCCGACGCCCTCGCCGTGGCGCGCCGGAGCCTGCTCACCGCCGTCCCGGCGATCGTGATCGGGGCCGTGCTCTACATCACGACGGTCGCCTTGCCGCCCCCGCCCGGGCCGACGGCGGCGTTCGCCGCGCTGACCCTCGGGATGAACGCCGCGACCGTCATCGCGCTGACGGTCGTGTCACGCCGGACGACGCGCCGGCGGCTGAGGATCCAGCACGCCCTCATCATCGTCATGAGCCTGGTCTTCGGCACCACCTGGGGCTGCGCCCCGCTGCTCTTCGACCTCGGCGCCGACCAGGACGACTGGCTCTACACGGCCCTGTTCATCATCGCGATCTGCGGGCTGAACGCGGTCGGCTACTCGACGCTGCGGGGGGCCGCGGAGGCGCTCAACGTGCCGATGTGCCTCGTCTTCGCGCCTCAGGCAGTGCTCTCGGGCGTCCCGTTCGGCTGGTCGGTCGGCATCGGCTGCCTGGTCTTCGTCGGCCTCTGCGTGACGTACGGGGCGATCAACCGCCGCCAGGCCCACGAGGCCTTCCGGCTGCGCCACCGCAACGAGGCCCTGGCCCGGCGGCTGGCGGCCAGCGAGGTGGAGCTCGCGTACCGGGCGACCCACGACTCCCTCACCGGACTGCTCAACCGGGCCGGGGTGCTGCCGCGGCTGGACCGGCTGCCCGCCCACCCGGCCAGTGCGATCCTCCTGGTCGACCTCGACGGGTTCAAGGACGTCAACGACACCCACGGGCACGCCGCCGGGGACGCCGTGCTGGTCGCCGTGGCCGACCGCCTGACGCGGGCCGTGCGGGACGGCGACGACGTCGCCCGCCTCGGCGGGGACGAGTTCGTCGTGGCGCTGCCCGCGGTGGGGGATCCCGCCGGCCGGCCGGTGGTGGACCGCGTGGTCCGGCGGCTGGTGACCGAGCTGGCGGCGCCGATCCCGGTGGAGGGGGGGATGGTGGCCGTAGGAGCGAGCGTGGGGGTCGCCTGGACCTCGCGGGCCACGGGCTCCCGCAACCTGCTCGCCGCGGCCGACGCGGCCATGTACCGGACCAAGGCGGAGCGCCGGGCGGGGCGGGCCGTGGACCAGCCCGTCAGCTGATCCTGCCCGGCGGCGGGCCGGCCTCGACGGCCCGCTGGGTGAGCAGGCGCAGCCCCTCGGCGAGATCCCGGCGCGCATCGGGCGCCAGCGGGGCGCACAGCAGCGACTCGTGGGCGTTGAAGCGCGGGACCAGTGACGCCATGAGGGTCGACCCGGCGCCGGTGAGGGACAGCAGGACCCGGCGGGCGTCGCCCGGATGCGCCCGGCGCGCCACCAGGCCGCGGCGCTGCAGGGTGCGGACCACACCGGTGAGCGTCGCCTTGCTGATGCCGGCCTCGGCGGCGACGGTCCGGCTCTCGGCCTCGTCCCCGATCCACAGCACCCACAGGACCACCCACGAGGTCCAGGTGAGCGCGGCCTCGGACAGCACCGTCCGCTCGAAGTGGTTCCGCGCCGCACCCGCGGCCCGGTAGAGGTTGCTGACGACGGCCATCGCGTCCTGGTCGATGAGGACGTCGAGGTGCGAGCCCGCGAGCTTGGCCGCGGCGAGCCGCTCGCCGGGGGCAGGCGCGGCGCCGGGGTGCTCCTCGGTCGCCGCTTGCCCTGCCATGGCGGCCGATCGTACGCTCCGAAGGGTTATTCGGGTCCGAACGACCCGGGTGTCGCCGGTGCCGGACGAGGAGGTCCCCGCGTGACGGTCATGACCGACCCGACCCAGCCGCCCGCCCGTCCCTCGCCCGAGGACGTCGACCTCGCCGATCTCGACGCCTTCTCCGACGGCCCGCCGTGGCCGGCGTTCGACGTCCTCCGGGAGCAGGCACCGCTGCACTGGAACCCGGAGCCGGCGCCGAACCGCGGTTTCTGGTCCCTCACCCGGCACGCGGACGTGGTCGCCGTCGACCGGGACGCGGCGACGTTCTCGTCCGAGCGCGGCGGCGCCAACCTCGAGGAGCTGGACGAGGAGCAGATCGAGGCCCGCAAGTCCATGCTCGAGACCGACGGCGCCCGCCACCGGGCGCTGCGGAACCTGCTGCAGAAGGACTTCACGCCGCGCTTCCTGGCCGGGTACGAGACCTTCCTCCGCGGCCTCACCGCGACGACGCTCGACGCCGCCCTGCCGCAGGGCCGGTTCGACTTCGTCAAGGAGGTCAGCGCGGACTTCCCGATCCGGGTGCTGGCCCGGATGCTCGACGTCCCGGACGACCACACCGACCAGCTCATCGCCTGGGGCAACGAGATGGTCGGCAACTCCGACCCGGACTACGCCCGGGTGCTGGCCGACAGCGCCGACTCCGAGGAGTACCGGCTGCTGTCGTTCCGCTCGCCGGCGGCGGTCGAGGTGTACGAGTACGGCTTCGAGCTGGCCGAGCGCCGCCGCGGCGGCACCGGCACCGACCTGGTGAGCAGGCTCGTCAACGCCACGCCGGCGGACGGGCAGCCGCTGACCGAGCGCGACTTCCGCAACTACTTCCTGCTGCTGGTGGTCGCCGGGAACGAGACCACGCGCCACGCGATCTCGCACACGATGAACGCCCTCGTCGACCACCCGGACCAGTTGGCCCTGCTGCAGGAACGGCCGGAGCTGATCCCGGACGCGGTCGAGGAGTTCCTCCGCTGGGCCTCGCCGGTGTACCACTTCCGCCGGACCGCCACCCGCGACGTCGAGCTGCACGGGCGGACGATCGAGCAGGGCGACAAGGTCGTCATGTGGTTCGCCGCGGCGAACCGCGACCCCGAGGTGTTCGCCGACCCGTACCGGTTCGACGTCACCCGCCGCCACGTCGACCACGTGACGTTCGGCAAGGGCGGGCCCCACTTCTGCCTCGGCAACGCGCTCGCCCGGATGGAGATCCGGCTCATGTTCGGCGAGCTGGTCCCGCGGCTGGCGAGCGCCCGGCACGCCGGGCCCGTGACCCGCGTACGGTCCAACTTCGTCAACGGGATCAAGTCGTTCCCGATCGAGGTCAGCACGGAGGCGAGCACGCGATGACGGAGTCGAGGCACGTCCCCACCGGCGACCGGACCATCCGCTACACAGGCAGCGGTGACATCAGCGACCTGGTGCGCCGGTTGTCCGAGCAGGACGTCGACGTCGTCCGCGTCCAGTACGCGGACCTGCTCGGCATCGCGCGGTCGAAGGACGTGCCGCTGCGCGAGCTGGAGCGGGTGAGCCGGGCCGGGCTGTCCTTCTGCCAGGGGGTCTTCCTCACCACGCTGCGGGCGGACGTCATCGACGGCCCCGGCGGGCCGTCGACGGGCCTGCCCGACCTGCACGTCCACCTCCCCCCCGGGGTGGTGCGGGTGGTCCCGTGGGAGCCCGGCGTCGCCGTCGCCGTGGGCGACACGACCACCGCGCACGGGCAGCCGGCCGCGATCGGCCCCCGCAACGTCCTGGCCCGCGTCGTCGAGCGGTTCACCGAACGCGGGCTGTCCCCCGTGATCGGTCCCGAGCTGGAGTTCTACCTCTGCCGCCGGGACGAGGCCGGTCGGCTGGTGCGCACCATCCACCGGACCGGCGCGGTGTACATGAACGGCCCGACGGTGGACCCGGGCGGGGTCCTGCTCCGGATGATGCGCCAGATCGGCGACCTCGATCTCGGCGTCTTCGCCGCCAACCACGAGTTCTCGCCGTCCCAGTACGAGATCAACATCTGGCACTCCGACGCCGTGGACGCCGCCGACCGCTGCTTCCTGCTGAAGTCGTCGATCAAGGACATCGCCGCGCTGAGCGGGCTGCACGCGACCTTCGTCGGCAAACCGTTCAACGACGAGGGCGGCTCCGGCTTCCACCTGCACGTCTCGCTGGGGCAGGTGGGCCGGGACGGCAACGCGTTCGACGACCCGGCCGCGGTCGACGGCCTGTCGGCGACCGCGCGCCACTTCCTGGGCGGCGTGCTGCGGCACGCGGACGCGGTGTCGGCACTGCTCAACCCCACCGTCAACGCCTACAAGCGGCTCCAGCCCGACTCCCTGGCGCCGTACCGGGCGAACTGGGGGCTGGACAACCGGACGACCTTCGTCCGCGTCCCGCCGGACCGCGGCGCCGGCACCCGCCTCGAACTGCGCAGCGGCGACGGGACCGCCAACCCCTACCTGGCGACCGCGGCGGTGCTCGCGGCCGGGCTGGACGGGATCGACGGGGCGGTCGAGCCGCCGCCGGCCGAGGACGGCTGGACCTACGCCGCCGAGGACACCTCGGC
>JBHJOJ010000101.1:0-5770 GCA_050329835.1 Kineosporiaceae bacterium | reverse complement strand
CGCCCGGCCCGCCCGTCGCCGCGCCCCGCCGGCCGCGGCGAGCAGGGCCGCCAGGTCGGGCACGGGTTCGTCGCCCGGCGGGAGCAGGGCGTGGGAGTCGGCGTCCAGCACGTCGGCGGCGGCCGCCCCGAAGGCCGCCACCTGGGCCCCGATCGCCGTGCGCCCGGCCTGCATGGCGCGGGCCACGGCGGGCTCGTCCAGCACGCGGCCGACGGCCAGCGTCGTTCCGTCCCGCAGGACCCGCCCGTCGGGGGTGACGGTGACGACGTCGCCGTCGTCGAGAGCGGCGAGCAGCTGCGGACCCGCCTCGTCGACGACGCGGACGCCGCCCGCGACCAGCGCCGCCGCACCCAGCCCGGGGGTACGCCCGCTCGCCGAGGAGGTCGCGTTGACGACCGCGGCGGGGCGGCGCGCCAGCAGGGCGTGCGCCGTCACGAGGTCGAGGTCGAGCCGGTCGAGGACGGCGACGTCCCCGGCGGCCAGCCGGGCCCCGAGGCGGGCGCCGCGCAGGTCGAGTCGCACGGGTCCGGTCCGCGACCCGTCGCCGGCGCCGGGAGGCGGGCCCGCCGACCCGGGACCCGGAACGCCCATCGGCTCGTCGGCCCGTTCGATCGCCGGGTCGCCGGCCGGTGCCCGCCCCGGCGGCTCGTTCCGGCCGTCGTCCGGTCCGGCGTCCGGCCCAACGGTCGGGCCGACGACCGAGGGCCCGGTCACGGGTTGGCCGAGGCGCTGGCGCGGAACCGGCGGGGCAGGACGCGAAGTCACTCTCCGATGATGTCAGCCATACGGAAAGTAGTTGTTCAGGCGCGCGCGGCACGGGGGCGGCGAGTCCTGGCGGCCGGGGCCGGCCCGCCGGCCGCAGCGCGGGAGTCGCGTTCCGCGCCCCCCGCCCGGAGCAGCTCCGCCGCGTGCGCCAGGGCGACCTCGGAGTCGGCCGTCCCGGCGAGCATCCGCGCCAGCTCGGCCACCCGCTCGCGGTCCGTCACGGGCGTCACGGTCGACACCACGGCGTCGGCCTCGTCCGACTTCTCGACGACCAGGTGGTGGTCGGCGTAGGCGGCCACCTGGGCCAGGTGGGTGACGACCAGCACCTGGGCGGTGCGGCCCAGCCTCGCCAGGCGGCGCCCCACCCCCAGGGCGGCGGCGCCACCCACCCCGGCGTCGACCTCGTCGAAGACGAAGGTCGCCACCGGGTCCGCGGCGCCCACCACCACCTCGACCCCGAGCATGACCCGGGACAGCTCCCCGCCGCTGGCCGCGCGCGCCACCGGCACCGGGTCGGCTCCCGCGTGGGCGGCGAGCCGGACGTCGACCTCGTCCGCACCCTCGGGCCCCGGGGCGTCGGCGGGCGTGACGTCGACGACCAGGCGCGCCCGGGGCAGCGCGAGCTCCCGCAGTTCCGCCGTCACGGCCGCCCCGAAGGCCTCGGCGGCACCACTGCGCACGGCCGTCAGCGCGGCTGCGGCGGCCTCGAGGCCGGCGCGGGCGGCCGACTCGGCCGCGGCGACCGCGGCCTCGTCGCCGGCCTCCTCCAGTTCCGCCAGGCGGGCCCGGGCCCGCTCCGCCCAGGCCAGCGCCTCGTCGAGGCTGCCGTGGCGGCGGAGGAGCCGGGAGAGGTCGTGCCGGCGGGTCTCGACGGCCGCCAGCCGCTCCGGGTCGGCGTCGACGCCGGCGGCGTACCCCGCGAGGTCCGTCACGAGGTCGGCCGCCAGGTAGGCGAGTTCGCCGGCCCGGTCGGCCAGGCGCGCCACCTCCTCGTCGTGATGGCGGGCGGCCTCCAGCTCCGATCGCGCCCGGGCCAGGGCCGTCGTGGCCCCGCCGTCGACCCCGCCGTCGGCCTCGCCCCCGCCGAGCGCGGTGCGGGCGGTCTCGGCGGCACGACGCAGCTCGTCGGCGTGCGCGAGGCGCTCCCACTCCCGCAGCAGTGCGGCGTCCTCGCCCGGCTCGGGGGCCAGCGCCGCCACCAGGTCGAGGCCGGCGCGCAGGTCCTCGACCTCCCGTTCCCGCCCGGCCCGGTCGCGCTCCAGGGCCTCCAGGGCCCGGGCGGCGGCCTGCCAGCGGCGGAACGCCTCGCGGTAGTCGTCGAGGACCGCCGGGGAGGCGCCGCCCAGGGTCACGGCGAAGCGGTCGAGCAGCGCCCGCTGACGGGCCGGCGACCGCAGCAGCAGCTGGTCCGCCTGCCCGTGCACGGTCCACAGCTCGTCGGCGACGTCGGCCAGCACCGCTGCGGGGACCGCGCGCCCGCCGGCATGGGCCCGGGCCCGGCCGTCGGCCGGAACGGTCCGCGAGACGATGAGCTCGTCGCCGTCCAGTTCGCCGCCGGCGTCCGCGACGCGGGCCGCCACCGGTCCCCCGGGTGCGACGGACAGCCGGGCCTCGACGAACGCCGCCGCGGCCCCCCGGCGCACCAGGGCGGGGTCCGAGCGCCGTCCCATGAGCAGCCCCAGGGCCGTCACCACCATGGTCTTGCCGGCCCCGGTCTCACCGGTGAGGACGGTGAGACCGGGCCCGAGCGGCAGCGTGGCGTCCGCGATGACGCCGAGGTCCCGGATGCGCAGCTCCTCGATCATGTCCCGGCTCCTCAGGCGCCCACCGCCGGGCCCCGCCACCCGCCCACGGGCAGGCGGAACTTGTTGACCAGGCGTTCGGTGAAGGGGACCGGCGCGAGCCGGGCGAGGCGGACCGGGTGCTCGCCGCGGGTCACCTCGATCCGGGCGGTGGGCGGGAGGGGGATGTCGCGGCGGCCGTCGGCCACGACCAGGCCCTCGCCGCCGAGCGCCGGCACGGTCTCCAGGGCGACGAGGCTGGACGGCTGCACCACGAGGGGGCGGGCGAACAGCGCGTGCGCGCTGATGGGGGCGACGAGGAGGGCCTCGACCTCGGGCCACACCACCGGCCCGCCCGCGCTGAAGGCGTAGGCCGTGGACCCGGTCGGGGTGGCGACCACGACGCCGTCGCAGCCGAACCGGGTGAGCGGGCGGCCGTCGATCTCGACGACGACGTCGAGCATCCGTTCCCGGCTCGCCTTCTCGAGCGTCACCTCGTTGAGGGCCCAGTCCCGGTGCAGGACCTCACCGTCCGACAGCACCCGCACGTCGACCGTCATCCGCTGCTCGACCGCGTAGTCGCCGGCGACCACCCGCGCCACCGTGCGCCCCAGATCGTCCGGGTCGTTCTCCGCGAGGAAGCCGAAGTGGCCCAGGTTCACCCCGACGAGCGGCACCTCGCGTCCCCGCACCAGCTCGGCCGCCCGCAGGATGCTGCCGTCCCCGCCCAGGACGACGACGGCGTCGGCGCCGTCGACGGTGGCTCCGGGGTCGGCGTCTCCCGGGAGCGGCAGGACGTCCACGCGTGGGGGATGCGGGCGGTCGCGGCACAGCACCTGCCATTCCGGCTCCGCGACCGCCACCTCGACCCCGGCCGCGACCAACCGGTCGACCACCTCGAGGGCGGCCACCCGCGCGGCGGCCCGTCCGACGTGGCTCACCACCAGCACGCGGCGGGCCGGCGTCATGTCTCCTCCCCGGGGCCGCGGGCCCCGCCCGGCCCGCGCACGGCGGCGGCCACCGATGCCCGCCAGTCCGGCCGCTGCTCGCCGCGCCGCAGCCACACGACGTACTCCACGTTGCCGGCAGGTCCGGGCAGCGGGCTCGCCGTGACCCCCTGCAGGGCGAGGCCCAGCTCCCCGGCTGCGGCGACGACCCCGAGGACGGCAGACAAGCGGACCTCCGGGTCCGTCACGACGCCGCCGCGGCCGACGGCGTCCCGGCCGGCCTCGAACTGGGGCTTGACGAGCAGGACGTGGTCGGCGTGGGGCGTGGTCACCCGCGTCAGCGCCGGCAGGGCCAGGCGCAGGGAGATGAAGGACAGGTCGGCGACGACGAGCCCGACGGCCCCGCCCACGAGGTCCGCCGTGGCGTCGCGGACGTTGGTGCGTTCGAGCACCGTGACCCGGGGGTCGGTGCGCAGGCGCCAGGCCAGCTGGCCGTAGCCGACGTCGAGGGCGACCACGTGAGCCGCACCGCGGCGGAGGAGGACCTGGGTGAAGCCGCCCGTGCTGGCGCCGGCGTCCAGGCAGCGCCGCCCGGCGATCTGCGGGCCCGGCCCCGCGGCCGCGAACGCGTCGAGGGCGCCGTGGAGCTTGCGGGCGCCCCGCCCGACCCAGTCCTCGCCGGCCTGTGCCGGGTCCTCGGCGACGGTGAGGGCGTCTGCCGGGTCGACCTGCGTGGCGGGCTTGCCGGCCGGGAGACCGGCGTGGCGCACCCGGCCCGCCGCGATGAGCTCGGCTGCGTGGTCGCGGCTGCGGGCCAGGCCCCGGCGGACCAGTTCGGTGTCCAGGCGCCGCCTCACGCCCCGGGTCCCGGCACGGCGTTCGTGCGGGGACCCGCGTCGAGGCCCGCGTCGAGGGAGGCCGCATCCGGGGTGTCGGGCGGGGCGTCCAGATGGGCGCCCTGCGGGGCGTCGAGCCGCGCGTCGAGATCGCCGGCCAGCCGTTCCAGCCGTTCCAGCCGTCCCAGGACGTCCGGCAGCTCACCCCCGGCGGGCACCGTTGTGGCGGCCTCCCCGGCGGCGGGCTGGTCGCCGTCGATCTCCGTGGAACCCATGACGGACACGACGCTACCCGCCCGGGCCGCGCGCGGGCGGGCGTCCATGCCCCAGCGAGGCGACGGCGGGATGCCCGGCGACCGCGGCGAGCAGCCCGGCCCGGGCGGGCTCGGGCAGACCGTCGGCCAGTGACCAGGTCGCGGTGCACAGCGCACGGATCGCGTCGAGCTCGTCCTCCAGCGTGTCGGCGGCACGTCCGGACAGGACCACGTCGACCACCTCCTCCGCCCGGGACACCGTGACCCGGACGCCCCGGCACGCGGCGACCCCGGGAGCGGCCGACTCGACCGCGGGGTGCTCGGCGAGCACCCCCGGCAGTCCCGCCGCCAGCAGGTGGGGACGCGAGCCCGGAGTGGCGGCGAGGAGATCGGGGACCCCGTGCACCCCGCTGAGGACCAGGGCGGCGGTCACTCCGGCGGCCCGGGCCGCCGCGACGTCGGTGTCCAGCCGGTCACCGACCATGACGGCGCCGGCGGGGTCCGCCCGGGCCGCCGGGGACAGCGCGCGACGGACCATGACGGGGTCGGGCTTGCCGGCGACGGCGTCCGGCCCCCGCCCCGCCGCGGTGCGGACCGCGGCGACGAGCGAACCGTTGCCAGGCGCCGGGCCGTCCTCGGTCGGGAGGGTGGGGTCCAGGTTGGTGGCGACCCACCAGGTGCCGGCGCGGGCGTGGCGGGCAGCCGCTGCCAGGTCGCGCCACCCGAGGTCCGGGGAGAAGCCCTGGACGAGCGCGGCGGCGTCTCCGGGGCGGACGTCGACCGCGGGAGCGGCCGCCAGACCCGCGGCGGCCGCCGGGTCGAGAAGGCCACTGCCTCCCACGACGGCGATCACGCCGGCTCCCGGGCCGGGGCGGGACGCGACGCGCTCACGCACCAGGTCGATCGCGACCACGGCCGAGGTGACGACCTCCGGTGGGGCGGCCGTCACGCCCGCGGCGACGAGGGAGGAGGCCACCTCGGCCGGGGAACGGGAGGCGTTGTTCGTGACGAACCGGACGGGCACCCCGGCTCGGCGCGCCGCCGCCACGGCGGACCCGGCGCCCGGGAGCGTGCGCCGCCCGGCCACGACCACGCCGTCGATGTCCAGCAGCAGGGCGGCGGGCGGCAGCGCCGCGGGGCGGGGCCGCCAGGGCGCGGCCGCTCCACGGCCCGGGCCGGGACCGCTC
>JBHJOJ010000100.1:0-11367 GCA_050329835.1 Kineosporiaceae bacterium | reverse complement strand
GACGCCTCGAGCACCGCCCAGCTCGTCCGGCTGGTGCGGGACTGGCAGGCCGAGACCGGCGCCGCCGTCGTCGCGGTGTCGCACGACCGGCGCCTGCTGGCCCGGTGGGCGGACCGGGTCGTCACGTTGGCCGACGGCTGCGTCGACATGACAGACGCCGGCTGATCGTGGTCATGCGTCGTCCCGGCACTTGAGCAGGTACCGGTTCGAGATGACCTTGAACGAGCCCGGGTACCGCACCCCGTCCGCGTCCACGTGTTCGGCGTGGTTGCGCCACACGAGTCCCTCGGCCCGTGCCCCCCGGGTCACGTTCGACGTCATGGAGTCGGCCTGGGCGAGAGCCTCGTCGAGCGAGGTCGGGAACGGGAGGTCGTGGACGGGAACGGACAGGGCGGCCACCTCTGCGGGCCAGTGGGCGCGCGGGACCCGGCGGCCGTCGATCACGACGGTGAACACCCCGACGTGTTGACCCCGGACCTTGAGGGGGTTGGCCTGGACGCCCTCGCCGTACAGCTCACCTTGGACGTAACCGCTCGTGGAGACGACACGGCGCAGGACGTCGTGCAGCGCGTGGCGACGCACCACCGCCCACAGGGTGTTGTTGTCGTCGGGGCGGAGGTCGTGGTTCCTCATGCAGACCCCGTGGTCGCGCTCCTCGCCCGGCGCCACCCAGGCTGTCAGGGACGTTCCGTCGAGTTTCTCGGTGGCGACCCACCCGTCCCGGTGCGCCAGGACGCCGGGCATGTTCTGCAGCCGCTCCTCGTCCGTCTTCCGGATCCACCCGGGCAGCGGCCCGTACCCGGCCCCGGTGATCCGGGCGGACAGCGGCGGCTCCCACTTCCACACGCCGAGGATCTCGGTGACGTCGGCACCGTCGGACGGTCCCACCGACGCAAGCTCGGCGAACGCGTCGACGGGGAGCGCCAGGCCCTGGGACACCTGGCCGCGCAGCTTCATGGTCCGCAGTCGGTGGCCCGTGCGGCCCTCCACGTCGGTGCGCACGCCGCGAGCAGCGAGGAACTCGAAACCGGGGCGACGCACGTCGAGCATGGAGTCGATCTCGACGTACACGCACGGCTCGCCGGCGCGGAACTCACCCTTCTTGACGACGACGTCCCAGCCGCGGATGCGTGCCGTCTCGATCGCGTCCGCCCCGGGAATGGGCGTCAGCGAACGGATCGTCGCGATGGTCGCCAGTGCTCGTGCCACAAGAGATCCCCTGCTCGGATCGGGTGTGAGGGCGCATCGACACGAGACCGCGATCCTTCGGTCGTCCTGTCGCGGCGCCGGGGTCACGCTAGTCCGGTCCTCGGCCCGCCCGGATGGCCCTGTGGACAACGCCGCCCGGTCTGGTGTCGGCGCGGTTCGGCGGTCACTCCTGCACGGTGACGACGGGCGGCCCGCCGCGACGATCCTCCCCCACGGCGTCGGCCGCGTGGGCTCGGAGCACCTCGTCCATGACGCGCTCCTGATGGACGACGAGGCGGCGATCGTCGAACGCGACGGCGAGGTCGGGGTCCCAGGGGGTGGGTGGCGGGGGACGGGGATCGCGGGGCAGGTCGACGTCGCCGGCGGCGGCGACGGCGGCGCGGTAGTCGCCGGCGGACATCAGGAAGGGGGCGCAGCCGACCGCGTGAGCGCGTGCGGTGATGGCGAGCCCGGCGGCATCGAAGTCGCCGTGGTAGCGCAGGCGGGCGCCTGACCGGCGCAGGTCCGCGATCGCCTCCGTCGGGGCGGTCGTGGGGTTGCCGTTGGTGCACAGCAGGGCGCCCGGCAGTCGTTGTTGCGCGGCCGCCTCGACGAGTCGGGGGTTCTCCACGACGAGCACCGGGGTCCCCGGCGTCACGTGCAGGGGTTGGGCGCGCAAGGCGCGCACGGACAGGTGCAGCGGGAGCCCGGCCGCGGTCATGCTCCTGGTGGCCGCGGCCGGGCCGGCGTCGCCCACCAGCGGCAGCCCCCAGGCCAACACCGGTGCCGAGACGAGGTCGAGCGGCATGCCAGCGCGCTCCCAGGCCGTCCGCTCGTCCGGTTCGCCGTCGCGGGCCGTGAGCGCGCGGGTGACGAGTCGCGAGAGACGGGTGCTGGAGTCGAGGGCGTGGGCGTCCCCGAGCAGCCGAGCCGCGATGTCGGTGCGGCTGCGGCCCGTGCCGGCGGCTGCGAGCACGTCGCGGACACCCTTGACGAGGCCCCGCACCTGGGCGGGATCACGCCGGGCGAACAGACCGTCCGTCCACGCCGACCTGCTCCACGCCTCCACCCAGGACTCGTCACGCAGGTACTCGTGGCAGGCCGCGTCGAGGGCGGCGCGTCTCGCTCCGGTCTGTTCCTCGAGCACGCGAGCCGACTCCCGTCGCCCTGCCGGCGGGTGACCCTGGTCCCGCAGGACGTCGACGAGGTCGACGGCGCCCAGCCGCCGCAGTCCGGTCTCGAGGTCCGCCAGGGACACCTTCCGTCGGTCGCGCGCTATCCGCCGGTCGAGGATGACGCCGAGCCGCCGGCGCCCCTCGGGCAGGAGGTCCGGTAGGGGTACGGCCCCGCGCCAGTCGAGCCCGTTGCGGTCGAGGTGGGTCCGGACCACCGGCCACAACGGCGCGAGGCTGGGATCAGCGAGGAAACCGGTCACAGCAGGACCTGCTGGTCGCGTTCGGCGTCCTCCGAGCCGCGGCGGGTCACGGCGACGTCGGGCGCGAAACGAGCGGCCGCCGGCAGCGGCCGGACCCGTCCGGTGGCATCCGTCGCGACGAGGCTCATCGCGCGGAGCAGGTCGACCACCTCGCGGCGCAGGCGCGCCGGGTCGTCGACGGCGTCCCTGCGCCAGTACCTGCCGTAGCGGGCCAGCAGGTCCGCCAACTCCCTGTCGACCCCGGCGGAGTCGGCACCGTCGCGATGCCGCTCGGTCAGGGCCGCCAGGAGCAGCAGGGCGGCGTGGGCGGTCGTCCCGGAGTGAGGGAACGGGACGTCGGTGCATCCCCCCTCGACGTCGATGGCCGCGACTCCCTCGGCACGGGCCTCGACGGTGAGCCCGAACATCTCCTGGAGGTACCGCGCCTCCTCGCCGAAGCGGCGGCGCAGCTCAGCCCAGTCCTCCGGCGCCACGTCGCCGGCGTACAGCACCGGGTCCTCGGCGAGGCGCCGGCGCAGCGCGGCCCGCCCCACGGCGTGACCGGCGGCCCGGGTGAGCAGCTCGTCGGCGGACTCGGCGCCGACCAGGGCCGGTGTCGGGAGCATCGCGA
This sequence comes from Kineosporiaceae bacterium, assembly GCA_050329835.1. Lineage (GTDB taxonomy): Bacteria > Actinomycetota > Actinomycetes > Actinomycetales > JBBAYJ01 > JANNOG01. Next base: position 8,134 of record JBHJOJ010000100.1, on the reverse strand, counting down.
GCCGGTCGTTGCGGATCTCCAGCAGGGCGTCGGCGTCGGCGTCGTGCTCGTAGCCCGTGACCGACCGGTCGAGCTCGCGCACGACGCCATGACGGACGAGCCAGCGCACGGCGGTGACGAGCGCCCGACGTCCGCCGGCGCCGCCGTCGAGGGCGATCCCCGCGTCCGCGGCGGTCGACCGCACCCGGAGGACGAGGTCACGCAGGCTGATGCGGTCGGGGCCCGATGCCGTCGCCGCCAGCACGAGCGCCAGCGTGACGTGCTCCCGTCCCGTGAGCGGCCGGTCGGTCGGGGCGCTCAACGGGCGGTCGGCGGGCACGTGACCGCTCTTGACCAGGCGTGCGGTGTCGGCCTGGACGACGAGCCGGTAGCCCAGGCGTTGGGTGAACCAGCGGTCGAGGACGTCGGCGTGGCGGCGGATCAGCCCGAACAGGGCGGGATCGGCCTCGGCCGGTCGCCAGGGGCTGACGAGCAGGGCCCGCGCCGCGGCGGTGCGTTCCGCGTGCCGTTGCGGGTCGTGCCGTTGCGGGTCACTGCTCACGCGGGCTCCTCGGCCGGTCCGATCGTGAGGGCGAGGTCCCGCAGGACGAGGGTGCCCGCGGGAGTCGTCAGGGTCGTCGGCTCACCAGGACGCCGTTCGACGACGCACCGCATCCCGTCCGCGTCGGCCTCGCCCTTGGCCTGGTGCGGGCCCATGGCGGCCACGGCGGGCCCGAGCAGGCCCTGCAGCGCGCGCAGGCCGCGCTCGGACAACGTCAGGTCGCCGCTTGCGGGCTCGTCGCCCGGCACGGCCGCCAGCAGCTCGGCGCGGGCCGCCGCCAGCTCCTGCTCGGCAGCCAGGCGCCGCTCGAGGAGGTGTCGCCGCTGCTGGGACCTGTCGACGACCCGTGCCGAGCGACCACGGTTGGTGGTGTCGCCCCGCTCTCGGAGGCTGACGGGTACCCGGGCGGAGGGGGCGTCCCACCAGGACACCGTCGGGGGCACCGGATCCGTGTCGTCCCCCGGCACCGCGCCGAGGTGCCGGCATCCGAACAGGCCGAAGGCCGCCGAGGCGAGGCGGGTCAGCTCCTCCGGTCGCCGCGCCGCCTCCTCGAACCACGTGGCCAGGCGAAGGTAGTCGGTGCGCCGGGACGTCCCGCCGAGCCCGGCCCGGGACAGGCGCGTGAGGTTCTGTGTGAGGGTCCGCACCGCGCTGACGGCGTCGCGGCTGAGGCCGGAGACCCGGCTCTGCGTTCCGGGGCCGCCTCGGAACCACGCCGCCAGATGGTCCCAGTCCGCCATGGTGCTGCCATAGCTCGCGCGCACCCTCACCTCGGTCAGGCCGGCGTCGGCCACCCGGGCGGCCAACCCGTCACGAGCCCGGTCGACCAGGACCGGGATCCGGGGACCGAGGTCGTCGAGCAGAGCGGCGATGGGTCGGGCGCGGCGTTCCAGGCTCTCCAGGCGCTCGCCGACGTACCCGACGAGGACCTCGGAGAAGAAGGCGAACTCCGTCTCGTCGAGGTCGAACCGGGACTGCCACTGATTGATCGCCGCGAAGAACTGGGTGATCTCCGCGGCGAACGCCCGGTGGGGGTCGAACACCGCGCGGACGGCGTCGGCGAGCACGTCGGAAGCGGTGGTGGCGGCGTCGAGCCGCGCCAGCGCCTGCAACGCGCCCGCCATGGCGTCGAGGCGCCCCAGGGACACGTCGCGGACCTCGTCGACCTGGGACAGCACGCCTTCGACCAGCTCGTGCACTTCCTGGCCGACCCGCGTGATGAGGTACCGGTTGCGTCGACGGTAGTAGTCGGCGACGGTGCTCACCGCCCCGACGGCGGCGGACACGTCGAGGTTCCCCCAGCCGCGCAGGCTCTCCAGGCGCTGGGCGACGGTCTCGACCGGAAGGACCACCCCGATGTCGGCCAACCGTTCGGTGACCTGGTCGGGGGTCAGGTCGGCGAAGAAGGTGCCGGCGAACACTCCGAGGATCTGCCGGTACTCCGGGCTTTCGGTGACGTAGGCGAACACCTCGGTACGGCTCACGGGCAGGTCCTCAGGTCGTGGCCGGCTCGGTGCGGCGCCGACCGTCCCAGTGGTAGTGCAGCAGGGCGATCGTGCGCAGGTCGGCGTCGCGCAGCACCTCGGTGATGGCCAGCTCGGGGACGCTGGCGTGGGTGCCGAAGAGCCGTTCGCTCGTGATCACGAAGTCGAGGTCCAGCCCGACGAGCAGGCCGAACAACCGTTCGTGGTTGTCCTCGGAGACCTTGGCGAAGGCGTCGTCGAGCATGACGAGCCGCGGTGAGCCGACGCCGCGCGGGTCCACCGCCGACGCCGCGGCGGACGCGGCCGCCGCCATGGGCAGGTACGTGACGAGCTTCTTCTCCCCCTCGGACAGATGTGTCGAGGAGCGCAGCAGTTCATCGGAACGACCGGGACGGCGCACGTAGATCCGCAGCTCGTGCCAGCGCCGGTAGTCGAGCACGCCGGCGATGACAGCCCGGTAGGAGGCCTCCGGGTCGTCGGCGCGGGCGTCCTCCACCAGCCCCGCGACGGCCTCCCGGACCGCAGCGTCCTCGCTCTCGCTCCGCGCCTCCGGGTCCTTGGCGAGCAGCCGCAGGGCGGTGGCGGTCGCCGGGTCGAGGTCGGAGCGGACCCGCCAGTCGAGGCGGACGCCGATGCCCTGGCTCGTCGTGACCTCCCGGAGGTTGCGGTTCATGCCGTCGATGAGTTCGTCGGCCTCGAACAGCGCCCTGGCGACGTCGCGGGCGACCCGTCCGTGCAGCAGGTTCCGCAGTGCCTGGTCCTGGTGGGCGCTGAGGAGGCCGCGGGCCCGTCGCAGGTCGTCCGCGACGTACGAGGTGGCGTCGAGCAAGGGGTGGCGGCCACGTGGACCGGACACCTCCACCGCCACGGGAGCCCCGTCCCCCGAGCGCCGCGAGCCCGCGTCCCAGCCGGCACCGAGGGCGTCGCGGATCTGCCGCAGAGAGCGGTCCAGGGCGTCCTCGTCGACCGTGCGCACCGGTTCGGGCACCGTCCGGCGCAGCGCCGCCACCAGGGTCGCGGTGCCGTCGACCGTGTCGGGGACGACGGGCAGCCCCTCGCCGTCCCCCGGGCTCTCGACCTGGGCCTCGTCCCGCTCGACGTCGCGGGCAGCGGCGAGCAACCCGGACACCGCCAGGACGGCACGGAGGGACTCGCGGGACCCGCTGCAGGCGCGCTCGGCGTGCGCGACGTCCGTGTCAGCGCCGTCGGCCACGGCGCGGGCCTGCGCGGCGAGCCTCACCGCCTCGTCCCGCGCGGCCCGGCGGGCCTCGAGCTCGGCGGCGAGGCCGTCCCTGCGCGCGGTCATCTCCTGGGCCTGCGCCACCAGCCGCTCGGGGTCCTCCCCGAGGGCCGCCTCGGCTGCGGTCAGCTCGGCCCGCGCTCGGCTCGCCGTGCTGCGTGCCTCGCGGGCCGCCACGGTGGACCGGTCGAGGTCGGCGGCGCAGTCCAGCCAGTCCGCCGCGGCGTCGGTCCAGTCGCGCAGCGACCGCCGGGCCACGGACACCTGCTCCGGGACCCGGCGCAGCAGTTCTGCCGTCTCGCGCAGTGCCGCGTCGACGTCGGCCAGGTCGTGGGCATCGACGGGCAGGCGGCTCTCGGCCGCCGCGTTCTGGGCGGCCGCCCAGGCCATGTCCGCCCGCGTCGCGGCCTCGGTCGCCTCGTTCCGCGCCCCGTCCGCGGACTCGGCGGCTCTCCGGGCGTCGCGGACGGCGCCCGTCGCGGCGGCCGCGGCGTCGTCCACCGCTCGGGTGTCCGGGAGGTCCCGGACGAGCGCCCGCAGGGCGTTCCGCCACCTCACGAGATCGTCGCGGACGCCTGCCTCGGCCGCCCGGGTCTGCTCGGCGGCCGCCAGCGCAGCCGTCAGCTCCTCGATCCGACGACGCCGCGCCGCGGCCCGGGCACCGACCCCGATGTGCTCGGCGGTCGCCTTCTCGTGTCGCCCCGTGAGCGGCCCGGCGCCGAAGCGGCCGTCCGGGGACACCCACACGGGCGCCGCCGACCGCGCGCCCAGCCCGATCCCGCGCAGCGCCCGGGTCACCACGGCGTCGGTCTCCTCCGGCCCGGCAGCCACGAGCATGTCGGCCAGGTTCGGGTCGGCCACCGAGCCGGGACCCAGCAGCAGGTCTCCGGTGGCGGCGACGACGGTGCCGTCATCGCGAACCGAGGCGGTCAGCAACCCGACCGCCTCGCACGCCGCCTCCAGTCCGGACCGATCGTGGTCGTCCAGGTGCGGGGCGAAGTCGACGAGCGAGGCGAAGAGATCCGCGTCGTCCGGTTCGCCGTGCTGCCATGCGCCGCGAGGCAGCGGCAGGTCCGCGACGGCCGTCACCGTGGCCAGGTCCGCGGCGAGGCGTTCGGTCTCGACGCCGGCGAGGTCCAGCCGTCGTTCGGCGGCCGCGAGGAAGGGTTCGACGGCCTGCTCCAGCGAGTAGGCGGCCGCACGAGCGGCCTCGGTGCGGGCCCGCGCCATCGCTCGCGGCTCGTCGCCGCCCACGTCCGGGATCGACGGCACGGGCAGCCAGCCGGCCGCGCCCGCCGGTTGGGCAGCCGGCACGGTATCCGCCGTCCGGGCCAGCCGGCGGCCCCAGTCGGCGACGGCGGCGTGGTGGTCGTCATCGGCGGCGGTGACCACCGACCGCGCCTCGGCGGCCTCCCGGCGTGCCTCCTCGGCGCGCCGATCGGCACGCTCGGCCTCGTCGCGGGCCCGCTCCGCCGCCAACGCCGCCCGCTCATGACCGCGCAGCAGCTCCTGGACGCGCGCCACGTCTTGCCGCCGGGCGCGGACGCCGTCCGTGGGACCCGAGAACACCAGTGCCGCCAGCGGGTCGGCGTCCGGGACCGGCCCCTCGACCCCGTCCGCCAGCTTCCGGACCGACAGTGCGGGTGGGTCCGGCAGGGACAGGACGACCCCCGCTGCCCGAGCCTGCCGGGTGACGGCCACCAGAGCGTCGCCGATGCTGCCGAGATCTCCGTCGACCCGCGCCCGCCGCCCTCCGACGGCCTCGGCCGACCGCGCCAGCCTGCCCTCGTCCCGTCGGCGCTCCTCGTCACGACTGTCCGCGTGCGCTTCGAGGCCGGCGACGTGCTGGCGGCGGGCGAGGAGGGCCGTGACGTCGCGGTACGCCTCCGATGTCAGCAACCCCGCCAGCTCGGCGTCCGCAGCCGCGTGCCGCCCGTCCAGGTCCTCGACCTCGGTCCCGAGGCGCCGCTCGACACCCTCGGCCTCGTCGGCCTCCGTCCGCAACCGCCCACGTCGCTGCGAGGCCGAGCGCGCCGCGGTCACCGCCGCTGCCGTCCGGTCGGCCGCGGTCCGCAGGATGCGTCGCGCGTACTGACGGTAGGTGTCGAGCACGCTGCCGAGCGCGCGGTCGGTCTGCGTCAGCGCCACCACGTTGCGGCGGTGGTCCTCGAGGTCCTCCAGCGGCTGGGCGGCGTCGGCGACCGCGTCCTCGGGCACCGGCGGCAGCGCCTCCTGCAGGCGCCGCGGCAGGTCCGCGTCGATCTGGTCCCCGACCCGGGGGTTGCGCACCTGGTGGAGCAACCGGAAGTAGCTCGACGGGTCGCTCCCGCCGAAGAAGCGGCGGGCGACCTCCGCCCGGTAGTCCGCCACCGCCGTGAACACCGCCTCGGCGCCCAGCTCCGCGCGCAGTGCGTCCACGGAGAGCGGCACCCGGTCGACCGTCAGCGAGAAGTCGATCCGCGCTCGTCGTGGGGTGGAGAACCACCACGTGACGGCGCGGTCGGTGCTGCGGCTCGCGCGGATCCCGCAGCCGACCGTGTGGTGGCGGAACCCGCCCGGGGCGTCGGTGTCGGGGCGGCGGAACTCGATCCACAGGTACCCGGTGCGCTGCGTCTCGTCGCTGTCCGCCAGCATCCACGACTTGAGGACGCCGGTCTGCCGGCCCGCGGCGTCGATCCGGCGCGTGTCCGCCTCGAGCAGGAACGGCAGCAGCATGTTCATCGCCGTGGACTTGCCCGACCCGTTGACACCGCGCAGCAGCAGCCGCCCACCCGCGAAGTGCAGCGTCTCGTCCTCGTACTGGTAGACGTTGAGGATCCCGGCACGGGACGGACGCCACCGCGGAGGCGTCGACGACGTCATGGCACCCTCCCTCGCTGGCCGTCGGCAGCGTGCCACAGCCCTCCGACACGGCGGCGGCCTTCCCGGCGCGCCGGTCCTGCGCCGCCGGCCGTGGTCGGGTGTGCGGTCCGGGCGCCGACTCGACGGTGGGAGACTTGGGGCCACTCGCGGACCGATGCGATACACGCTGAGCGGACTCTGGTGCGCATCATGAGGCTCATGAGGCGGATCACCATCCGTCTCGATGACCAGATCGACGCCGGCCTCACCCGTGAGGCACGCCGGACGGGTGAGTCCCGCGCGTCGCTGCTCCGACAGGCCGCGTGGGTGGGCGACGTTCACCGGCGCGGTCGCCGAGGCGAGCACTCCTCCGCCGGCGGGGCACGACGACGACATCTACCGTTGTGGACCCAGTTCACCGACACCAGATTCGGTACGCGTGACATGTGCGGACGGATCACCGGCACGCAGAGCGGCCGGCATCCGACCTGCGCCCGCCGAGCTGACCGCCGAGCTGATCCTCTCCCGGTCGCGGGGTTCGCGACACCAGGGCGTTGCGGCGACCCGACTCAGGCGTCGACGGGCTGGGCGCCGAAGATCACAGGCTGCGGAGGGTTGCGCATGATCAGAACCTCTTCGATCATGCGCAACCCTCCGCAGACAGCGATCATGGCGTGAGGCCGCCGCCGCACCGGGAGACCGTGGCGACATCTGCGACTCCGTCCCCACAACGTGTCGCAACGGCTGCTCGATCAGGTCGACGGCGGCGGACCTGACCCGACGCCGTCCCGCGGTGAGGCGACGTGCGGGCGGGTGGCGACTGCTCGGGCGAGCAGGCCGTGCCGCGGCGCACCATCATCACCACGAGTCGGTCCGCGAGCAGGCGTGCGGTCGCCTACGGCCCAGCCGTGGCGGTGCCGTCCGAGCACTCAGGAACTCGACCCGCCCCGGGGCCCGGGAAGCGTCATGACGGCGAGGACGGGATCCTCCCGTCCCTCCGCGAGCACGCGCGCGACGGTGGCAGTCACCCACTCGGCGGGGGCGTCGGGGAAACGGGTCGACAGGACGCGGACGAGAATCTCCTGGCGGCCCTCCTGGCGGCCTTCCTGGCGGCCTTCCTGGCGGCCCTGCGTCAGCAGGTCGCGGCCGAAGTCGGTGTGGCGCAGGGTGTCGATGACGTCGGTCATGCCGGCCCTCCTCAGGTTCTCGATGATGGTATCCACGTGTCCGGGTGCCAGGTAGAGGGAGAGGGCGACCATGGAGGACCGCAGGTCCCGGTCGCTCACCCCGGAGATCGCCCCGACGACCGGTTCGACGAGGCGAGTGCCGCCACTCACCAGCGCGAACGGTGCAAGCGGCGGTGATGACAAGAAGTCCTCCGCAGGTGTGGACGGCACGTGGAGCAGGTGCACGCGGTTCGTGAGCCGGCCGAGCGAGTAGCCGGTCGGCATCGCCGGTCCGCTGATCTGCACGACGACCTGGACGAGGTCACGGACGGGTTCGCCCAGCGACCCCGCGATCCGCACGGCGTACTCGGCCATCCGCCGTCCCATGTCCGGGTCGGGATCGCGCTGGACCTCCAGGTGGACGACCACCCCGTCCGGCGTCGTGTACACGAGGTCGGCGCGATGGGCGTTCGCCGGCAGCTCGACCGATCGTGCCGCCAGCGACGCGAGCTCCGGCAACCCGAGCCGGCCGAGGACGGCAGTGATCGCTGCCGACAGCACGCGCTTGGAGTGGAGGTCCCATGCCCGTCGCTCCGATCTCCCGGTCCGCATCCGTTCCTCCTCGTCATCGCTCGGTCGTCGACGAGCGCGGACCGTAGGCGGGGGGTCGGACACAGCGCCGGCCTTCCACCACCCAAGATCAACAGTGGGGAGACACGGCCAACTCGCGATCGTGTGGTGCAGGTCAGTGACCGGCGGCCGTCCGGCGGGAGGTCGGACGGGCGGAGTGGTCCCCGTCGGGGTGGTCCGGCAGGTCGCGGTCGGTGTGGTCGGCGTGGAAGAGCGCTTCGGCCAGGAGGTT
>JBHJOJ010000099.1:0-51424 GCA_050329835.1 Kineosporiaceae bacterium | reverse complement strand
GGCCGCCGCCGCGAGCACCGGCGCCGCGGCGGCGTCCGGATCGGCCAGCCAGCGCCGTGCGGCGCCGGCGCTGGAGTGGGCGACGAGGACCGGGACGCCGTCCCCCCGGCGGCGCCCGTCGTCGGCCACCCACTCGACGGTGCCGCCGCCCGGGGCGTCGACGAAGGCGCCGTCCAGGTCGGGCCACCACCGCCGGTCCCAGCGCGCCGAGACCGAGACGACCGGCTCCCAGGGCCAGGCCGCCGCCTCGCCCGGTCCGCCTGGTCCTGGTCCGCCGTCGCCGTCGGCCCAGGACCAGGCGAGCGGCTCGGGCAGGATCCGGGCGGCCTGGGGGTCGGGCATCGCGAGGACCACGGCGTCCACCTGACGGTCGGCCTCGCCGGCCGCCCGGACCCGCCATCCGCCGCCCGGCCGGGGCTCGACGCGCTCCACCTCGACCGGCCGGCGCACCGGGAGGCCGTCGGCGAGGTCCTCGACCAGGGCCCGCAGCCCGGCCGGCGCCGCCCACCGGACGGGTCCGGTCGTCGTCCCGGTCAGCGACCGCCCATCCGAGACGTGGAAGGTGTCGGTCCACGGCCGGGCCAGGCCGCGGCCCTTCCAGTCGTCGACGACCGCCGCGAAGCCGGCGCCCGAGACCGTGACGTAGGACGCCCCGATGTCGACGACGTGGCCTTCGGTCTCGCGCAGCGCCATCCGCCCGCCCAGGCGCTGGCCCCGGTCGAGCACCTCGACCGCGACGCCCCGGCGACGCAGCTCCCGGGCGCAGGCGATCCCGGAGATCCCGCCCCCCACGACCGTCACCCGCGCCACGGGGGTCTATGGGATCAGACGCCGATCCCCTGGGGGGCGGCGGGGTCGCTGGCGGCGAGGAACTCGCGGCAGCGGGCGGCCTCGTCCGCCTCGCCGATCCGCTCCGCCGCCGCCGCGAGCGCGCGCAGCGACCGGAGGAAGCCGCGGTTGGGCTCGTGCCGCCACGGCACCGGCCCGGCGCCGCGCCACCCGGCCCGGCGCAGGGCGTCGAGGCCGCGGTGGTAGCCCGTCCGGGCGTAGGCGTACCCCGTGACGGGGGAGCCGGCCGCACCGAGCAGCTCGCGCTCGGCCAGCTCCGCCCAGGCGAGGCTCGACGCGGGGTGGGCGGCCGCGACGTCACGGGGGTCGGCACCGGCGGCGAGCGCGACCGCGACCTCGGTCGTGTCGCCCTCGGGGAGCAGGGTCTCGGCGGGACCGAGGAGGGGGGATCCGGTCACCGCCCGGATCCTGCCACGCGGCGACGCCCGGATCAGGCGGTGGTGGCGCGCGGCGTGACGAACGGCCCGGAGTCGTAGACAGTGCGGAAGCGGCGGATGGCGCCGCCCGCCACCTCGGTCACCCGGGGACGGAATGTGACGAAGCGGACCGTGACGCACCTCACAACAACGACGCTGCGTGAGTGCTTCGGGGAAAGATGGCCGGAGCCCATCCTGGGGGTGGCCCAGGGGACTGCCGCCACGGAGAGGGACACCATGCCGGTCGCCACGCTGCCCGCCACGACCGACACCGCCGAGGTCTTCGCCCCGGTCGCCCCCCTCCCGGTGACACCTGCGATGGCGCGGTTGTGCGAGAGGTGGCCCACCGTCGACGGCGACGAGCGACCGGGTGAGCGGACCACGGCGGTCGCGGTCGACGGGACCCGCCCCGTCGCGCTCTGGCTGGTGGCGGGCCACACCGACCGCCTGGTCCCGGTCACCCTTCGGGCGTGGGCGGGCGAGGACCCGCGCGGGGTGCTGCGGCGTGCCATGGACCGTCCCGTCGGGTGCCGGTTCGACCCCGTCGTGTGCGTCGACGACTCCGGGCGGCTGGTCGGTGTGGTCCCGGTGGAGGCGTTGGCCCGCCACGTCTCGCTCGCCTGACGCGGGCGGCACCGGCCGCGGGCCCCGGCCGGTCCGGGGCGGTGGTTGTATGCGGGGCATGCGCCTCGCCGAGCGACTCGCCGGGTCCCACCTGTTGCTGACCGGGGTGACGGGGTTCGTCGGCGAGGCCCTGCTGCTGCGGCTGCTGCGAGACGTGCCGGAGTGCCGGGTCTCGGTGCTGGTCCGACCCAAGTCCGGCCAGTCGGCCCGGGACCGGGTGGCCCAGCTGCTGGGGAAGCCGGTCTTCGCCGACCTGCCGGCCGACACCCTCGACCAGCGCGTCACCGTGCTGTCCGGTGACCTCGCCGACGTGCCGGAACTGCCCGGCGACCTCGATGTGGCGATCCACTGCGCGGGCGACGTCTCCTTCGACCCCCTGATCGTGGAGGCGTTCACGACGAACGTCGTCGGCGTGCGCACCCTGCTGGACCGGGTGCTCGAGGCGGCCCGCACCCCGGGCGGGGAGTACCGGCCGCTGCACTACGTCCACGTGTCGACCGCCTACGTGGGGGGCCGGCGGCGCGGGCCGGTGCCGGAGGCCCCGGTGGAGCACGTGGTCGACTGGCGGGCCGAGCTGGCGGCGGCCGAGCGGGTGTCCGAGCGGTGCGAGGACCGGTCCCGCTCCGCCGGCATGCTGGCGCGGTTCCTCGCCGACGCCGAGCGGGAGCACAACCGGGCCGGGCCGCTGGCCGTCGCCCGCGCCGCCGAGGAGCTGCGCCGGGCGTGGGTCACCGAGCAGCGCAAGGAGGCGGGCGCCGAGCGCGCGCGCAGCCTGGGGTGGACCGATGCGTACACGTTCACCAAGGCGCTGGGCGAGCGCGTCGTCGAGGAGACCGCGGGGCCGGTCCTCCCGACGACCGTGTACCGGCCGAGCATCATCGAGTCGGCGCTGCGCACCCCGCACCCGGGGTGGATCGAGGGCTTCAAGATGGCGGAGCCGATCATCCTCGCCTACGGGCGGGGAGAGCTGCCGGACTTCCCGGCCGCCCCGGACTCGGTCATCGACATCGTGCCGGTCGACCTCGTGGTGAACTCCATCGTCGCGGCCGCGGCGACGCCGCCGCCGGTCGGACGGCCGGCGTACCTGCACCTGTCCTCGGGCGCCCGCAACCCGCTGTCCTTCCGGCAGCTCGAGCGCTACGTCAGCGACTACTTCGCGCGGCACCCGTTCGACATGGACGCCCGGGGAGCGGTCCGGCTGCAGGAGTGGCGGTACCCCGGCGCCGACCGGATCGAGCGGACGCTCGTCCGCGCCGAGAAGGCCCACCGCCTGGCCGAGCGCGCCCTGTCGTTCGCACCGCGCGGGGACCGGGTGCGCTCCGTCGCCCGGGACCTGGACCGGCAGAAGCGCCGGATCGACTTCCTGCGCCGCTACATGGACCTGTACCGCGCCTACACCCAGGCCGAGCTCCACTTCGTCGACGACAACACCGTGGCGCTGCACCGGTCGCTGGACCCCGACGACGTCGAGCTGTGGGGGTTCGACACCGCGGTCGTGGACTGGCGCGAGTACCTCGTCGACATCCACTGCCCGGCGGTGACGCGAGCGGTCCGCGAGTACGACGTCATCCGCAAACGCCGGCAGCAGCAGGGCGAGCCCCGGCCGCGGACCCTCACCCCGGTGACCGGGGATGTCGGGGACGACGGCGCCCCGGCGCCGGTCCTCGCGGTCTTCGACATGGACGGGACGCTGCTCAGCTCCAACATCCTCGAGACGTACCTGTGGCTGCGGCTGCCCGAGCTCGGTGCGGCGGGCCGGGCGCGCGAGATCACCGCGATGGCCCGCCGGCTGCCGGGGTACCTGAGGGCCGAGCGCAGCGACCGCGGCGGGCTGCTGCGGGCCGCGTACCGGCGCTACCAGGGCGCCGACCTGGCGGCGCTGGAGCGGTTCGTCGACTCGCACGCCACCCCCTACGTCCTCGAGCGGGTGAGCGGCGCCGCAATCCGTCGGCTGCGCGAGCACCGGGCCGCCGGGCACCGGACCGTGCTCATGACGGGCGCCATCCGTCCGTTGACCCGGCCCCTGGCGCCCCTGTTCGACGAGATCGTGGCCGCCGAGCTCGGGGTGGACGACCGGGGCGTGTGCACCGGGTTCCTCACCAGCCCTCCGCTGGTGGGCGAGGGGCGAGCCGCGTGGCTGCGGCGCTACGCAGCCGTCGAAGGCGCCGACCTGTCGAAGGCGTACGGCTACGCCGACTCCCACTCGGACCTGCCGCTGCTCCAGGCGGTGGGGCTGCCGACGGCGGTGAGCCCGGACGTCACCCTGTACCGCGCCGCCCGCAAGGCCCGGTGGCCCATCGAGACCTGGCGCACCGCGTCCCGGACCCCTCGCCTCGCCCTGCCGGGCTGAGACCGCGGGCGACCGTCGGCCTCACAGCCGCAGGGCGGCCAGGTCGAGTGTGACGGGCACGGGCGAGGCGGACACCGGCACCGGGCCGTCGCCGGGCACGACGACCTGGTCGAGCAGGTACCCCCCGTCGACGAGGCGGAACGCCTCCAGCCGGGCCGGTCCCCCGCGGTCCTGCCGGATCTCCCACCAGAAGGGGACCCCGGCCGCCTCGTTGACCGAACGCTTCGCCCGGCGCTCGGCCCGGCGGTTCGACGGCGACCAGATCTCGACGGCGAGCCGCAGCTCGCTGCGGGACACCACCCGACCGGCGAGCCGCCGGGGACAGATCATGACGTCCGGGCGCAGGCCGTTGTGCGGGTTCAGCTCGACACCCATGCCGGTGACCGCCACCAGGTTCTCGCGTCCGGCCACGGTGATCGCCCCTGTGAGTGCCGTCTGGAGCTGGTCGCCGGCCCACTGGTGCTCCAGGCCCGGGCTCGTGCTCACCAGCCACCGGCCCTCGAGCAGCTCGACGCGCCAGAACTCAAGCGTCTCCGGTACCTCGAGCGCCAGCCACTCGTCCACCGTGTGGCGCCGGCTCCGATCCGTGAGCAGCGCCGTCGCGGTGGCCATGGACACCGCCTCCTCCCCGTGATCCGTGCGGTCGATCCTGTCACGTGACGCAGCCTGGCGACCATCGTCGCGCAGGCCCGGCACCCGGCGTCGCGGCTGTGGACGGGCGGGCGACCGTCGCCCTGTGGACGACACCCGCCCGCCCCTGGTGTCACACGGTGACGAAGCCGCCGGACTGCTGCTGCCACATCCGGGCGTACACCCCGCCCGCGGACACCAGGTCCTCGTGCGGGCCGTCCTCGACCACCCGGCCCCGGTCCAGCACCACCAGCCGGGTCATCGACCGCAGGGTCGACAACCGGTGGGCGATGGCGATCGTCGTCCGCCCCGCCATCGCCTCGTCCAGCGCCTCCTGGATCCGCGCCTCGCTCAGGCTGTCCAACGCACTCGTCGCCTCGTCGAGGACGAGGATCGGCGCATCGGACAGGATCGCCCGCGCGATCGCGATCCGCTGCCGCTGACCCCCCGACAACTTCACGCCCTTCTCCCCGACCACGGTGTCCAGCCCGTCCGGCAGGTCGTCGACGAACTCCAGCACCTGGGCCCGGCGGGCGGCCGTCACGACCTCCGCCGGGTCGGCGCCGGGACGCCCGTACCCGATGTTCTCGGCGATGCTGCGGTGGAACAGCAGCGGCTCCTGCGGCACGAACGCGATCCGCGACCGCAGCGCGCGCTGGGTGACGCGACGGACGTCCTGCCCGTCGATCCGCACCGCCCCCGACTGCGGGTCGACGAACCGCAGCAACAGCCGGGTCACCGAGGTCTTCCCCGACCCCGACGGACCCACCAGACCCAGGCGCTCCCCCGGGGCCATCTCCAGGGTGAGGTCGGTGAAGACGGGGGCCGGCGCGTCGGGGTACCTCAGCGTGACCCGGTCCAGAGTGATCCGCCCGTGCGAGATGCGTGGCTCCTCGGGCTGCTCGGGATCGGTCACGGCGGGTGGGACGTCGAACAGGTCGACCATGGGCATTGCGTCACCGTGGGCGCGGTAGCACATGCGGGTGATCCGGGGCAGCTCCCAGAGGTACCCGAACAGCGCCAGCCCGAAGGTGAGGACGACCACCAGGGTGGCGATGTCGACGCCCGACGCCTGCACGACGACGATCGAGACCAGCGCGATGAGCAGCAGCGCGACGATCACACCGCCGATCGCCAGATTCCGGGAGATCACCGCCCACATCGTCACCGTCGTGGCGCGGCGGTGACGACCCGTGAACCCCGCGAAGTCGTCCTGCTCGTCGGCCTCGCGGGCGAAGCTCTTGACGACGAGGACGTTGCCCAGGACGTCGGCGACCCGTCCGCCGACCGCCGTGTGGGTCTCGGCCCAGCGCTTCATGTGCCCCGCCACGGACCCGAAGGTCGCGACGGTCAGCAGCACCAGGGCGGCCACCACCACGACGACGCCCGCCGCGAACCAGGGCACGTCGCCGGCGGTCAGGGCGACCGTCACGATCACCGCGCCGAGCAGCGGCAACGCCTGGAACGTCACGGTGTCGGCGAGCATGACGTAGGCGCCGGTGTACTTCTGCACCGCGCTCACCATGGACCCGACGAAGCGGTCGGCGAAGAAGGTCGCCGGCTGGCCGGACAGGTGGCGGAAACAGTCCGCGTACAGCCGCTCGACCATCTTCGCCTCGAGCGACCAGACGAGGACGTCGACCAGCGGCCGCAGGACGAGCTCCCCGACCACCAGGCTGACGACGAAGACCGTGATCGGGAAGCCGAGCTCGGCCCACACCCGGTCCAGGGGCACCGGGCCGTCGGTGAACCGGGAGATCAGCTCCGCGGCGGCGTACGCCGGCACGAAGCTCACCAGCACCGCGGCGAGCGGGCTCAGGACGAGGACCGGGAGCCAGTGGTGGGGGTATCGGCGGAGGTGGGAACCGTAGCGACGGAGGATCCGCAGCACGAGGCAGCGCCTTTCGTGGAGGCGTCGGACGTGGCGTGACCCGTCCCGTGGTGCCGGGACGGCGAGGGGCTCGTGGCCCTGGGGCCGACGGTGGTCGGCGACGAGGACCCGGCGTCAGGAGCCGATCGGGAGGTTCCGGAGGCCGGGGATGCGCCCGGCCTCGACGGTCAGGCGCGCGGGTGAGAGGCCGTGACGGCCTTGCCCGTGAGGACGCGAGGCCCCACGGGATCGACGACAGCGCGCGACAACATGGTGGGCAGGGTAGCGGCGCCGTCGACCGCGCCGCCACCCCGCCGCCGCTGCTACCCGGTGACGAAGCCGCCGGACTGCTGCTGCCGCATCCGGGCGTACACCCCACCCGCGGACACCAGGTCGTCGAGGACGGCAGGCGCAGGTCACCGTCCGCGGCCCGCGGCCCGACCGCCGGGGTGATCGTGTAGACCTCGCCGGCCGCCGGGTTCGCGTGGGCGGTCACGACCGGACCGCCGCCGGCTGGGGCGCCCCCACCGACCGGACGGCCAGGAGCACCCCGAACCCGAGCAGCCAGACGTACCAGGCCGTGTAGACGTTGAGCGCCCAGAACTCCAGGGCGTCGGCGCCGACCGCGGTGGCGAACGGCACGGCCACCCCCCAGACGGCGCCGAGTGCGAGACCGACGCCCGCGACCCAGCGGGGCACGCCGACCGCCCGCCAGGCGATCACGGCGATCCCGACCGCCCACACCCCCTGCAGCAGCCATCCCAGGTGCTCCCCGAGGGCGCCGCCGGCGTAGTTGTTGAGCACGTCGTACGACGTCGTGACCGCGGTCTCGGCCACCGGGTCGCCCTGCGCCGCGGTCCATGCGTCGGCGACCGACGGCATGGTGATCGGCCACCGCAGCCAGCCCAGCATCTGGGCGAACGCACCGAGGACGCCGAAGGCCGTGATCACTCGCGCGGCGGTGTGGTCCCGGGTGGTGGCCGCCTGGAGGCCGAACGCGGCGGGGACGAGGACCAGGCTGGCCAGGGTCATGACGGAGAACCCCGCCCGGATCGCCTGCTCGGCGGCGACGTACTTGTCGAGGGCGGTCGTCCCGGGCTCGTCGAGCACGCCCGGCCAGTCGAACTGCGTCCCGAGCACGACGTAGCCGAGCACCGACAGCAGGGCCGAGGCGACGAGCAGCCCGCCGGTCACGGGCCGCCGGCCGAGGGCCGCGCTCACCGGGCACCCGCCGCGGCGAGCTCGTGGCGGACGTCGGCCACGGTGGCCTCCAGGACGTCGGCCCACGGGGTGGGCCGGAGGCCGAAGCGGGCCCGGGCCGCGGTGTCGTCGATGACGAAGGGCGTCCGGAACTGGTACGAGCTGTCCGCCACGGCCCGCATCCGGCCGTCGCCGATCCCCGCCAGGCGGAGCGCGATCGTGGGCACGCCCGAGACCGGGACCGCCGGGACCCCGGCCGTCGCGGCGAGGTCGCCGGCGAGCTCGCGCTGGGTGCGGGGCGGGTTCGTCGGGACGTGCCAGGCGCGGCCGTGGGCGCCGGGGTCGAGCGCCGCGGCGACCAGGGTCCGGGCCGTGTCCACGGTGTGGGTCCACGAGTGGGGCAGGTCCGGGCTGCCGACGACCTGGGCTCGGCGGCCCGACAGCACGAACCGGGTCAGCCGCGCGGTGTGGGAGTTCGCGCCGGTCCCGGCACCGATGAAGTCGCTGGCGCGAACCTCGACGACGCGCACCCGGCCCGCCTCGTGGGCCGCCAGCGCGTCCCGCCACATCCGCAGGCGCACCTCGCCCTTGACGTCGGCGGGCTGCAGGGGGCTCGTCTCGGACATGGGTCCGGTGGGCCGCCCGTACGGGTACAGGTTGGAGACCGTCGCCAGGACGGCGCCGGCGTCCTCCGCCGCGGCGAGCAGGGCGGCGGCCACCGGCGGCCAGAGCTGCGGCCATCGGTGGTAGTCGGGCGGGTTCACGGCGTTGACGACGACCGCGGCGCCGGCCGCGAGGCGCGTCACCGCCGCCGCGTCGGACGCGTCGAGCGCCGTCCGGACGGCGCCGGGGACGTCGACCCCCCGGCCGGAGCGGGAGGCGAGGACGACGTCGTGCCCGAGGGCGACGAGCTCCCGGGCGACGGCGGTGCCGACGGGACCGGCCCCGACGACGAGGTGAGTGGTCATGGCGAGCTCCTTCCAAAGAGAGAGCATTGCTCTCACAACGGAACTCTGCTCCCATTCGCGGGGCTCTGTCAAGAGCGCTGCTCTCTCTTGATTGCGTCGCTCGCTCGTCGGTGCTTCCCTGGGACCGTGTCCATGCCGACCGCCTCCCCGGCCCAGGGGGTCCGGGCCCGCGTCCGCGAGGAGATGCGGGCCGAGATCCTCCGCGCCGCCCGCCGACACCTCGCCGAGGAGGGGGCGGCGGGACTGAGCTTCCGCGCCGTCGCGCGCGACGTGGGGCTGGTCTCCTCGGCGGTCTACCGCTACTTCCCGAGCCGGGATGCCCTGCTGACAGCCCTGATCGTGGAGTCCTACGACGCGCTGGGGGAGGCCGTCGAGCGGCGGGAGGCAGCCGTGGCGCGGGAGGCGTTCGCGGACCGGTACCGCGCGGTGGGCCGGGCCGCCCGGGAGTGGGCGGCCGCCGAGCCGCGGCAGTGGGCACTGATCTTCGGCTCCCCCATCCCCGGGTACGCCGCCCCCCGGGACACCGTCGGTCCGGCGACCCGGGTGCCCCTGGTCCTGGCCCGACTGCTCGCCGACGCCCATGCCGCCGGCGGGGTCGCCTCGCACGGCGACCTGGCGCCCGAACTCCACGACGCCCTGCTCCTGCGCTCGGTCTTCACCGCCGACATCCCGGACGACCTGCTGGTGCGGGGGCTCGTGGCGTGGACGTACGTCCTCGGGTCGGTGAGCGCGCAGCTCTTCGGCCACCGGCACCACGTGATCTCCGACGAGGCGTTCGCCGCGGTGTACGACGTCGAGCTGGAGCGGATGGTCGAGCTGGTCGGCCTGCGGCAGTGACCCCTCGGGAGGACCGGCTGTCCGGGAGCCCGGGGAGCGGCCACACTGCCGGGATGCGGGCGAGGTGGCCGGCCGGGGTGGCTGTCGTGGTCGTGGTCCTCGGGCTGGTGTCGGGGGCTGCCGCGGCGCGTGCCGTGGACGGGTTCCTCGCCGTGGACTTCCGGGACCGGACCGCCCTGGCGGGCGAGCCGCCCGGTGTCCCGACGGCCGCCGCCGGCGCCCCGGCCGACGAGCCGCGCGCCGTCACCCTCCGGCTGCCCCCGGGGTCGGACGGCGACCCCCTGCTGTCCCTGGCGGCGGCCGGGTTCGCGGCCGCTGACGGCGACCCGCTGGAGGTGACGGCGGCGCTCGACCCGGCCAGCGGGCTCTCCGCGGAGGGACACCGGACGGCAGTCACCGGCGACGCCGCGGTGACCGTCACGGCCAGCGACCGGCGGGGCCTCGCCCAGGGCCTGTTCCGGCTCGCCGACCTCACCGCGCTCGGTGCGACGGACGAGCAGCTGCGGGCCGCGGCCGGCACCCGGGAGCCCGCCGCGGACGTCCGCCTCCTCGACTTCGGCGCGGCCGGGGTCCCGGTGGACCGGGCGGCGTACGCCGCCCAGGACGACTACAGCCACGTCCAGGGCTTCCTGGCCGACGCCCTGCTGGCCGGCGAGCCGTGGCTGGACCCGGACGCCATGGCGGAGGTCGAGCGCACCTGGCGGGAGCACGTCGACCACGCCGCGCGGTACGGGTACAACGGGGTCGTCGTGCCCGGCTTCCTCGAGTACGTGACGTTCTCGGGAGTGGGCGACGGCGACGCGGTGTACCCGCCCGGCACGGCCCACCGGGAACGGGCGGTCGCCATGCGTCGGGGGACCGCGCCGCTGTGGGACTACGCCGAGGACATGGGGCTCAGCGTCGTCATGTCGACCGACATGCTCGCCCTCACCAGCCCGCTGGAGTCCTACCTGCGGGAGGGCACCGGCGGGCTGGACCCGTCCGACCCGCAGCTGTGGGAGGTGTACCGGGCCGGCGTCGACGAGCTGCTGTCCGAGGTCCCGGCGGTCGACGGCCTCATGATCCGCATCGGGGAGGCCGGCGGCATCTACAACACCGCGGGCTGGGACTACTACTCGCGACTGGCGGTGACGGCGCCCGCGGACGTCCAGGCCATGCTGGACGCGCTCACCGCCGCGGCCGCCCCGCACGACGCCGAGATCGTGTTCCGGACGTGGAGCGTCGGGGTGGGCGAGGTCGGTGACCTCCACACCAACCCGGACACCTACGACCGCGTGGTCGGCCCGGCCGACGCCCCCAACCTCGTGGTGTCGACCAAGCTGGTCGCCGGGGACTTCGACGCGTTCCTGCCGCTCAACCCCACCCTGCTCACCGGCGACCAGCGACGGATCATGGAGGTGCAGGCCCGGCGGGAGTTCGAGGCCTTCAGCGCCTTCCCCAACGTCGTCTCCGGCGACACCCAGGCCGCGCTGCGGCAGGTCCGCGAGGAGACCGGGCGCCTGCCCGGCCTGTGGGTGTGGAGCCAGAGCGGCGGACCGCAGCGCGCCGGGCCGATGACGCTGTACCTGCGCGAGGGCTTCTGGCAGCTGTACGACCTCGACGTGTGGCTGTCCGCCCGCCTGGCGTGGGACCCGGACACCGACCTCGGCGTCGAGACCGCGACCTGGCTGCGCCGGACCTGGACCGACGACCCCGCGGCGGTCCGCGCGCTCGGCGAGCTGCTGGAGGTCTCGCGCGGGGTGACGCTCGACGGGCTCTACGTGGGGCCGTACGCCGAGCAGGAGGTGCGCGCCTTCGGACTGGAGCCGCCCCCCATGATGTGGATCTTCAAGTGGGATCTCGTCAGCGGGGACTCGGCGTCCTGGGCGGCGGTGTACACCGCGTCCCGCGGCCGGGTCGACGAGGCCGTCGCGGAGGCCGACGCCGCCGTGGCGGGCGTGGACCGCATGATCGGGGTGCTGGACGGGGTCGACCGGGCGGCGTTCCGGGACCCCGTCCAGTACGACGCGCTGGCGGCGTCCCTGGAGTACGAACGGGACCTGTTCGCCACCCTCGGGGACTGGCGCGAGACGGCGCTGCGGTACCACGAGTGGGCCGACACGGGGTCGCCGGAGGCGCTCGCGGCGTACCGGGCGGCCGCCGACCGCTACGAGCGCGAGAGCGCGGCCCACGCCGCGCGGTGGGAGGGGAACGTCGCCCTGCCGCCGTACGAGTTCGGCTTCGCCGACACCGGGCTCGCCCAGATGCGGGCCACCACCGCCGCGACCTGGACGGCACGAGCCGCCCTGATGGCCGCGCTGGCGGGGCTGCTGCTGGTGCCCGCGTTGCGGCGGGCCGCGCTCACCCCCTGGCAGCTGGGCCCCGGGGCGTGGCAGGCGCTGGACCGGTGGCAGCGGGCCCCGGTGCTGCTGGTGCCGCTGGCCGTCCTCGTCGCCGGGCAGGCCGCGTTCAGCGGTTACGGGTCCGCGACGTACCTGGCACTCGGCGTCGGGCTGCCGGTGCTCGGCGCGGTCGCCCTGGTCGCGGCGGTGCGCCTGGCCGCGGGGGCGCCCGCGGCGGGGACGGCTGCCGTCGCCGCCTGCGGCGCCCACCTGGTGGGGGCCGCCGTGCTCCCGGCCGCCGTGGCGTGGCGCGGGCACCTCGCCGCCTGGTACGGGTTCTGGGTCGAGCCCGCGGGACGCACCGTGTTCGTCGTGGCCGCGGTCACCGGGCTGGTCTGGCTCGTCGCGGGCCCGGTGCTCGCCCTCACTGGTGCCCGGGCCGGTGCCGTGAGGGCCTCCGCCGCCCGCATCCTGGCACCCGCGGCCGGGGCACTCGGTGCCATCGGCGCGCCGCTGCTGCTGCTCGGCGTCGTCGTCGGTCGGGCCGGGACCGAGCGGTTCCTCACCGCGCTCAACGACGAGCTGGTCGTGCTGCCGAACGGCCTGTCCCGCATCCTCGGGATCACCGTGCACCTGGGCATCCCGCAGGACCTCGACGCCGGGCTGGTGTCCGCCGGCGGAGGCCTCCTCGCCGCCGGGGTCGTGCTGGCCGCAGCCGCCGCCGCCGTCAGATCCGGCCGGACTCCTGGACGCGGCCGAGGAACGCCCGGGTCCGCGGGTCCAGCGGCTCGCCCAGCACCTGCGACGGCGGCCCCTGCTCGATGATCGTGCCCTCGGACAGCATGCACACCCGGTCCGCGACCTGGCGCGCGAAGCCGAGCTCGTGGGTGGCCATGACGATCGTCCGCCCCTGCCCCGCCAGCTCCCGGACGAGCCCGAGGACCTCCGCCACCAGGGTCGGGTCCAGGGCGCTCGTCACCTCGTCCAGCAGGAGCACCCGCGGGTCGGTGGCGATCGCCCGCACGATGGCGACCCGCTGCTGCTGACCTCCCGACAGCCGATCCGGGTAGGCGTCCGCCTTGTCGGCCAGCCCGATCCGGGCGAGCAGCTCCGCCGCCCGGGCGTGGGCGTCCGTCCGGGGCCGGCCGTGGACCAGCCGGGGCGCCAGGCAGACGTTCTCCCGGACGCTGAGGTGCGGGAACAGGTTGAACGCCTGGAAGACGACGCCGAACCGGGAGCGGACCCGGTCGGCGCGGACCCGCGGGTCGGTGATGTCCTCGCCGTCGAGCAGGACCCGGCCGTCGCTGACCGGCTCCAGCAGGCACAGGCAGCGCAGCAGCGTCGACTTCCCCGATCCCGAGGCGCCGACCAGGGCCACCACCTCGCCCTCCGCCACGTCGAGGTCGATCCCGCGCAGGACGGCGTGGTCGCCGTAGAGCTTGACGAGGTCCTCCGCCCGCAGGACGCTCGCCGCGCCCGGCCGCCGGCTCACAGCACGGCTCCCGCCTGCTCCCGGCGGGCGGCGCGGGCGGCCGCCCAGTCCGCCAGGCGGGCCGTCGGGACGCTCAGCGCGACGAACAGCAGCCCCGCGACCACGTAGGGCGTGAAGTCGAAGGTCAGCGACACCTCCCGCTGGGCCTGCCGGATCGCGTCCACGGCCCCCAGCACCGAGATCAGGCCGACGTCCTTCTGCAGCGCCACGAGGTCGTTGAGCAGCGCGGGAGTCACCCGCCGGACGGCCTGCGGCAGGACGATCCGCCGCATCGTCTGGGAGTACGTCAGGCCGAGGGAACGGGCCGCCAGCCGCTGCGACGGGTGCACCGACTCGATGCCGGCGCGGAACACCTCGGACACGTAGGCCGAGTACGTGAGGACGACGGCGACGGTGCCGAGGACGACCACCGACGTCGGCAGCGCCTCGAGGCGCAGGCTCGGCACGCCGAAGCCGATGAGGTACAGCACGACGAGCAGCGGCAGGCCCCGGAACACGTCGACGTAGGCGGTGGCCAGCAGGCGCAGGGGCAGGAAGACCGCCCCGCGCAGGGTCCGCAGCAGCGCGATCGCCAGGCCAAGGACGGGCACGATGACGGCCGCGACGGCCAACACCCGAATGTTGAGCCACATCCCCTGCGCGATCGAGGGCAGCACCTCGATCGCGTAGGGCACGTCGAAGAAGGTGTCCCGGGTGCGCTCCCACCCGGGCGAGCTCGTCACCACCAGGTACAGCACCGCGGCAAAGACCGCGGTGCTGACGAGGGCGGTGAGCGTGGAGCGCCGGGGCCGCAGGGCGCGGCGCTCGACCTCCACCGCGCTGGGGCGGTGGACCCAGCCCTCGCCGACCGGGACCCCGGCCCCACCGGTGGCCGCCGCCCCGGAGGCCACCGGCGTCTCCGGGGTCGCGTGCCCGCTCAGGACAGCTCGGGAGCCCCGGCGACGTCGGTCAGCCACTCGGCCTCCAGGTCGGCGAGGGTGCCGCCATCGCGCAGCGCGTCCACCGCCTGCGTCACGCAGTCGGTGAGGGGGCTGTCGTTCTCCATGAGCAGCCCGAAGGCGTCGGTCTCGCCCTCGACCACCGGGAACTGACCCACGACCACCCCGCCCTCGAGCTCCACGGCGGTGGTGAACAGCGCCGTCGGCAGGTCGAACACGCCGGCGTCGACCTGCCCGTTCGTCAGCGCGAGCTTGAGGTCGTCGTTGTTGTTGAAGACCTGGATCTCGGCGTCCGGGGCGAACTCCTCGGCCGCCAGGAGGCTCGTGGTCGCCGAGGCGGCGCCGATGGTGACCCCGGCGAGGTCGGCGAGGCTCGCGGCGTCCGCGGCAGGGCTGCCCTCGATCGCGACCACGGCCTGGCGGGCCTCGTAGTACGGGGAGGAGAAGTCGACCGCCTCCTCCCGCTCGTCGGTGATCGAGAACTGCTGGAGGTTGACGTCGAAGGTCTTGGGACCGGGCTGGATCGCCGCCTCGAACGGCGTCCGGACCCACGTCACCTGGTCCTCGGCGTACCCGAGCTGCCCGGCGACGGCATAGGCGACGGCGGCCTCGAAGCCCTCGCCGCTCCCCGGGGCGTCGCCGACGACCCACGGTTCGAAGGCCGGGTCGCCGGTGGCGACGGTCAGGGTCCCGGACTCCAGGGTCTCCAGGGTCTCCGGCGAGCACTGGCCGCCGCCGGTCGCGGCGCCGGTGGCGCTGTCGCCGGCCGCGGCCGCGGTCCCCCCGGTGGTGGTGCCCTCGTCGGTGGCGTCCCCCCCGTCGCCGCAGGCCGCGACCGCGGTCACCGCGGCGGCGAGGACGGCGGCGGGAAGCAGCAGGCGTCGCGTCATGGCGCGCATCGTAGGGCCGGACGATCTCCTCGGTGCCACGGGTGCCACCGGGTCGCCGCCACGTCGCCGCGCAGTCGCCACCCGGCCGGCGGGTGGCAGGATCCATCGGGTGATGCTGGCCGTCGAGCTGTTCCGCTCGGTCCCCCGCTACGCCATCGCCCGGGCCGTGACGGCGACCGGTGCGTCGATCCCCGGCCTGCTCGTCGGACCGATGGCACCGCTGCGTCTGGTGACGGTGGAGGAGCCGCGCGTCCGGGCGCCGGGCTGGGCCGCGCTGCGGTCCCGCCTGTCCGGGGTCTGCGGCTCCGACCTCGGGGCCGTCACCGGGTCCACCTCGCTGTACTTCACGGGCGTCACCTCCCTGCCGTGCGTGCTCGGGCACGAGGTGGTCGCCGAGCTCGCCGAGGACTGCGAGGACCTGCCCCGGGGCACCCGGGTGGTCGTCGACCCGGTGCTCGCCTGCGCGGCGCGCGGACTCGAGCCGTGCCGCCCTTGCGCGCAGGGGCGGCGTCACCACTGCGAGCGCGTGACCGTCGGCCACCTCCGGCCGGGCCTGCAGACCGGCTACTGCACCTCGACCGGCGGCGGCTGGGGGGAGCGGCTGGCGGCCCACCGCTCCCAGCTGCACCCGGTGCCCGACGACCTGCCGGACGAGCGGGCCGTCCTCGTCGAGCCGCTGGCCTGCGCGGTACACCTGGCACGGCGGGCGGAGGTCGCCGACGGCGCCACGGTGCTGGTGTCGGGGGCCGGGGCGGTCGGGCTGTTCGCCACCCTCGCGCTGCGGGAGCTGACCCCCGCCGGGACCATCGTCGTCGTGGCCAAGCACGCCGGCCAGGCCGCCCTGGCCCGGCGCTTCGGAGCGACCTCGGTCGTCACCCCGGACGAGGCGCTGCGGGGGGTGCGCCGGGCGACCCGCGCGCTCACCGTCGTGCCGCAGGCGGTCCGCGGGCTCACCGGGTCCGAGACCTCGGAGTTCCTGCTCGGCGGCGTGGACGTGGCGGTCGACGCGGTCGGGTCGTCGTCCTCGATGGACCTGGCGCTGCGGGCCACGCGGGCGGGCGGGCGGGTGGTCCTGTCGGGGATGCCGGGGCCGGGGGCCGACCTGTCGCCGGCCTGGTTCCGGGAGCTCACCCTCGCCGGGTCCTACTGCTCGACCGGCGACGCCTTCGAGGTGGCCATGCGGCTGGCCGCGACCGCCCCCCTGGACGGCGTGGTCGGGGGCGTCTATCCGCTCAACCGCTGGCGCGAGGCCATCGACCACGCCGCCGGAGCCGGCCGGCTCGGGACCGTCAAGGTGTGCTTCGACCCGAGGCTGCGCTGAACGCTGCCGATGCCGACCGGCGGCGGCGCCTGCGCCAGATGCAGCGGACGGCCACCGGCCTGCTGCTGCTGGCCGCGCTGGTCTACGCGCTGACGCTGCACCGGGACGGGCCGCTCGGCTACGTCAACGCCGCCGCCGAGGCGGCCATGGTGGGCGCGGTGGCGGACTGGTTCGCCGTCACCGCGCTGTTCCGGCGCCCGCTCGGCCTGCCGATCCCGCACACCGCCCTCGTGCCGACCCGCAAGGACGAGATCGGCCGCAGCCTGGAGGAGTTCGTCGTCACGAGCTTCCTGTCGGAACCCGTGGTGCGGGACAAGGTGGCCCGGGCGGAGCCCGCGCGGCGCGCCGGCGAGTGGCTGGCCGACCCGGCGCACGCCGCCCGGGTGGCCGCCGAGGCCGGGGTGTGGGCGGGAGCCGTGCTGCGGGTGCTGCGGGACGACGACGTCGCGGCGGTCCTCGAGCACGCCGTCGTCCGCCGGGTCGCGGAACTGCCCGCCAGCCCCCTGGCCGGGCGTCTCCTCGAGGGTGTGGTCGCGGACGGCACGCACCGCCCGCTGGTCGACCTGCTGCTGGACGAGGCGAACGCCTGGCTGCGGGACAACCGCGCGGCCGTCGTCCGGATCGTCCTGGACCGGGCCCCGGGCTGGACGCCCGACTGGCTCGACGCGGCGGTCGCCGCGCGGGTGCACCACGAGCTGTCCCGCTGGGTGGGCGAGGTGGCCCTCGACCCGGAGCACCGGGTGCGGCGTGCGCTCGACGACATGCTGGCCCGCCTGGCCGACGACCTCCAGCACGACAGCGGGACGCAGGCCAGGGCGGAGGCGCTCAAGGAGCGGCTCCTGAGGCACCCCCGGACCGCCGAGGCGACGACAGCGCTGTGGGCGACCGCGCGCCGGCTGCTGGCCGAGGCCGCCGACGACCCCGACGGCGAGCTGCGGCGGCGGATCGCCGCCGGGCTGGCCGACGCCGGGGCGCGGCTGGTCGCGGACGGCGCCCTGCGCGCCCGCGTCGACTCCTACGCCGTCGACGCCGCGGGCTACGCCGCGCGCAACTACTCCGGCGAGGTCGCGACGGTGATCTCCGAGACGGTGGCCCGGTGGGACGCCACCGACACGGCGTCCCGGATCGAGCTGCACGTCGGGCGGGACCTGCAGTTCATCCGGATCAACGGCACGGTGGTGGGGGCGCTGGTCGGGCTGGCGCTGCACACGGTCAGCGAGCTGGTCCGCTGACGGTGGCGGGTCCGGGGCGCCGGTAGTTCCCCAGGTGCGCCGGCACCTCGATGCCGGGACGGAGATCCGCCGCAGCGACGGGCGCGCCGAACCGGGTCTCGACCGGCACCACCCCGGCCCAGTAGGGGCCGTCCAGGTCGGCGGGGTCGTCCTCGACGTCCCCGGTGCGGGACTTGACGGACACCTCGTCGAGGTCGAGGGCGAGGACGGCGGTCGCGGCCAGCTCCCGCGGCGTGCCCGCCCGGCTGGTCGCCGCCCGGCCGGGCGCCACGTGCTCGACGATCGCACTCAGGGCGGCGGCCCGTTCGCCGGGGTCGGTGACGAGCCGCGCCACGCCGTGGGCCACGACCGACCGGTAGTTCATCGAGCTCTCGAACTGGCTGCGCGCGAGCACGAGGCCGTCGACCAGGGTGACGGTGACGCAGACCGGTGCGCCGCCCGCCGCCGCGAGCCGGACCAGCGGCGTGCCGGTGGAGCCGTGGAGATAGAGCCGGTCCCCGACCCGGGCGTGGATGGTCGGGAGCACCCGTGGTGCGCCGTCGACGACGAAGCCCACGTGGCAGACGAGCGCCTCGTCCAGGACCGCCCGCACCTGTGCGCGGTCGTGACCGACGCGATGCTTCTCTCGAGTGGGTGTCGTCCGCGGAGTCCGTCGATAGTCGGTCACTTCACCACGATATTCGTCGCATCCGATACACGGCACGGCGGTCCATCGGGTGCCGGCCCGCCCGGCCGCTCGGGGGAGTCGGTCAGGGCGAGGCGTCCCACAGCAGCCGGTAGTACGACGACCGCTCGGGGTCACCAGGCACGCCGTAGGCGGCGAGCAGCTCTCCCTCCCACCCCGGACCCAGATTCCAGGTGGCGCTCCACGTCGCCACGGCGAGATCCGCCCACCGGTCCCCGACGCCGATCCGGCCCAGGTCGACGTGCCCCGCCAGACGCCCGTCGTCGTGCAGCAGGGTGTTGGGCAGGCAGGCGTCCCCGTGGCACACGACCGCGTGGTCCACGGGCGGCGGCTCGACCAGGACCGCCAGCACCCGGTCGGTGGACATGCCGCGATGCTCCACGTGGAACGACGCGGGATCCATGAGCCCGGCCGCGAGGTGACGCTCGGCGGCGGCGGTGACGCGCTCCTCGGTGGACCACGAGTACGGGCAGCTCGCCGAGGGCAGTGCGTCGTGGAACGCCCGCAGGCCCGCCGCCGGCCTCGTTGCGCCACACGAGCCGAGTGGTCGCCCCGGCGACGGCGGCGCGCAACCCGCCGGTCCTCGGCGTCGCGGGATCGGGCCACCAGGGGGCGGTGTCCGATTCCGCCGCCGCACCCTCAGGGCGAGCCACCGGCTCTCAGCAGAGCGAGAACGGTGTCGAGCTTGCCGTCCATGGTGCCGAGGGTCGCGGTCAACCCGTCCACCCGGTCCGACAACCCGTCCGTCCTGGCGCCGTTCTCGTCGACCCTGATGGTCAGCGCGCTCAGGTCGCCGGCCAACCCGTCGATCTTGCCGTCGATCGTGTCGAGGCGCTCCCCATGGCTGCGCTGGGTGACCGCGATGCCGTCGAGCATCAGGTAGATCGAGTCCACGTCGTTGCCGAGTTGCCGGGCCTTGCGCTCCCACCCTGCCGGTGTGGCCATCCCGCGAGACTAGACGGCACCGTCCCTGCGGCCGGAGCCGCAGGGACGGCTGTGGAGAACCACCGCCGACGTCCACAGGGCCCCCCCGACATCGGCGCCGGACGTCACGCGTGCGGGGCCGGCAGCCGGCGCGGGCCGCGATGCGCCCGCGACAGGGGCGGGCGTCGCGGTCGCGTCACCGTCCCGTGGCCGGCGCCACCGGTCCGTGGTGTCCGCCACCGAACCCGGGGTGGGGTGCGCCCCACCCCGGCGGGGCGGCTCGCCGGGAACGCCCGGGAGCGCGACCATGTCCGGGTGACACGGTCGCCCGGTCCGACCGGCGCCGCCCGACGGGCGGTCGCCGCCCTGCTGTGCGCTGCGGGCGCCGCGACGGGGCTGGGTGCGTGCAGCCGGGAGCCGCCGCCGGCCGACTTCGCGACGCCGGCGGCCCGGCCCAGCGAGCGTCTCGACCTCACCGGCCGCGACGACCTCGTCGACCGCCACCCGAACGGCTCGGTCCTGCAGGTCCGCGCGGTCGAGGTGCGCGCCCGCTCGGTCGAGGTCGAGGTCTCCGTGATCAACGGGTTCCCCGAGCGGATCGACCTGGTGACGGAAGGGCTGTTCCGGGACCGCTGGCTGTGGCTGGTGGACGACCGCGGCAACTCCTACCGCTTCGACGGCCGGGCCTCGCTGACCGTCGGCCCCGGGGAGGAGCTGGTGGGGGCCCTGGTGTTCCTGGGCCCGCTGCCCGACGACGTCGAGCAGGTGGCCCTCAAGGCGAACGTGGCCGACCCGGTCGAGCCGGTCGACGCCCGCGAACGCGATCTCGGCGACAGCCGCCCGGTGTTCTACGTCCAAGGGATCCCGGTGCCGTGAGCAGCAGCGTCACCGTCTCGACGCCGGACGCGGACGAGGAGATCGACCGCCGGACCTACCGCGACATCTTCGGCGAGCGGCGGTGGCTGATCGGGACCGCGGCGATCGTCGTCATCGTGCTGATCGGGGTGGCCGCGCTCGCGCTGCGGGCGTCCGGGCGCCCGGACGCCGAGCCGGTGTCGGCGGCCGCGATCGTCGAGGCGGAGCCCGGCACCTCGGTCAGCGTCTCCCGCAGTCTCGTCACCCCCACTCAGCTCCAGGTCGCGCGGCTCGGCGGGGCGCAGCAGCAGGTGGCGCAGACGGTGATCGTGGTCGACGAGGCGGTGCTGTTCGAGTTCGACGACGCCTCGCTGCGTCCCCGGGCGGAGACGGAACTGCAGCGGATCCTCCAGGTCGTCCGGGCGAGCGGCGACGAGCAGGTCGACGTCATCGGATACACCGACGCCGTCTCGCCCCAGAGCTACAACCTCCCCCTGTCGCGGGACCGGGCCGATGCGGTGGCGAGCTGGCTCGTCGAGCAGGGGGTCAACCAGCGACGCCTCGACGTGGACTGGCGCGGGGAACTGGACCCCGTGGCGCCCAACACCCGCGCCGACGGCGAGGACGACCCCGAGGGCCGCCGGCTCAACCGCCGCGTCGAGATCCGCGTCGACGGCCCGGTCGTCACCTCCGGCAGCCGGCCGCCGTCCGGGCTCGGGCAGGACTCCTCAGCGGCGGGGGCGGCGCTGGCCGTGGACCGGGTCCGGGTGGAGCCCAATGCGGTGCTCGTCGACGTCCGCTTCGTGAACCCGGCGCCGTACCCGGTGAGCCTCAACGACGGGGGGATGTGGCTCGTCGACGACCTCGGCACCACCTACCGCTTCGTCGCGTCGCCCCAGAACCCCGGCGCCGACGTCCCCGCCGGGTCGTCGATGTCCGGACAGCTGTCGTTCCCGGGCGTGGTCCCCGCGGGCGCGTCCCGGGTCACCCTGGTCACCAACGCCGACGACCCCGGGGCGACGGAGGACGACGCCGCCGACGACGTCCGCGACGTCCTCCGGTCGCTGGCAGGTGGCCCGGGCGAGGACCCGGCGCCGATGCTCGTCGTGCGCGACGTCCCGCTCGCCCGCTGAGCGGGCCCGGCCCGTCAGGTCCGGCTCTCGCGCGAGCCCTGCTCCCGCAGGCCGGCGAGGCCCTCGTCGACGATCTCCCGGAGCCGCTCCTCGGCCCGTTCGGCGAGGTCGTCGGCCCGATCGGCCTCCAGTCGACCGTCGGCCACGGCCTCGTCGAGCTCCGCCCGGACGTCGTCCACGAGCCCGTCGACGATCGCGTCGACGTCGCCGCCCTCCTGCTCGATGAGCTCGGCGGGCGTCGTGCCGTCCCGCAGGGCCGTCTCGACATCGGTGACCGGGAGGTCGAGCGCGGCCGCGAGCTCGTCCACGAGATCGCCCGGCCCGTGGCCGCCGGGACCCCCGTGGCCGCCGGGACCGCCGGGACCGCCCGCCCCCCGGGGACCGCCCGCGGGCAGCTGCTCCGCCAGGTGCCCGGCCACGGAATCCGCCTGCTCGCCGCTGAGGGTGCCGTCCGTGACGAGGTCGTCGAGGGCGGCCCGGATCCGGGACTCCG
Source organism: Kineosporiaceae bacterium (assembly GCA_050329835.1). Classification (GTDB taxonomy): domain Bacteria; phylum Actinomycetota; class Actinomycetes; order Actinomycetales; family JBBAYJ01; genus JANNOG01. The sequence continues at coordinate 29,396 of JBHJOJ010000099.1, read as the reverse complement.
GTCCGGACTCCTCGACCGACTCGTCCTCCGACTCCTCGACCGACTCCTCCGCCGTCGGCTCGTCGGACACGGCGGACGCCGCGACCGGTACCGCGAGCAGCCCCAGCCCCAGCCCGCCGATCCCCACGCCGCCGGCCACCAGCGCGGCCACCGTCCGATTGCGCATCCCGTCCTCCTCGTCCTCGCGCGGGCGCGTCCCGCGCATCCAGGGTGCGGCGTCGGGATGTGAGCCGGCCGGGACACGGCTGGGAACCCGCTGGCAGGGCCGTTCCCGCGGTCGAATCATCAGTGATGCGCTATGGTCGTCATCATGCGCACCACATTGAACCTGGACGACGACGTCATGGCCATCCTGGAGCACGAGCGTCGCCGGACGGGCCAGACGCTCGGTCAGGTCGCCGGCCTGTTCATCCGCCGGGGGGCACTGGCACCTCCTCGGCACTCGGTGACGCTCCCCACTCTGCCCGGTGGTCCGATCATCGACATCAGTGACGTGTCGGCCGTGCTCGCCGAACTCGACGACGAGCGCGACGGCGAGGTCGCGGTCAGGCAGGCGGACACCTCCGCGTGAGCCTCCTCGTCGACGCCAACCTGCTGGTCTACGCGGCGAGCCCCCGCAGCCCCCATCATCCTGCGACTGCGCGATGGCTGACCGCCCGCCTCGAGGATCCGGACGTCCGGGTCGGCTTCTGCTGGTCCGTGCTCTACACCTTCACCCGCCTCGCGTCGTCGCGACGGGTGATGGGCGACGCCGTCGTCCCGGTGTCCGAGGCCTGGGCCGTGGCTCAGCGATTCCTCCAGGGTTCGGCCCGCATCGTCGACGCGGGCCCCCGACACTCCGCCATCGCCTCCCAGCTGTCGACCGTCGCCGGATTGACCAGCAACGACGTCCCCGACATGCAGCTCGCAGCGCTCGCCGTGGAGCATGGCCTCACGCTGTGCAGCCACGATCGCGGATTCGCCCGCTTCCCGGGACTGTCGTGGCAGGACCCGCTCGACCCGGGGCGGGACGACTGACCCCGTGGCTGGCGCGGCGTCGCCGGCGCGGAGAGGTGCCACGGCGACCGGGTGACCCGCCCCGCCCTCGCCACCACGGCCGCGTCGGCCGGGCCCGGCGGCCGGTGGTTGGATGCCCCCCATGACCCGTCCCGGATTCGTCCTCGAGGTGGACGACCGGACGCCCCCGCTCGTCGTGCACGAGGGCGAGGGCTTCCGTCTCGAGCGCTTCCCCCGCGGCACCCGGGTGGTGTACCCGCCCGAGAGCCGGCCGGCGGTGGTGGACGTCGACGCCGAGATCGACGCCGCGCTGCGCCACCCGGTCGACTGCGAGCCGCTGCCCGCGCTGCTCCGCCCCGGGATGAGGCTGACCATCGCCTTCGACGACGTCTCGCCGATGCTGCCGCCGATGCGGGCACCGGACATCCGCGGCCGGATCATCGAGGCGGTCCTCACCATGGCGGCCGAGGCGGGCGTGGACGACGTCGAACTGGTCGCCGCGAACGCCCTGCACCGGCGGATGACCGACGCCGAGCTCCGGCACATCGTCGGGGAGCGGGTGTTCCGCTCCTTCGCCCCCCAGGGCGCGCTCTACAACTTCGACGCCGAGGACCGGGTGAACATCGCCCACCTGGGCCGCACGGAGCAGGACGAGAGCGTCGACATCCACAAGCGGTCGGCCGAGTCGGACCTGCTCGTGTACGTCAACATCAACCTGGTCGCGATGGACGGCGGCCACAAGTCCGTGGCGATCGGGCTGGCGCCGTACTCGTCTCTGCGGCACCACCACAACAGCCACACCATGGTCCGGTCGAGGTCCTTCATGGACCACAAGCGGTCGGAGCTGCACTCGTCGGCCTGGCGGATGGGCCGGGTCGTCGGCGAGCACGTCAAGGTCTTCCAGATCGAGACCACCGTCAACAACTCGATCTTTCCGGACGCGTTCTCGTTCTTCCAGAAGCGCGAGTGGGAGTGGTCCATCGCCGACCAGGCGCGGATGCTCGCGTCCCGGCGGGCGATCGCGCTCGCCCCGGACCGGATGCGCCACCGCACCTTCCACGGCATCCGCTCCGTCTACGGCGTGACCGGGGTCCGGGCCGGCGCGGTCGAACCGGTCCACGAGCTCACGGTCGCCGCCGTGCACGACCAGCAGCTGGTGGAGGTCCAGGGCCAGAGCGACGTGCTCGTCCTCGGGGTCCCGTTCGTCGGGCCGTACAACGTGAACTCGATCATGAACCCGGTCCTCGCCGCATGCATGGGGCTCGGCTACTACTTCAACAGCTACCGCGGCATGCCGGTGGTCCGCCCGGGCGGGGCGGTCATCCTCTACCACCCGGTGACGTGGGAGTTCCACCAGCTGCACCACCCGAGCTACGTGGACTTCTTCGAGGAGGTGCTGGCCACCTCGGTCGAGCCGGCGGTCATCGAGAAGCAGTTCGAGGAGCAGTACGCCACCGACCCCTGGTACGTCCACCTGTACCGGACCAGCCACGCCTACCACGGCGTCCACCCGTTCTACATGTGGTACTGGATCGCCCACGCCCTGGACCACCTGGGCGGCGGTGAGCCCGGCGGGGGGCGACACGTGGTGTGGGTCGGCGGCGACCGCAAGGCCTGCGAGCGGATGGGGATGCGCTCGGCCTCGACGCTCGCCGACGCCCTGGAGATGGTGAGCGGGATCGTCGGCCGCGACCCGTCGATCACCTACCTCCACAACCCGCCGCACCTCATCGCCGACGTGCGCTGAGCCGGGGGGACGAACCATGACCCAGAGCCCGGCGCGCTTCGTCCGCGACACGGTGTCCGACGTCCGCACGGTGGCCCGCGGCTGGCGCTGGGGCGTGGGCCGGCGCGCCCCGGTGCCCCGGTCCGCCGAGCCGTTCGTCCCGGCGAGGTCCACGCGGGTGTTCCGCACCGGCTGGGCCCGGACCCCCGCCGCCAACGCCGCCCGCGACGTCCTGCTCGGGCTCGGCATGCACTGGCTGCTGCGCTCCCAGGTCACGGTCCGGGTCGAGGGGCAGCACCGGGTCCGGGCGCTGCGCGAGCCGGCGATCTTCGTGGCGAACCACTCGTCGCACATCGACACCCCCGTCATCCTCACGACGCTGCCGCTCGAGCGGCGCCGCCGGACGGCGGTCGCCGCGGCGGCCGACTACTTCTTCGACACCTGGTGGCGGGCGGCCGGGTCGTCGCTGCTCTTCAACACGTTCCCCATCGAGCGGCGCGGGGGGTCGATGTCGACCACGCCCGCGGACCTGCTGCACAGCGGCTGGAGCCTGGTGTGGTTCCCGGAGGGCACCCGCACCACGGACGGCGTGCCGGGGCCGTACAAGCTCGGTGCCGCGTTCGTCGCGATGGGCGCCGGGGTCCCCGTGGTGCCGGTCGCCATCCGCGGCGCCTTCCACGCGATGCCCCGCGGGCAGGGATGGCCGTCCGCGGGCCGACCGCTCATCACCGTGCGCTACGGCGACCCGCTGCGGGCCGGGGACGGCGAGGGGCCGCGGGACTTCAACCGGCGGATCGAGCGGGCCTCGGCATCCCTGCTCGACGAGGACGCCCACGACTGGTACTCGGCGCGGCTGCGGGCCGCCGCCGGTCAGGCGCAGCTCCCGGTCCCCGGGGCGCCTCTCGAGCCGGCGGCTCGCTGGCGCCGGGTGTGGGAGGCGAGCCGGGAACCGGCCGCCCCGACCGGTCCCCGCTCGCGCCCTCCCATCTGGCGGTAGCGCTCGTCACACGCAGAGCCGAGCACCGCGTCGTCCGCCAGGCCGACCACGTCGACGGTGATCTCGGTGAGGTCACCGGCGACCGGGCCCGGCGCCACCGGCTGGTGGCGATCCGGACCGCGGCGGTGCGGACCCAGCCGCCGGGCGAGCCGTCCGCCGCCAGGTCCCGGCGGTGCTGCCAGGCCCGGACGAACGCCTCCTGCACGCGGCACGTCCGCTCTCTGCCCCCTGCTACGCGCCGGTGCCCACCAGGGTTACGCCTGCGCCGCCTGCGGTGCGCCCGTGTCACCCGGTCGTTGGCCGAAGACCCACCGCCGGACCCAGGCGTGAACGGCGATCCCGGCGGCCGCGCCGACGTTCAGCGACCGCGTGGACCCGAACTGCGTGATCGCGAGGACGGCGTCGCTGACGGCGAGGGCCTGCGGGGTGAGGCCCGGCCCCTCCTCGCCGAACAGCAGGACCACTCGCTCGGGCAGGTCGTAGGTCTCCAGCGGGGTCGCCCCCGGCACGTTGTCGACGCCGAGGACCCCCAGCCCCTCACCGCGCGCCCACGCCGCGAGAGCGGCCGCGTCCTCGTGGTGACGGACGTCGAGGTACCGGTCGGTCACCATGGCGCCGCGCCGGTTCCAGCGGCGACGGCCGACGACGTGGACGGCGGCCGCGTTGAAGGCGTTGGCGGTCCGCACCACCGAGCCGATGTTGAGGTCCCGGCCCAGGTTCTCCACCGCCACGTGAAACGGCAGCGCCCGGGTCGCGAGGTCGGTCCGCACCGCCTCGACCGTCCAGTAGCGGTAGGCGTCGACGACGTTGCGGGAGTCGCCGTCGCGCAGCAGGTCCGGGTCGAACCGCGGGTCGGCCGGCCAGGCGTCGGGACCACCCGGCCAGGGGCCCACGCCGATGCGTCCCGACCCGGGCTCGGTCACGGCTGCACCGCGGCCCGCAGCAGGCCGGCCAGGCGATCCCGGTCGGGCGCGCCCCCCAGCACCACCGCGGCCAGGGCGTTGCCGACGACCACGGCCGTGACGGCGCGCGCCCGCGCCGCCGCCTCCCCGGCCGGGACCCCGCCGGCCGCCAGCGAGCCGGCGACCGGGCCCTCCAGGTGGTCGGCGGCGAGCCGGGCCAGCAGCGCCCGCCCGTCCGGGTCGGCGGCCGACAGCACGAGCATGGCCAGGGAGTCGGTGCCCTCCTTGCCCGCGAGGTGATCGGCCAGCCGGTCGGCGAGACCGGCGACCGGCCCGGCCAGAGCCTCCGCGATCCCGGAGGCACCGACCGCGCCCGCGCCCTCGGCGAAGAGCCCTGCCTTGGACCCGAAGTACCGGACCACCAGGGCCGGGTCGACCCCGGCCGCGCGGGCGACGTCCCGGACCGTCACCGCGCGGTAGCCGCGCTGGGCGAACGCGGTCACCGCGGCGGCGAGGATTGCCTCGCGAGTGGCGAGGGCGTCTCGGCGGCGGGGCGGCATCGCCATAGTCAACACCCGTTGACATGCGAGGGCCACCCGCCTAGGCTCGCCACCGCAAGTCAACATCCGTTGACCAGGAGGCGGCAGGACATGACCAGCACCACCGACGCACGGCCGGGCGCCCCCGTCGCCCTCGTCACCGGCGCCTCCTCCGGGATCGGCCGGGCCGCGGTCGAGCGGTTCCGCCGCGCCGGCTGGCGGGTGGCCGCCACCATGCGCCGCCCGGAGTCGTCCGACCTCACACCGTCAGACGATCTGCGCCTGGTCGCCCTCGACGTCACCGCCGAGGACTCGGTCGCGGCGGCGCTGGCGGCCACCGTCGAGGCGTTCGGCCGCCTCGACGTCGTCGTCAACAACGCCGGCTACTCGCTGAACGGCCCGGTCGAGGCGATGACGCCCCAGCAGCTGCGCCGCCAGTTCGACACCAACGTGCTCGGCCTCGCCGCCGTCACCCGCCACGCCCTGCCGCACCTGCGGGCGTCACAGGGCACGGTCGTCAACATCTCGTCCATCGGGGGTCGGCTCGCCTTCCCGTTCGGCGCGGCGTACCACGGGACGAAGTGGGCGGTCGAGGGCCTGTCGGACGCCCTGCGGTTCGAGCTGCGCCCGCACGGGGTGCGGGTGCGGGTCGTCGAGCCGGGGGCCATCCGCACCGACTTCTACGACCGTTCGATGGCCTGGGCCGAGCACCCCGCCTACGAGCCGCACCTGTCGGCGATGCGGGAGCTGTCGGACCGCGCGGGCGCCGGTGCCCCCGGCCCGGAGCCCGTGGCCGAGACGATCTACCGGGCGGCGACGTCGCGCGGCGGGCGGCTGCGGTGGCCGGTGCGGCCGGGTCCCTTCCTGCTGCTGCACCGTGTGCTTCCGGACGCCCTCTGGCGGCGTGCGCTCAGCGCCACCCTCGAACGCGAGGTCCGGCGCCGGGCCGGGGCCGCCGCGGCCGGGTCCGCCGCCGGCGTTCCCGGCGGGGCGCCCGGCTGACGGTCCGCCGGGTCACTGCGGAGCGAGGCCCAGGTCCGCGAGACCGTAGGCTGCCCGGTACGGCAGGCCGGCGGCCGCGATGCGCTCGGCGGCGCCGGTGTCGCGGTCGACGAGCACCGCCACCGCGGCGACCTCGGCACCGGCCTCGCGCAGCGCCTCGACGGCGATGAGCACGGACCCGCCGGTCGTCGAGGTGTCCTCGACCGCGAGCACCCGGCGGCCGGCGACCGGCGGGCCCTCGATGCGCCGCTGGAGACCGTGGTCCTTGCTGGACTTGCGGACCACGAAGGCGTCGAGGCGCCGCCCGCGGGCCGCCGCGGCGTGCAGCATCGCGGCGGCGACCGGGTCGGCTCCCATCGTGAGCCCGCCGACGGCGTCGATCCCCGCACCGCCCTGGACCAGGTCGCCGACGAGGTCCAGCATCACCTCGCCCACCAGCGGCGCGGCCTCCGCCGACAGGGTCACCCGCCGCAGGTCGACGTAGTAGTCGGCCTCGCGCCCGGACGCCAGCGTGACGCGCCCGGGCACCACCGCCCGCTCCCGCACCAGCTCGGCCAGTCGGGCCCGCGCCCCGGTCGCCACGGAGAGGTCGATCGCCACGCCGCGCAGACTCCCAGACCGGCGGGGCCCGCTGCCAGCGCGCCCCGCCGCCGTCATCGCCGGGACCCGGTGCGCCTGCCCCCGGGCCGGGCCCAGAAGATCCGCCACCGCAGACCTCGCGGCAGCGCCTCGAGCAGCCCGGCGATCGCCTGGTAGCGCCGGCCGGGGACCACGATCCGGCGCCCGGTGCGCGCCCCGCGCAGGGCGTCGCCGACGACGCGCTCGGCGTCCAGCCACATCGCGGCCGGGGTCCGGGACATGTCCATGCCCGCGCGGGCATGGAACTCGGTGCGGGTGAAGCCGGGGTGGACGGCGGTCACGACGACCCCGGAGCCGCGCAGCTCCCCGGCGAGGACCTCGCTGAAGGCCGTCGCCCACGCCTTGGCCGCCGAGTACGTCGCCTGGGTGGTGAAGGCCGACACGCTGGACACCGTGATGACGGCGCCGCGGCCGCGCGCCTTCATGGCGGGGGCGGCCGCGTGGCTGAGCACGAGGACAGCGGTGCAGAGCACGTCGAGCTGCCGCAGCTCCTCGTCCAGCGACCCGCCGACGAAGAAGTGGTTGACCCCGAACCCGGCGTTGTTGACGAGGACGTCCACCGGGCGGGCCGCGTCGGCCAGACGGGCCGCCACCCGCCGCATGTCGTCGCGGTCGGTGAGGTCGGCCCGGACGGTCTCGACCGCGACCCCGTGGGTCCCGCCGAGGTCGGCGGCGACCTCGGCCAGGCGCCCCTCGTCCCGGGCGACGAGCACCAGGTCGTGGCCGCCGGCGGCCAGCTGCCGGGCGAACTCCCGGCCGATGCCGGCGGTGGCTCCGGTGACGAGGGCGGTCGGCCGCTGGGTCACCCGCGCAGGCTAACCGGCGGTGCCGTCCGTCCACCGCGACCCCGCCGCCCGGGATCCGCCTCTCGACACCGTCCGGACCGTCCGGACCGCCCGCACCGCCCGGGGCGTGCCGACGGGCGGGAGGGTTAGCGTGCGGGCGTGCGACTGGCGACCTGGAACGTCAACTCCCTGAGGGTCCGGCTGGACCGGGTGCTCGCCTGGCTGGCGGCCGCCGAGGTCGACGTGCTCGCGATGCAGGAGACCAAGGTCGCCGACACGGCCTTCCCCGCCATGCCGTTCGCCCAGGCCGGGTACGAGGTCGCCCACCACGGCCTCGGGTCCCTCAACGGGGTGGCGATCGCGTCCCGGGTGGGCTTGGACGAGGTGACGGTCGGGTTCCCGGGCACGCCGTCGTGGGGCGACCCGCCGGTCGCCGAGGCCCGGGCGATCGGGGCGGTGTGCGAGGGGGTTCGGGTGTGGAGCCTGTACGTCCCCAACGGGCGGGCGCTGGACCACCCGCACTACGAGTACAAGCTCGAGTGGCTCGCGGCGCTCACCGAGGCCGGCCGCGGGTGGCTGGCCGGCACGCCGGACCTGGCCGCGGTGCTGTGCGGTGACTTCAACATCGCCCCGACCGACGACGACGTGTGGGATCCCGGCTTCTTCGCCGACAAGACCCACACCTCGCCGCGCGAGCGGGCCGCCTTCCAGGCCGTCGTCGCCGCCGGGTACGCCGACCTGGTCCGCCCGCACGCCCCCGGCCCCGGGGTCTACACGTACTGGGACTACCAGCAGCTGCGCTTCGCGCGCCGGGAGGGGATGCGGATCGACTTCCTGCTGGGGTCGCCAGCAGTCGAGAAGCGGGTCACGGGCGCCCACATCGCGCGTGACCAGCGCAAGGGCAAGGGCCCCTCGGACCACGCGCCGGTGGTCGTGGACCTGGATGCCACCGGACCGTGATCCGCCTCAGCAACGCCCGCGTCCGGCGGGGCGCGGCGGCGGCCCGGGCGGTACCGCGGCCGGGTCTCGTGGTCGCGCTGCTGGTGGCCCTCGCCGGCTGCACCGCCGGGGGCTCCGCCGCCGGCGGGGCGACCGCGACCGGGCCCGTCTCCGGGGAACCGGGCGGCGGGGAGCCGGGCACGGGTGCGGCGGACGTCGTCGCCGTCGAGGTGACCGGCGAGCCGGGTGACTACGCGTTCACGGTGACGGTCCGCAGCCCGGACACCGGGTGCGAGCGCTACGCCGACTTCTGGGAGGTGGTCGGCACCGACGGGGATCTGCTGTACCGCCGGGTCCTCGCTCACAGCCATGTCGACGAGCAGCCGTTCACCCGCGGCGGCGGGCCGGTCCCGGCGGCGGCCGGGGACCGGCTGGTGGTGCGGGCGCACATGTCCTCGGGCGGCTACGGCGGCACCGTGGCCGTCGGGACCCCCGCCGGCGGGTTCTCCATCACCGAGGGCGACCCCGATCTCGCGCCCGGGCTCGCGACGGCGTCGCCGACCCCCGAGGGCTGCGCTTTCTGACCGCCTCGCCCGAGCACGCCGCCCGGGCGGGCGGGCATCCCCCGGACGACCGAGCGGTGGCCCCTCCGTCCGGGCGATTCGGGTCCCGGAGCAGCTCCGGGGCCGGTTCCGGGCGGTGGCGAGGGCGTTCGGTTACCGGGTTCGGCGTGTCGGCGCGGATAGCCTCGCGACCATGGTGGAGCGTCCGGGAGGGAGCCGGCACCCGGCTCGCCCGGTCCGCGTCGCCGGGGCCACGGTGGCCGTTACCGGCCCCGACCGCCGCCCGCCGTGGTCCGCCGTGCATCGGGTGCCCAGGACCGCGGTCGTCGTGGCGGACGTCCGGGGGGCGCCCACGGCCGCCGCGACGACCGCGACCGTGGACCCACCGCCAGAGCCGGCGTCCACGGGCCACCCGGCCGTCGCGGTGCCGTCCTCCGAGCTCCAGGTGGCCGTCGCCCCACCGACCGTCACGCCGCCGACCCTCGCCGTCGTCCCCATCGTCCCGCCGCCCGCGGCGTCCTGGGTGCCGCCGGACGCTGCCCGCACTCCGCCCGTCCCGGCTCCCCGCGGCCCGTGGCGAGACCACGAGACCTCGTCCTCGGGGGTCATGACCTGGCAGGCACCCGACAGCTCTCCGCCCGCGGCGCCTGCGCTGCCGACCGAACCCAGGTCGCCCTGCGACGACCCGGGGGACCCGGCCCTCCCCTGGACGGGCCCGCCCTGGGCCGGGCGGGCCCGCCATGCCGCCCCCCGGCCCCGGGTGGGCGGCTGGGCCGTGGCCGGGGTGCTGCTCTCGCTGCTGAGCCTCGCCACCAGCACCCTGGCCGTGGTCCTGCTCACGACCTGACGGGGCAGGTCACGCCGGTCCTCCGGGCCCGGTCCCCCGCGAGCCCCGCTCGCGCCACCAGCGACCCGCGAACCAGGCCGTGAGCCCGAGCGCCAGCACCGCCGTGACGACGAGGACACCGTCGCCCACCGTCGGCTCCAGCGGGGCCTCGGCAGCGATCCGGTAGAGCCGCTCGAAGGCCGCGACCCCGAAGAGCAGTGCCCACACCTCGTTCTGCCAGCCCCAGAGGCCGCGGCGCCGGCCGTCGTCGCTCTCCTCGCCCACAGCCGGACCCTGCCAGACCGGGTGGCCCGGCACGGGGTCGATGCGGTGTCCTGCCGCCATGGCGAGCGAGCGGCCCCCACGGGCCTGGCTGTGCGACATGGACGGCGTGCTGGTGCACGAGACCGAGCCCATCCCCGGGGCGGCGGACTTCGTCGCCGCGCTGCGGGACGCCGGCGACCCGTTCCTGCTGCTGACGAACAACAGCATCTTCACCCCGCGGGACCTGCGCGCCCGGCTGGCGCGGTCCGGCATCGAGGTGGCCGAGGAGAACATCTGGACCTCGGCCCTGGCGACCGCGGAGTTCGTGGCCCGCCAGAAGCCGGGCGGCAGCGCCTACGTCGTCGGGGAGGCCGGTCTCACCACCGCGCTGTACGAGGCCGGCTACGTGCTGACCGACGGCGACCCCGACTACGTGATCCTCGGCGAGACCCGGACCTACTCGTTCGAGGCGATCACCAAGGCCATCCGGTTCATCCTCGCCGGGGCGCGCTTCATCGCCACCAACCCCGACCCGACCGGGCCGTCGCCGTCCGGCCCGCTGCCCGCGACCGGCGCGGTGACCGCCCTGGTGACGGCCGCGACCAGGCGACACCCGTACGTCGTCGGCAAGCCGAACCCCATGATGATGCGCTACGGCCTCAACCGGATCGGCGCCCACTCCGAGACGACGACCATGGTCGGCGACCGGATGGACACCGACATCGTCGGCGGCATCGAGGCCGGGCTGCGGACGGTTCTCGTGCTCAGCGGGTCGACCAGCGCGGACGAGGTGGACGTCTTCCCCTACCGGCCGGACCGGATCGTCGACTCGGCCGCGGACCTCCTCGACGAGCTGGGCGACCCGGGCGGCACCGGCGGGCCGGTCGGTCGGGAGCTCACGGCCGGGTGACAACGACGGGGTCGCCCGGGCGGACCGTGCCCGGCCGGACCACCCGGGCGTTGAGCCCGCGCAGCCGTAGCGCCATCGCGTCCGGGGACTGGACGTGGTGGTGGGCGTCCCGGCCGAACCGGTCCGCGAACTTCACGCAGCCCCGGTGCGGCTGGTCGGTGACCTCGATCACCGCGTCCGCCCCGATCGCCAGCTGCGAGCCGGTGGGCAGCGAGGCGTGGGACAGGTCGAGGTCGACGTACAGCTGGTCACCGGCCGGCGCCCAGGACGCGGGGTGGTCGCTGCCGGCGACGAGGGCGGCATATCGCGCGCTCATGACGTTGAGCTGCATGTCGGGGTGCGGGGACCGGTCGGGGGTGCGGGTGCTCGGCCGCTCCTGCCAGGTGTCGCCGACGAGACCCTCGGTGAGGGACAGGTCGCCGGCGTCGAGGATCTCGCGCTCGTCGATCACGGGTCGGCGGACGACGAGGCGGAGGGTACCGCGGTCCCGGGGCGCGGCGAGTACGTGGTCTAGGCCGGCGTCCAGGGAGGCCCTCGACGGGTGACGGATGGTCGCGTCCACCCGGTCATGGTGCGTCACGAGGGCCGCCGTGTCAGCGGCCACCTCACCGCAACCGGTCCGTCAGCGCGGCAGCTCGTCGGCGTTGCCGCCGCAGACGACGGCACCGACCCGCGCCCCGGGCGGCGGCGTCCAGGCACCGGACGCCAGGGCGGCGAGCGCCGTGGCGCCTCCCGGCTCGGCGACGATCCGCACCTCGCGCCAGAGCCACCGCTGGGCCGCGGCGATGTCGTCGTCGGTGACCAGGCGGCACGGACCGACCCGGTCGGCGAGCACCGCCCACGGCAGCGTCCCGAGGGAGGGCGGCCCGAGGCTGGTGCGGGCGATCCCCTCGGCCCGGGTGGGCACCGGGCCGCCGGCGCGCTGCGCCTCGGCCAGCGAGGGGCAGCCCTCCGGCTCGACCGGCACCACCTCGGCCCGGCCGGCCAGGGCCAGCGCCACCCCGGCCGGGAAGCCGCCGCCACCCACCGCGACCAGCCAGTGCGTGACGTCCGGGGCGTCCTCGAGCAGTTCGAGGCCGAGCGTGCCCTGGCCCTCGACGGTGGCGGGCTGGTCGTACGGGTGGACGAGCGGCCAGCCGCGCTCGGCCACGAGCTCGGCGGCCCGCTCGAACGCCGCCGCGGGCACGTCGCCGTGCTGCACCACCTCGGCGCCGAGGCGCGCCATCGCCGCCACCTTGGTGGCGGCCGCGGACTCCGGGACCACGACGACCGCCCGGCGACCCAGCCGCGCCGCGGCCCACGCGACCGCGAGCCCGTGGTTGCCGCCCGAGCAGGCGACCACCGCCCCGGCCCCGGACGACAGCAGCGAGTTCATCGCCCCGCGGGGCTTGAACGACCCGGTGACCTGGAGGCACTCCAGCTTGAGGACCACCGGCAGCGAGCCGGGCGGGGTGTCGACCTCGACGGCGACGGTCGGCGTGCGGCGGACGTGACCGGCGATCCGGCGACGCGCGGCCGCGAGGTCGATCCCCGCGACGGTCGCCGTGACATCGCCGACGTCGGTGCCGCCCAGGACGCTCAGGACGCCGCCTCGGCGAGGGCCGCCAGCCGGCCGATCGACGCCCGCAGCTGGTCGGGGCCGGTCGCCCGGGCCCGGGGCAGCCGCTTCTCGTCGGTCAGCCGGGTCCAGTCGTAGGTGTGGGTGACCCTGGTGCGGGAGGCGTCGAGCGGTTCCAGCTCCCACCGCCAGAGGTGACCGGGCGGCGGCTGCCCCGGCTCGGCGGGCAGCCACGCGATGCGGCGCCCCTCCTCGAACTCGACGACGCGGTTCTCGCGGACCACGCCCTTGGTCGTCGTCATGGCGAACACCTGGCCGGTCGCCGTGATCCGCTGCCCCGCTGCCGCCCGCGCGAGGTTGTCGTTGCCGTCCCACTCCGGTTGCCGCGCCGGGTCGGCGATCAGCTCGAAGACGTCCGCCGCCGCAGCGGCGACCTCCCGGCTCGCGCTGACGACCCGCGAGGCTTCCCCGTGATCCGGCACCCCCCGATCGAAGCACGACCGGAGCACCGGGTCACCCCCGCCCGGTCGGTCCGGTCGCCCCGGTGCGGGGGATCCGAGTGGCGCCGCCGACATCGCCTCGGCGATGACCCGGAGGTCGGCGACCGGCACCCGGAACAGCCCGCGCCGGAACGGCAGACCCCAGCGGGCCTCGTCGCGGACGAAGGAGAGCCGGCCCACGAGGGGGCGGGCGGCCGCCTCCCGGGTCGGGAGGAGGCTCACCCTGCGCCGCCAGTGGCGCCCACCGTCCCCGAGGTCGTGAGGGTAGGGCTCGTCGTCCGTGACCACGCCCAGGGCGGTGAACCGCTGGAGCGGCGCGCCGTCCGGGTAGGAGGTGCGCGGGGAGTAGAAGGCGATGGCGTCGCCGCGCCGCAGGCGGCGCAGCCCACGGCCGCTGCCGCCCTCAGCGCTCTGGGGCTGCGGACGGAGGACGGCCCGTCGGCCTCGGCGAGGCCGGGGTCGAGTCCGGCCGGGGTCGAGTCCGGCCGGGTCCGCGTCCCGGCACGTCACCACCAGGCCCGGGTAGGCGCGACGAAGCGTGGCCAGGTCCCGTGTCAGCAGACCGGGGTGGCGCAGCCCGGAAGCCCGCGGGCCCGAGAGGTCCAGGGTCGCGACGCCGTCGATCCCCCACCGGAGCAGCTCCTCCAGCCCTCGCACCCGTCCTCCGGGGGCCTCGCGGCGGGTGGGCCCGAGCAGCTCGGCCACGTCGGGAGCGGCCGACTCCGCGGATCGGTCACCGTGCAGCAGAGCGCGGCGCGCTACTCCCCGAACTTGCGACCCCAGGTGCTGCCACCCGGCTCCTCGACATACCCGGCGGGGTTCAACCACATGCGGTCCCAGGAGTACGGCACTCCCTCCCAGTCGAGCGTGATCACCCGGCCCAGGGTCTGGAACCCGTTGAGGGTCACCGCCGTCACCTTGTCCGCGGTGCTCACCGGCACCTCGTGGATGGCATGATAAAGGCTGTTCTGCGCACGGCTGAAGGATCGCTCGGTATACTGCGACGTGCCCTCCGACACGATCGGCACGGGCGGTTCGCCGTTCCAGTTCCGCACGATGTTCTCGAACGGCGTCACCGGGTTGATGGCGTTCAACGCGGCATCGCCGATCGTGGCCACCGTCCCCGCCACCGGGTTGGTGATCGACTTCAGGAGGTTGGACGTGTTGCCGCTGCTCGGCCCCTCTCCGGACCTCGCGTAATAGTCGATGTCGCTGACGCCGTTGACGAGAGAGATGGCGGCATCCCGCTGGCCCCATCCGTTGTACCACCACGCCGACGGGTCCGGTGGCTCCGGGCCGAACAGCACCTGACCCGAGGCGTAGCCGAACGCCGGGACGACGGTCGAGAAGCCGAATGCCTTGAGGTCCTTGGTCTGGAGGCCGACCGGCACTCCGACGCCCAGTCCGACGGTGGTCGATCGCAGACCGAGGTTGGCCAGGTAGTTGTCGTTGTTGGGGTCGTTCGGTGACCACTTCGGGCCCCAGGCGTCCACCGCCAGCATGCCGCCGTCGATGAGCAACGGGATGGACGCCAGTGTGCCGGGCTTGAGCTGGCTGTCCCATGGGCGGTACTTCAGGGTCAGCTGGCTCCGCTGGGCCAGCAGGGCCGCCTGCTCCTTCGGCGACAACAGAAGGAGCTCGCTCGTGCTCAGGCCCGCCCCCGGCTTGATGTCGAACCCGATCGGACCGCGCTGCGTCGTCAGCCACTTCAGCGTCTGGTCGACACCCACGCCTACCCCCGACTTGACCACGCTGGTGCTCAGCCGGTTCGTCAGCGGGTCCTGGAAGAAGTACAGGTTGTTGACGGTCGGGTCGAAGAGCCCGAACGTGATCATGTCGCCGAAGGCGTTGCCCGGTGCCCGCTGCACCGCAAGGCCCCAGGGGTTGTTGAACGCCGTCGCCGAGACGGTTGTGGACAGCGGCATCCCGAGGAGGACCTGTCCCCAGGTCGACCCGGGCACATTGAAGCCCAGCCCCTGCTCCCACGGACGGCGTTCGGACTGCCCGAGCAACGCGAGCAGGCTGTTGTCCGGGGTGAACGACAGCGACTGGCTGCCGAGTGGCAGCCCCAGGCGATGCACGGTCCCCCGGAAGTCCCGCCCGATCCCCGCCAGGCCTCCAGGCGGGATGGCTTTGCGGAGGCTGCTCGCGGACGTCTCGAGAACCTCGTTGAGCTGCCGCTCGGCGGCCTCGGCCGCACGAAGGGCGGCCTCGCCCGCGACCCGGATCCGCTCGCGCAGCACACCGTCGATGCTCCGCTCGGCGTTCCACCGCTGAACCAGCTGGATCGGGTTGGTCGCCGGCGGGAGCGCGTGGAGCTGGGTCCGAGCATCGGCGACCGCGGCGAGGGCAGCCGAGCGGAACTCGGCGATGATCCGCTCCATCTCCGCTCGCGCCCGCCGGTGGGCGTCGGCCGCGGCGGTCAGGGCCGACGCACCGGTGCGTCGCTGGCGCGCCATCTCGGAGATGGCGTCCGCGATCGTCCCGCTCTTGGCGCCGAAGGCGTCGGATGCCGGCCCGGTCCACGACTGCCGGGTGGATCCCACGTCGTGCCGGAAGTTCGAGCCGATGGCCTCCTCTCGGGTGGCTGATGCCTGCAGGAGCTGGCTGGCCCGATGGATTGCCTCGGGCTCGCCGCGCAGGTCCCGTAGGTAGCGCGCCAGCCGCTCCGCGTACGCCGCGGCGACGGCCGGCAGCCCGGCGGCGAAGTCTCCCGACGTCATCTGCGACCTCTCAGAACCGGAACCGGGGCTCGATGCCCGAACCCGGGGTGAACGGGCTGACCGCACCGTCCGGCATGAGCCCGCCGTAGCTCGCCGCGACGTCCTGGTCGGCGGCGACCACGGTGTCGGCGGCGATACCGGCCCCCTCGCCGATGAACGCCACTCCCTGTGCGGCGTCGTTGCCGCCGCGAGCATGCTCGGCGCGGAAGTCGGTGAATGCCGACATCATGGTTCCGGAGTGGCGGGTCCGGCCGAAGGCGTCATCCGGGAGCTCGACGCTCTCGACGTCGTCGGATGACCGCACCAGTCCCAGGGCGTTCTCCTCGGCCTCTCCGACGAAGCGTCGCACGACGGGCGGCTTCATGGTCATCTCGCTCATCCGGTCACCTCCGTGCGACAGTCAACCCGCGAGCGGCGCGGTCGGGCAGGGTCGTGGTGCCTCGCCGGCCATGGGCATTACGACCCCTACCGCGAGGCCGGCGGGCGGGTGCGGTCACGGATGCCGGCGTACCTGGTCGTCGTCGCCCTGGTAGTAGGTGATGGCCTCGTCGAGCAGCGACGGGTCCTCCATGAACGGGCCGAACCGTTCGCGGGTCAGGTCGGCGAGCTGGCGCATGGCGTCGGTGATGGCCTCGAACACGACGCCGCCGAGCAGAGGCGAGGAACTGCCGCACCGCGTCGTCCTCGATGTTCGGACCTGCGAACAGGACGACGCCACGATCTGGTCGGCCTCGACGTAGGTCTTCGCGGCGCTGCCGGCCTGCGGTCTCGATCAACTGGTCGGGAACGACAGAATATTCGCCCACGTCTCCACCTCGTCCCGGGAGATGTCACCGCCCCTCCGGTGACGCCGGCTCCACATCCGGGGAGCGATCGCGCCCGGGGGAGGGGCCGTTCAACCCCCCAGCTGGGTTGAACGGCCCGCGCCCACGGTCAGGGGTGGCGACGCACCTGGTCCTCGTCGCGGGTGTAGTAGGTGACGGCGTCGTCCAGGACCGACGGGTCCTCGAGGAACGGGCCGTAGCGATCCCGGGTCAGCTCGGCGAGCTGGCGCATGGCGTCCGTGATGGCCTCCAGGACGACGTCGCCCAGGACGTCGGCCGGGAGGTGCCGCACCGCGTCGGCGGCGATGGCGACCCTCGTGAAGCGTCCGCCGCCGGTCATCGTCACGGTCACGGCGCCCCGCTCCGCGGAGCCGACCAGCTCGGTCACGGCGATCTCCCGCTGCAGGGCGGCGAAGCGCTCCTGGCTCTCCCGGACCTCGGCCATCATCCGCTCGACCTCGCGCTCGACGTCGATCCCGTCGCTCACCGTGTCCTCCCGCGACGCACCGACGCGTCCT
This sequence comes from Kineosporiaceae bacterium, assembly GCA_050329835.1. Lineage (GTDB taxonomy): Bacteria > Actinomycetota > Actinomycetes > Actinomycetales > JBBAYJ01 > JANNOG01. The sequence continues at coordinate 12,185 of JBHJOJ010000099.1, read as the reverse complement.
CGAACCCGTCCGCCACCGTGGCGGCCAGGACGAGGTAGCTCCGCCTCGTCACCCGGCTCAGCGACCCCAGGTCGGTCGCGGCGCCCTCGGCGAGGTGGGGGTCCCTGGGGATCTGGACGACCGCCCGGCAGCGCCCCGCGAAGTGCTCGACCATCTCCGGGATGTCGACCACGGGCGGGCGCTCCACCGAGTTGACGACGGCCACGCAGCCGCGCACGAGGTCGGAGTACCCGTGCGCGTCCAGCCAGTCCAGGGTGAGGTCGGCGCTGCGCGCCGAGTCCACCGCCGGGGTCGTCACCAGGAGGATCTGGTCGGCGGAGTCGAGGATGGACCCCATGGCCTCGTGCATCAGGCCGGCCCCGCAGTCGGTCAGCACCAGCGAGTAGAACCGGGCGAGGATGTCGGCGGCCCGGCGGTACTCGGCCGCACCGAAGGGGCGGCTCGCCGTGGGGTCCGCGTCGGAGGCGACGAGGTCGAGCCGGGACGCCGTGTGCCCCGTCAACGGCCGGACGTCCACGTAGCGGCGCATCCCGTCGGCCGAGTCGAGCAGGGTGCGCACCGAGGTCGAGGGCTGGTCGGAGATCCGGTAGACGAGGGTCCCGGCGTCCGGCGAGGCGTCGATGGCCGCCACCCGGTCGCGGCGGTGGGTGGCGAACGTGTGCCCGAGCATCACCGTCGTCGTGGTCTTGCCGGAGCCTCCCTTCAGGGAGAGCACGACCACGTGCCGATAGCCGTCGATCGGTGCCTGCACCCGGTCGATCAGCGCGTTCTCGCGTGCCTCGTCCCGGCCCGGCCCGAGTCGGACGACCCCGCCGGTGGTGCGGCGGACGCCGGCCCGCCACCCGCGCGACGCCGCCGTCCGGGGGGCGCGGGCGAGGCGGCGTGGCGTGTACCCGCCCGCCGGTCCGTTGGCGACCCCGGGCGTGGCCGCCGGGGGGGCGGCTCCTCCTGGCGCCGGGTCGCCCGCCGGGCCGATGAGCAGGTCGGTGGGCGGGTCGGTGGGCGCGTCGTCCGGGTTCGCCGACGGCGTCGCCCGCAGCCGGCGGAGCAGGCTCTCGACCGGGGCCGCGGGGTCGGGCGGGCCTGGGGCCACGAGGCGGCCGACCAGTTCCTCGGGGACGCCGTCCCGCTCCTCGAGCGCGTGGTCCAGGGCCTGCAGGAGCGGCTCCGACTGCAGGAGCGCCATCCGGTGCGCGCTGAAGTGGGTCGCCAGCATGAGGACCGCCCGCTGTGCCGGTTCCAGCAGCCGCCGCGAGGCCGGGGCCGGCGGAAGGAACTCGTCGTCGGCCCGCCGGGTGAGCGTCGGGCCCGTCTCACGCTCGCCGGATGCCTGCTCGCTCACGTTCGCCCCTCCAGGACCTCACCGGCGATCACCGCCATGCGACGGTAGCCAGCGGGGTCCCGGCGACACAGGGCCGAACTGCCCACTGCCGGGCCGGCCGATGACGACCGGTGCTAGGGCGTGTCCGCGAGGATCTCGTTCTCGAGGGCGAATCTCGTGAGGTCGGCCCGGCGGCGCTGGCCCGTCTTGTCCCGGATCCGGTCGAGGTGGGACCGCACGGTGCTGACGCCGAGGCCGAGCCGGTCCGCGATCTGGTGGTCGGTGTGGCCCCGCGCGACCAGCGAGAGCACGGTCCGCTCCCGCTCGGTCAGCTCCCGCACCCCGGGCTCGTCCCGCGGCCGGGACGCCTGGAGCAGGAGCCCGGCCAGGGTCGGGGAGACGTAGGTCCGCCCCGCGGCCACGGTGCGCACCGCCGTCACGATCTCGTGCGCCTGGGCGTCCTTGGAGACGTACCCGCGCGCTCCCTCCGAGATCGCCCCCAGGACGTCGGCGCCGTCGACCGAACCGGAGAGCACCAGGACGGCGAAGCCCCGGCCGACGAGGTCCCGGATCCCGTCGAAGCCCCCGCGCCCGGGCAGGCGCAGATCCGCGACGACCACGTCGGGACGGGTTCGCACCCGCGCGGTGAACTCCTCGAGCGAGCCGGTCGAGAGGTCGAGGGTGATGCGCTCGTCCGTGACGAGAGCTCGCTCGAGGGCCTCCCGGTACAGCGGGTGGTCCTCGATGATCGCGGCAGTCAGCGTGGCCGCGGGGGCGCCGGCGCGGTGCCATGCCGGGTCCGGGAATGTCATGTCCACCTCCTGCGGCGTCGTCGCCCGCGGATGACGACCGGCACGTTAGGCGGTCCCCACCGGTGAGCGCACCTGCGGGGTCCCCGGCCGCGCCTCGGCCGCCGGCTCGCCACCCGAGCGCGGAACGGGCGCGGCGCCGGAGCGGACCGCCCGGAGCACGAGGCCGCCTCCGGCCTCCTCCGGCCCGGGGCGGGCCCCGGGCGGACGGGTCTCGGGAGGGACTGTGTCGAACGGGACGGTGCCGCCGGCCGTGTCGGGGCCGTCGACGAGGTCGATGACGACCCGGTCGCCGTCCCGGACGGAGCCGTCGAGCAGCCCGGTGGCCAGCCGGTCGCCGATCTCGCGCTGCACGAGGCGGCGCAGCGGCCGGGCCCCGTAGGCGGGGTCGACGCCCTGCTCCGCCAGCCACTCCCGCGCTGCCGCCGTGACCTGCAGCGTGAGTCGGCGATCGGTGAGCCGGCCCGCCAGCTGATCGACCATGAGGTCGACGATCCGGGCCAGCTCCGACGCGTCCAGCGGCGCGAAGAGGATCATCTCGTCGAGCCGGTTGAGGAACTCCGCCTTGAACGCCGACCTCACGACATCGAGCACCCGGGGCTTGCGGTCACCGTCCGGAACGGCCGGGTCGAGCTGGACGTGACTGCCGAGGTTCGAGGTCAGCACGAGGATCGTGCTGCGGAAGTCCACGGTGCGGCCCTGGCCGTCGGTGAGCCGGCCGTCGTCGAGGACCTGCAGCAGGACGTCGAACACCTCGGGGTGCGCCTTCTCGACCTCGTCGAGCAGGACCACGCTGTACGGCCGGCGCCGGACCGCCTCCGTGAGCTGCCCGCCCTGCTCGTACCCCACGTAGCCCGGGGGGGCGCCGATGAGCCGGGCGACGGAGTGCTTCTCGCCGTACTCGCTCATGTCGAGGCGGACCATCGCCCGCTCGTCGTCGAACAGGAAGTCGGCCAGCGCCTTGGCCAGCTCCGTCTTGCCCACCCCGCTGGGTCCCAGGAACAGGAAGGACCCGGTCGGCCGGTCCGGGTCCGAGACCCCGGCCCGGGAGCGGCGGACCGCGAACGAGACCGCGGTCACGGCCTCGATCTGGCCGATGATGCGGGACCCCAGGGCCGACTCCATCCGCAGCAGCTTCTCCGTCTCACCCGCCAGGAGCCGGCCCGCCGGAATGCCCGTCCAGGTCTCGATGACCTCGGCCACGTCGTCCGGGCCGACCTCCTCCGAGATCATGGCCGAGGGTCCCCGCGCCTGGGCGGCGGCGCTCTCCAGGGCGCGCTCCACGGCCGGGATCTCCTGGTGCTGCAGCCGGCTGGCGGTCGCCCAGTCCCCCTCGCGGTAGGCCCGCTCGAAGGCGGTCCGCATCCCGTCCAGCCGCTCCCGCAGCCCTCCCAGCCGGTCGAGACCGGCCTTCTCGGCCTCCCAGCGCCCCGTCAGCGCGGACAGCTGTTCCGCCCGGTCCGCGAGGTCGGCTCGTAGCCGCTCCAGCCGCCCGCGGCTGGCGGCGTCCGTCTCGCGGGCCAGGGCCAACTCCTCCAGGCGGAGGCGGTCCAGCTGCCGCCGCAGCGCGTCGATCTCCTCCGGTGAGGAGTCGATCTCCATCCGCAGGCGGGACGCGGCCTCGTCGACGAGGTCGATCGCCTTGTCCGGAAGCTGCCGCCCGGTGACGTAGCGCTGGGAGAGCGTCGCGGCGGCGACCAGCGCGGCGTCGGAGAGCGACACCTTGTGGTGGGCCTCGTAGCGTTCTCTCAGGCCCCGCAGGATGCCGACGGTGTCCTCGACGCTCGGCTCCCCGACGTACACCTGCTGGAATCGACGCTCGAGGGCGGGGTCCTTCTCGATGTGGTCCCGGAACTCGTCCGGCGTGGTGGCGCCGACGAGGCGGAGCTCGCCGCGTGCCAGCAGCGGCTTCAGCAGGTTGCTCGCGTCCATCGCGCCGTCGCCGCCGGCGCCCGCGCCGACCACCGTGTGCAGCTCGTCGAGGAACGCCACGACCCGGCCACCCGAGGCCTGGATCTCCGCCACGACGCCCTTGAGCCGCTGCTCGAAGTCCCCCCGGTACCTGGCGCCCGCCACCATGGCCCCCAGGTCGAGGCTGATCAGGCGCTTGCCGCGCAGCGACTCGGGCACGTCCCCGGCCACGATCCGCTGCGCCAGCCCCTCGACCACGGCGGTCTTGCCGACCCCCGGCTCCCCGATGAGCACCGGGTTGTTCTTCGTCCGGCGGCTCAGCACCTGCACCACCCGCCGGACCTCGGCGTCGCGCCCGACGACCGGGTCGAGCTGGCCGTTGCGGGCCCGCTCGGTCAGGTCCGTGCCGTAGGTGTCCAGACCCGGCGTCGACGCCGGCGAGGGCGCGGCGGGAGCCGGACCGCCGGGCAGCGCGGCCAGGGCCGAGACCAGGAGCTCGCCGGTCGCTCCGAAGGAGCCGAGGAGGTCGAGCACGTCGGCCGGCCCCGCCGGGGTGCGCGGTCCCGCCAGCCCCACCAGGACGTGCTCGGCGGAGACGTACTCCTGTCCCTGGTCCCGGGCGACCTCGCCGGCCAGCGCCAGCGCGTCGAACGCGCCCCGGCCCAGGGTGGGGGGCCCGCCGGCCGGGACGGCGGGCGACGGCAGGCGGTCGACCAGGGAGTCGGCGGCCCGCCGGACCCCGTCGGCGTCGAGCCCGGCCGAGCGCAGGAGCGCCACCGCGAGCCCGCCCTCGTCGGCCAGCAGCGCCGACAGCAGGTGCGCCGGCTCCACGTGGCGCCGACCCGTCCCGGCCGCCTGCTGCGAGGCCGCCGTCAACGCCTCGTGGCTGCGGGTGGTGAGCGTGAGATCCATCGTCACCGCGCCCGTCGCGCAGGCTCAGGCCATCGGGCGTCGGGGGCGCGGGTCCTCGGGCTCGGCCCCGATGACGGCGGGCGTCACCGGCACCGACTCGCCGAAGACCGGTTCGGTCTCCACCAGCCACGGCGGGATCCGACGCTGCATGCCGCCCCCCTCGGCGCCGCCCATCGGGGGGACCATCGGGGGGATCATGCCCATGCCCATGCCCGTCCCGGTCCCGGTTCCCGTGCCGGCCACCGGGACGCTGCCGGGCGGGACCAGACCCGACGCGGCACCCGCACCCCCCGCGACTCCGCCCCCGGTCAGGGACGGGCTGGCCGCGGGGGCGCCGACCGACGCCCCCCCGATGACGCCACCGCCCCCGCTCGGCACCGACGTCGACCCGGCACCGCCACCGCCGACCCCGCCCGGCATCGCCGTCGAGCCCGCACCACCGCCGGTACCGCCGGTGCCCCCGGCGGCCGCCGCGCCGGCAGTCGCCGACCTGGCCTGTCGCCGCCGCTGCAACCAGTTCACCCCCAGCCGGAAGCGGCCGAGCACCGCCGCACTCGCCGCCAGGGCGCCCGCCGCGTACATGTCGCCGAACAGTGACGGGCCGGACTCGTCCCCCTGGCCGGACAGCCCCGCGCCGGTCACCGGAGCGCCGAGGGTGACGCCGGCCGCGGCGGCTCCCGTGAGCGCGACGGTGCCCGGGTCGTCCGTCTCGCCGAGGGACGTCTCGACCGCGGTGGCGGCCGTCGTGTCTGACGGCACCGGGGGCGGGTCGGCCGCCACGGGCAGCGCCGGCATCGAGTCCTCCACCTCCAGGTAGTGGATCGCCAGTTCGTTCATGATGGCGACGGCCCGGGAGTGGGCCGCACCCGCCGCCGCGCTGCAGCTCTGGTGGCGGCGCAGCTCGTCGGCGACCGTGACCTGCTGGTCGGGGGTCAGCCCGTCCCACAGGGTGGTCGCCGCCGTCGACGGCCCGGCCGCGACCACGCTCGCGACCCCGCTGAGCTCGGGGACGGCGACCGCCGCCGGCATCTCCCGCTGCGCCCGCTGCAGCGCGTCCGCCGCGTAGTGGACGTGGTCCCGGACGGACGCCACCAGCTCCGCGGACGTGTCCACGCCCTCGAGGAACTCCAGCATCATGATCTTGTACTGGTCCGCGGCTCCCCCCCGCCACATCGGCGAGAACCGGTGCAGCTCGGTCTGGACCGCGTCGGCCAGCTCCACCAGCGAGCGGCCGACCCGCCGCCAGGCGTCCCCGGCCTCGCGCACCGAGGCGACGTCGCCGGCCCTCAGCATCCGGACGAGCTCCTCGTGGCCGAAGGCCCCGAAGTCGGTGAGAGGCGCCCGCGTCATACCGCCCCTCCCGTGCCGCTGTACAGGGCCGCGGTCTCGAGGTCCTCCCGCTCGTAGCTGTCGGCGACGACGTCGGTCACCTGCTCGGCGAAGCCGAGCGCGGTCTCGATCCCGACCAGCAGGGCACGCGCCTCCGCCACCGCCTCGTCGTGGCGCGCCACGAGCATGTCCGCCTCCAGGAAGTCACCCGGCAGCAGCCGGTGGACCGCGAGCGCCTCGACGGCCTCCTTGGTCGTCGCCAGGGCCGAGATCCGGTGCCGCAACTCGTCGGCGAAGTCGCGCAGGGACTGCAGGTGCGTCTCGTAGGACGCTCCCGCAGCGCCGCCTCCGCCGCCACCCGGGGCGAACATGACGTCTCCTCGCGTCGACGTGCCGGCGCCGTCAGCCGAAGCTGGCGGCGATGCTGTTCTCCATCGCGATCTGGCGGGATCGCGCCTCGTCGACCCGCCGGGAGAACTCGCTGACCAGCTGGATCATGCTGGCCTCGTGCTGGTTGATCTTGTTGGTGGACTCGTCGTAGAGCCGCGCCGCCTCGCTGCCCGAGGCGACCCAGATGTTGCGGAGCGGCGAGATCCCGGCCGCCATCTCCTCCTGGTTGGTGTTGAAGTCGCGCTGCATCGTGACCAACGAGGCACGCGCGGAGTCGAGGGCGCCGAAACTGACGGAAATGTGTTCCGATCCCATGGTGATCCTTCCCTGAGGGACGCCGGACGGCGGACGGACGGTCGGGTGGGGGCTCAGCCGAGGGCGCTCGCGATGCTGCCGCCCACGCCCCGGTAGAGGGAGGCGACCTCCTCGTCGCCACCCGTGTAGGTCGCGGACGCCGAGTGGACGAGCTGGCCCTGGACGTCGAGCTCCTTGCTGATGTTCTGCATCTCGACCTGGATCTGGCCGAGGATCTGCCAGAACATCTCGGCCTGGGCGCCCTTGTAGGTCGACAGGGCGGCCTGGCACTCGGAGTAGCCCCGGTTCATGACCGACTTGATGTCGGCCGCGTTCTGGTCGAACGCCTGCACGGCGGTGCGGGCGTCCGCCTGTGTGATCTCGTACTGACCGGACATGGTCGATGGCCTTCCGTCGGGCGGCCACCGGGTGACCGGCATACCGCGGGCGGGCTGATCGCGCTGCGGCGGCCGGCCCGCGGGTCGAGGGGTCGGAGCCTCGCCCCGTCGGGCCGGACCCACCGCAACGCGATCCTCACGCTAAGTCCCGACTGTCCGGGTCCGTACCCCAGAACTACCCGACCCGGCTGGGGCCGTAGTGCCTAGCCCGGAGGCTGCAGCAGCGGTGTCCGGCGGCCGCCGTCACTCCGCCGGCGGCGCCCACGCCACCTGGATCAGTCGCGCCCCGTCCCGGCGCCGGACCAGCCAGCCGCGCCCCGGGGGCTGCGGACCGGGCTTCACGTCGCCGATGAGCACGCCCTCCTCCTTGTGCCCCGAGAGCACCAGGCCCGTGCTGCCGACCTCGCGCAGGCGACCCAGCAGAGGGTCGAAGTGCGCCCGTCCCGCCCCGCCCGAGCGGCGCGTGACGACGAGGTGCAGGCCGATGTCCCGCGCCTGGGGCAGGAACTCCACGAGAGGGGCCAGCGGATTGCTCGCCGCGCCGGAGATCAGCTCGTAGTCGTCGACCAGGACGAACAGCTCCGGCCCGGTCCACCAGTTCCGCCCGCGCAGCTGGGCCGCCGTCACCTCGGGGCCGGGCAGCCGCTTGCGCATCGCCTCCACCACCTCGGCCACCATCGAGCCGAGCGCGGGCTGGGTCCCCCCGTAGCCGACGACGTGCGGGCCCGCCGAGACGTCCACCAGGCCGCGCCGGTAGTCCGCCACGAGCAGCCGGACGCGCTCCGGCGGGGCCACGGCGGTGAGGCGGCCCGCGAGCAGCCGCAGCAGTCCGGTCTTGCCGGACTCGCCGTCACCGTAGACGAGCAGGTGCGGCTCGGTCCCGAAGTCGAGCACCGCGGGTTCCAGGCCCTGCTCCACCTGACCGATCGCCACCGTCAGGGGAGCCGCCGGGTCGGGCGGCGGCAGCACGGCCGGGTCGAGGCGCCGCGGCAGCAGGGACACCGGGGGAGCCGGCTCCCCCGGCCAGGCGTCCGCCACCGCGGCCACCAGGTGCCGGACCCCGTCGGCCAGGTCGTCCACCGTGGCCCGGCCGTCGATCCGCGGCAGGGCGGTGAGGACGTGCCGCTTGTCCGGGCCGAGGCCGCGCCCCGGGGAGTCGGCCGGCACGTTGGCCGCCGCCCGGCGGTCCATCTCCGAGTCGGACGGCTCGCCGAGGCGCAGCTCGAAGCGGGTCGCGATGGTGTCGCGCAGCGCGGGCCGCACGTCCATCCAGCGGTTGGCCGACAGCACCACGTGGATCCCGTAGCCGAGACCGCGGGCGGCCAGCGTCGTCACCGCCTCCTCGAGGTTCTCGTACTCCTGGCGCAGGGTCAGCCACCCGTCGACGACGAGGAAGACGTCGCCGTAGCCGCTGCCGTCCCCGGAGCCCGCGTACCGGCTCCGGAAGGTCGCCATCGAGTCGATCCCGTGGGCGGGGAACTCGACCTCGCGGCGTTCCAGTAGGGCCGTGAGCTGGGCGACGGTTCCCCGGCAGCGCTCCACGTCCCGCCGGGTGGCCACCGAGCCGACGTGCGGCAGGTCGGCCAGCGTGGCCAGCGCGCCACCCCCGAAGTCGAGGCAGTAGACCTGGACCTCGGTCGGGGTGTGGGTGAGCGCCAGGCTGGCGACCAGCGTCCGCAGCATCGTGCTCCGGCCGCTGCGCGGCGCACCGACCACGATCGCGTTGCCGGCGGCGCCCGCCAGACCCGCCCACAGCAGGTCGCGACGCTGCTCGAACGGCTTGTCGACGATGCCCACCGGCACGGACAGCTTGTAGTTGCCCGGCCAGCCGGTGGGGCAGAGCCCGCGGGCCGGGTCGACCCCCAGGGGCGGCAGCATCCGGTCCAGGCTCGGGGGGTCGCCCAGCGGGGGCAGCCACACCTGGTGCGCGGCGGGCCCCTGGCCCTCGAGCCGGCTCACCATCGCGTCGAGCACGGTCTGCCCCGACGGCCTCGCCGCGGGGAGGTCCGCCCCGGGCTGCCGGGCCTCGGGCACCTCCTCGCCGGCACCGGAGATCCCGAACGGGACCACCCGGCGCACCGCGGGGACCGTCGCGGCGCTCGGCGCCCCGTCCTCGGGCAGCAGGCCGGACACGTAGGCGGCCTTGAACCGGACGAGGGTCGCCGTGTCGGCCTTGAGGTACGCCGACCCGGGGACCGGCGGCAGCTCGTAGGCGTCCGGGACGCCGAGGACGGTGCGGCTCTCGCCCGCCGAGAACGTCCGCAGCCCGACCCGGTAGCTGAGATGACTGTCGAGACCCCGCAGCCGTCCCTCGTCGAGCCGCTGGGACGCCAGGAGCAGGTGGACGCCGAGGCTGCGGCCCAGCCGCCCGATCATGACGAAGACCTCGATGAAGTCGGGCTTGCTGGACAGCATCTCGCTGAACTCGTCGATGATGACCAACAGGGTCGGCAACGGGTCGAGCGGCGCACCGGCCTCCCGCGCCCGCTCGTAGTCGCGGGCCGAGGCGTAGTTGCCGGCCGCCTTGAGCAGCTCCTGCCGACGGATCAGCTCACCCTGCAGCGCCTCCCGCATCCGGTCGACCAGGGCGAGGTCGTCGGCCAGGTTGGTGATGACCGCCGAGGTGTGCGGCAGCGTCGCCAGGCCCGCGAAGGTCGCGCCGCCCTTGAAGTCGACGAGCACGAAGTTGAGGGTCTGCGAGCTGTGCGTGGCCGCCAGCCCGATGACCAGGGTGCGCAGCAGCTCGCTCTTGCCAGACCCGGTCGCCCCGATGACCAGCCCGTGCGGACCCATCCCGCCCTCCGCGGACTCCTTGAGGTCCAGCTCCACGGGCAGGCCCCGCGGGTCCAGGCCCACCGGGATCCGGAGCCGGTCCCGGGCCGGGCGGGGCGCCCACGTCGCGTCGGTGTCCAGGGCCCGGGGGTCGCCGAGACCGAGCAGCTCCGGCAGGCCCAGGTTCGTCGTCAGGGAGGACTCCCCGCCGCCGGTCCGCGGCACCTGGATCGGCGCCAGCCGGCGGGCGAAGGCGTGCGCGCTGGCCACGTCGAGGCGGTCCGGCCGGCCGACGTAGTCGACGCCGGCCTCGCCGACGACGCCGAGCCGTTCCGGCTCGGCGAGCAGCCGCAGCTCCGAGCCGGCCGGCCCCTCGGGCAGCGTGCCGGTCACGTCGATCACGCAGACCCCGGCGAGGCCGCCCTCGGGCAGCAGCGCTCCCCCGTACCGGACGCCGTCGACGTCGAGCACGACGACGACCTGGGCGTGCTCCAGCCCGGACCCCGCCCCCCGGGCGAACCGGGTCCGGCCGTCGAGATCGGCGGCGAGCAGGTCGGTGAGGTCGTCCAGGGACGTCGAGAACAGCCGCAACGGGCCGGCCGGGTCGCTGCGGATCGGGTGCTGGGCGTGGGGGACCCACTTCAGCCAGTCCCACTCCGCCGTCCGCTCCCGGGCGGCGTGCACGGCGACCCGCAGGTCGTCCGGGGAGTGGAAGGAGACGAGATGGGCGAGCCAGGCGCGGACCATGCCCCGGGCCACGGCCCGGTCCCCCTCGACGACCACCTGGGCGAACGACCGGGCCGCCACGGCCACCGGGAGGTCGGGGACCGTGGCGTAGGCGCGGACGAAGTGCCGCAGCGACGTCGAGGCGACGGGGTCGAGGTCCTCCAGCGGGGCCGTCTGCGGGGTGAGCAGCGGCGTCGCCAGCCGCTGCGGTCCCCGGCCCACCCGCATGTGGAGGGCGTCGCGGTCGCCCCGCCGGCGCTCCCAGAGCCGCTGACTGGAGACCACGGAGACCAGTCCCTCCGGCTCCGGGTGGGCCAGCAGCAGCGCGTGGCGCTGCTCCAGGGCCGTCCGCCGGACCTGCCGGCGGGTGTTGGCCAGGTACCGGAGGTAGTCCCGCCGCTCGTCGTTGATCTGCGCCTTCTTGGCGGCGACGGCGCGGCCCACGACCATCACGACCATCCCGACGATGAGCACGACGTACAGCACCCCGAAGACGACGGTCAAGGCGGCACTGGAGCGGCCGATGTAGAAGAACGACATCGCCCCCATGCCGAGCATCATCGGCAGGAAGAACATGAGCTGGGTGGCCGCCTGGCCGCCGCCCCCGCCCCGGGGCAGGGTCGGCGGGGGCTGGAGCTGGACCTCGCCGCGGGGCGGCGGAGGCAGCGCGACGCGCGGTGGCCGGCGGAAGACCCGTACGCTCACAGGCGTCTCCATCCCGAGGGTGTGCGCGAGGACGGGTCCGACCATCTCCGGCCGCGGGCGGGGGGCCCATCGTAGGCGCGCGGCGGCATCGCCGCCGAGACCCGACCGGGAGGACCGGTGGCGACCCAGACCCTGACCGAGGCGACGAGCGTGGCCCACCCCCGGCGGGTGACGGTCGTGACGCCGGCCACCCGGGTGGACCTCGCACTCCCGCTGCAGGCGACGATCGCCGAGGTGGTGACCCAGGTCGTCGCCCTGGTCGGCCTCGACGACAAGGACCCGGAGGGGGCGGCGGGCGGGTGGCTGCTGAGCCGCCTCGGCGACAGCCCCTTCGCCGCCGGGCGCTCGGTCGTCGCCACCGACATCGCCGACGGCGACGTCCTCTACCTGTCCCGTCGCAGCGACCGGCTCCCCCCGGCCCTCTTCGACGACGTCATCGACGCGGTCGCCGAGGCGACCCGCACCCGCCCGGACGGCTGGACCGCGGCGGCCGCACGCCGGACGGCCGTCGTCGCGGCCGCCGTCCTCATGGTGGCGGGCACCGTCGCCCTGGCGTCCGCGGGCCCCCCGTGGGGCGGCGCCGTCGCGGTCGCGGCGGCTCTCGCGGCGGTCCTCGTG
>JBHJOJ010000098.1:0-15438 GCA_050329835.1 Kineosporiaceae bacterium | reverse complement strand
CACCGTCGCCCGCCGGCGCGGTCGCGTCCGGCGGCGCCCCGGCACCGTCGACCGCGGCGGCCTCCGGCACCGACCCGCTCCTCCCGCCGGTCCGCCCGCCGACCTCCGACGACCCCGGGGCGCCGCCGGACGCGCCCCCGCCGCCGGACCCCGCGCCGGCGCTGTTCGTCGACCCCGCCGGTCCGCTGCGGCTGTCACGCTCCGGGGCGGTCGGGTTCACCATCAGCCACACCGGCGTTTCCCCGGCAGCTGTGACGGTGTCGGTGCCCGAGGGTTTCGTGGCCGATCCGGCGCTGCTGGACGTGGGTGCCGGTGGTTCCGCCGACGTCACGGTGCGCTGGACGGGCTCGCCGAACGACCCGCCGCCACCCGGGACGGTGTCCCTCGAGGCGGCGGGCTTCGGCGGGACGACCGTCGAGGTCCTGCCCTTCCGGGATCCCGCACCGCCGACCGCAGCGCCGACCACGACGCCGACCGGAGCCGGCGGGACCCTCGTCGCGCCGTAGGGACCGGCCCGCCGTCGAACCCGCGAGAGGGCGACGGCCGGTGCGACCCTCGGCTCACGCCGGGGGGTCGTCGCGGCGGGCCAGCAGGAATCGTCGTTCCTGCTGGTTGGCCGTCAGGGCGGCGGCGCGCGTGTAGGCCTCCCGGGCCTCCGGCTCCCGGCCCAGCGCCCGCAGCAGGTGCGCCCGCACGGCGTGCAGGTACGGGTAGGACTCCGGGACGCCGGCCGCCTCGACGGCGGCGAGCGCGGCGAGGGGACCCGCCACCTCCGCGAGTGCCACCGTCCGGTTGAGGGCGACGACGGGGTTCGGCCACGCGGCGAGCAGCAGGTCGTACAGCCCGAGGATCTCCGGCCAGTCGGTCTCCGCGTAGCTCGGTGCCGTCGCGTGACAGGCGGCGACCGCCGCCTGCAGGGCGAAGCGGCCCGGCCGGCCCCGGCGCAGGGTGCGGCGGACGAGCGCGTCCGCCTCGGCGAGGGACTCGGTGTCCCACCGGGTGCGGTCCTGGTCGGCGAGCAGCAGCAGGTGGCCGTCGGCGTCGCAGCGGCCCTCGCGCCGCGCCCACGTGAGGAGGGCCAGCGCGTGGACGGCGGCCACCTCCGCCTCGTCCGGCAGGAGGGCGAGCAGCGCACCTGTCAGCTCGCGGGCCCGCAGCAGCAGGTCGTCGCGGACCACCGCCTCCCCGACGGGCGAGGTGTGGGCGGCCGTCAGCAGCAGGTGGACGACGGTGAGGACGACGTCGAGACGATCCGGCAGTTCGGCGCCGCTCGGCACGCGGAACGGGATGCCGGCCACCGCCACCTTCCGCTTCGCCCGGGTGACGCGCGCGGCCATCGTGCTCTCCGGCACCACCAGCAGTCGGGCCACCTCCTCGGTCGTGAGACCGCAGACCAGCCGCGCGGTCAGCGCGACCTGCGACTCCCTCGCGAGCGAGGGGTGGCAGCACGTGAACAGCAGGCGCAACAGGTCGCTGCGGAACACGGCGGGCACCTCCCGTCCCGCGTCGCGGTCGGCCCGTTCCCCGGCGGCGGCGAGGTCGTCGTCGACCGCCTCGTCGGTGACGAGCAGCGGCAGCCGGCGCACCAGGCCGTCCCGGCGGCGCACCTGGTCCAGGGCCCGCCGCCGGGCGGCGGTCACCAGCCACCCCGTCGGGTTGGCCGGCACCCCGGCGGCCGGCCACCGCTCGGCCGCCTGGACGAACGCCTCGGCGGCGGCGTCCTCGGCGAGGTCGAGGTCGCGGACCGAGCGGGCGACGGCGGCGACGACGGTGGCCCACGCGCCGCGGTGCGCGTGGGCCAGCGCGTCGGCGGCCGTGGCCGCGCCCGTCAGTCGAACTCCATGACGGGGCGCACCTCCACCCCGCCGTGCCCGGCCGGGCACCGCCGCGCGATCTCGACGGCATGGTCGAGATCGCGGGCCTCGATGACGTAGTATCCGCCGAGGGCCTCCTTCGTCTCGACGAAGGGCCCGTCGCTCACCTCGCCGCCACGGATGCTCGTGGCGGTCGACGTCGGGTGCAGCGCCTCGCCGCCGACGACCGTGCCGCCGAGCGTGCCGACGGCCTCGGTGAAGGCGCCGTGCTCGGCCATCGCCGCCTGCCACTGCTCGGGGGTGGCGTCGGCCCAGGCGGCCTCCGCCTCGTAGATCAGGATCAGGTACTTCGACATGGGGCCTCCTGGTGCAGTGACCGCCACCCCGTCGGGCTGCGGTCGGGTGGGTCGGACGTCTGTCTGTCGTGCGGGCGGGGGCGGAATCGACAGGACGCCCGCTCAGGCCGCGGCGACCGCCTGGAGCACCGACACGAAGAACCCGAGCCCGTCGGTCGAGGGGCCGAACCCCTCCTCCGCCGCGTGCTCCGGATGCGGCATGACCCCGACGACCCGGCCGGTCGGGTCGCAGATCCCGGCGATGTCGCGGCGGGAACCGTTCGGGTTGCGGCCGACGTAGCGCAGCACCACCCGGCCCTCGGCCTCCAGCTCGTCCAGCGTCGCCTCGGCCGCGACGTAGCAGCCCTCGCCGTTCTTCACCGGGATCGTGATCTCGGTGCCGGGCTCGAACGACTGGGTCCACGGGGTGTACGTCCGCTCGACCCGCAACCGCTGGTCGAGGCAGGTGAACCGGCGCCCCGCGTTGCGGATCAGGGCCCCGGGGAGCAGATGAGACTCGCACAGCACCTGGAAGCCGTTGCAGATGCCGAGGACCGGCAGGCCGCCCCGGGCCGCCGCCACGACCTCGGTCATCACCGGCGAGAACCGGGCGATGGCCCCGCAGCGCAGGTAGTCCCCGTACGAGAAGCCGCCCGGCAGGACCACCGCGTCGACCCCGCGCAGGTCGGCGTCGCCGTGCCACAGGGCCACCGGGTCGCCCCCGGCGAGGCGGACCGCCCGGGCGGCGTCGCCGTCGTCCAGGGTGCCGGGGAAGGTGACGACGCCGATCCTCATGCCGGGAGGTCGATCCGGTCGCCGGCGGCCTCGGGCGCGCCCACGACGACCACGTCCTCGATCACGGGGTTGGAGAGGACCTCCTCGGCCGCCCGGCGCGCGGCCTCGAGCACCTCCGGGGTCACCTCGGCCACCTCGATCTCGAACCGCTTGCCCTGCCGGACGTCGCCCAGCCCGTCGAAGCCCAGGCGCTGCAGGGCGGCGGTCACCGCCTTGCCCTGCGGGTCGAGGAGCTCGGGCTTGGGCATCACCTCGACGACGACCGTCGGCATGGGAGCAGGCTACGGCGCCTTCCCGGCGGCCTGCCCGCCCCTCGGCGAGGAAGGCGGTGACGGCGAGGGACAGGAGTGGCTGACGACGCTCTCGGTCGGTAGACAGAAGAGCGTGGAGATGACGCGTCTCGGACACTCCTGCCTGCAGGTCGACCTGGCCGGTGACCACGGACCCGTCCGGCTGGTGATCGACCCCGGGTCGTTCTCGGGCGGGTTCCCGGACACCGCGGACGCCGTGCTCGTCACGCACCGCCATGCCGACCATCTCGACCCGGTGGCGGTCGCGGCGCTGGCGGCCTCGGGCGCGCTCGTGATCGCCGAGCAGGGCGCCGCCGAGGCCCTGGCGGAGGCGGCGGTCCTGCCGGCCGGCGCGTCCGTCACCGCGGTCGGGCCGGGGGAGACGATGGGCGTCGGCGGGGTCGAGATCGAGACGGTCGGCGGCCGGCACGCGGTGATCCACCCCGACCTCCCGCGAGTCGGCAACGTCGGCTTCCTCGTGCGCAGCGGCGGCCGGTCGCTGTTCCACCCGGGCGACGCCTACGAGTACGCCCCCGACGGCGTCGAGGTGCTCGCCGTCCCGCTGGTGGCGCCGTGGGCGGCCGTGAAGGAGACCGTCGAGTTCGTGCGGGCGGTCCGCCCCGAGGTCGCGGTGCCGGTCCACGACGCCCTGCTCACGCCGGCGGCCCGCGAGATCTACCTCGGTCACGTCCGCCGGCTGGGCGGCGCCGAGGTCCGCGACCTCGCCCCGCGCTGACGCCCGCCCGTGCGGCGCGCGTCAGGACGCGGCGCGCAGGCGGTCGAAGACCTCGCGGTAGCGGGCGGCGGTCCGCCGGACGACGTGCGCGGGCAACGGCGGGGGCGGCTCGGGCGACCGGGGCGACCAGCCGGACTCCGGGCCCGTGAGCCAGTCGCGGACGATCTGCTTGTCGAACATCGCCGGGGTGCGGCCGGGCTCCCAGCCGGCGGCGTCCCAGTACCGCGACGAGTCCGGCGTCAGCACCTCGTCGGCCAGCACCAGCGCCCCGTCCCCGCCCGGCACGACCCCGAACTCCAGCTTGGTGTCCGCGAGCAGCAACCCCGCCGCTGCGGCCAGGTCGGCCCCCCGCCGGTAGACGGCCAGGGTGACCTCGCGCAGCCGCTCGGCCATGCCGCCACCGACGCGTTCCACCAGTTCGTCGAAGGAGATGTTCTCGTCGTGCCTGCCGGCGGGCGCCTTGGTGGCGGGCGTGAACACCGGTTCCGGCAGCCGCGAGGCCTCCGCCAGGCCGGGTGGCAGCCGGATGCCGGTCACCGCACCGGTCTCCCGGTACTCCCGCCAGGCCGACCCGGCGAGGTAGCCGCGCGCCACGCACTCGACGCCGACCATGTCGAGGCGCCGGACGACGGTCGCCCGCTCCGCCACCTCGGCCGGCACCGGCGGCACGCCGGGCGGGGCCGGGTCGAGGAGGTGGTTCGGCACCACGTCGGCCAGCCGGTCCGCCCACCACCGGCTCATCGCCGTCAACACCGCGCCCTTGCCGGGGACCGGCGTGGCGAGCACGTGGTCGTAGGCGCTCACCCGGTCGCTCGCCACCAGCAGCAGCACCGACGGGTCGGACGCAGCGGCGAGGACCTCGCGGACCTTGCCGGAGAACAGGGGCCGCCATCCCGGCAGCGGCCCGGGACCGGTCGGTCGGGCGCTCACCGCGTGCTCACCCCGGGCCCGCGTCGCGCTCACCCCGCGCTCGTCCCGGAGCCGACCCCTGCGGCCACGGCGGCGATGTCGCGCCGCACCCGCATCCCCCGCAGGTTGATCTTGTCCACCGCGGTGTAGGCGCGGTCCCGCGCCTCGGTCACGGTGGCACCCCGGCCCACCACGGACAGCACCCGCCCGCCCGCGGCCACCACCCGCCCGGCCGGGTCGACGGCGGTGCCGGCGTGCAGGACCGACACCCCGTCGACCGACGCGGCGTCCGCGAGGCCCTCGATCGCGTCGCCGCTCACCGGGCGCTCCGGGTACCCGTCGGAGGCGACGACCACCACGACGGCGCTGCCGTCGTCCCACTCCAGCGGGGGATGCACCGCCAGCCGACCGGTGGCGGCGGACATCAGCAGGCCCCCGAGGGGGGTCCGCAGCCGGGCGAGCACCACCTGGGCCTCCGGGTCACCGAAGCGGGCGTTGAACTCGATGACCCTGATCCCGGCGGTCGTGAGCACGAGCCCGCAGTAGAGGACCCCGACGTACGGGGTGCCCCGGCGGGCCAGCTCGGCGACCGTGGGCCGGGCGACCCGCTCGACGACCTCCTCGACCAGCCCGCCGGGCAGGTCCGGCACCGGCGAGTACGCGCCCATGCCGCCGGTGTTGGGCCCGGTGTCGCCGTCGCCCAGGCGCTTGAAGTCGCGGGCCGGCACCAGCGGGACCACGGTCTCGCCGTCGGTCAGGCAGAACACGGACAGTTCCGGGCCCGCCATGAACTCCTCGACGAGGACGGTGCCGTGGGAGCGGTCCAGGCACGCGGCGGCGTGCGCCAGGGCGGCGTCGACCTGGTCGGTGACGACAACGCCCTTGCCGGCCGCCAGCCCGTCGTCCTTGACGACGTAGGGCGCGCCGAGGGCGGCGAGGGCCCGGCGGACCTGGTCGAGGGTCCGGCAGACGTGCGCCTCGCCGGTGGGGACGCCGGCCGCGGCCATGACGGACTTCGCGAAGGCCTTGCTGCCCTCGATCCGGGCGGCGCCCGCGCCGGGGCCGAAGCACGGCAGGCCGGCCGCCCGCACCGCGTCGGCGGCGCCGGCCACCAGCGGCTTCTCGGGTCCGATGACGACCAGGTCGGCGAAGGTCCCGGTGGCCAGCACCGCCACCCCGGTGGGTTCGGCGAGGCGCCCGGTGGGGTTGGACCGCACGTCGATGCCGTCGGCCGCCATGCCCGGGTTGCCGGGCGCGGCGACGACGGACTCCACGGCGGGGTCGGCGAGCAGTGCGCGGGCCAGGGCGTGCTCCCGCGCACCCGAGCCGATGAGGGCGACGCGCATCCGGGTCATCACACCGGGTCGGCGGCGGCGCGTGCAACCGGGTTCCCCGGGTCCGCCGCGCTCATCGCGCCGGCACCGGGGGGCCGGGCTCGGCGAGGCCCGCCAGCAGGTCGCCGTCCCGCTCGTACCGCGCCGCGACCTCGGCGAGGGTGAGCTGGCGCAGGTCCCGGCCCAGTTCGTCCCAGCGGCGGGGGGCGGCGGCGAACGGCCGGTCCCGCCCGCGCGGCGAGTAGGGGCAGACGGTCGTCTTGGCGGTGTTGTTCTGGCTCCAGTCGACGAACACCTTGCCGGGCCGCAGGTCCTTCGCCATCCGCGAGACGACGAGGTCGCGGTGCTCGCGCTCCAGGCTCTCGGCGAGGCGCTTGGCATAGGCGGAGACGACGGCCCCGTCCTGCTCGCCCGAGACGGCGGCGTACAGCTGCATGCCCTTGCTGCCGCTGGTCACCGGGTGGGACCGCAGCCCGTCGGCCATCAGCCGCTCCCCGGCCCAGGCCGCCACGGCCGACACCTCAGCCAGGCCGGTCCCGGGTCCCGGGTCGAGGTCCACGACGAGGCGGTCGGGACGCTGCGCCGCGCCGTCGCGGGTCGCCGTCCACTGCGGGACGTGCAGCTCCAGCGCCGCGAGGTTGAGCACCCACAGCAGGGCCGGCAGGTCCTCGACGAAGGGGTAGGTGACGAGCTCCCGCTCCTTCGTGCTGCCCGGCGCCGGCAACGTGACCCGCGGGATCCAGTCCGGGGTCCCGCGCGGCAGGTTCTTCTCGAAGAACGTCTCGCCCGCGACGCCGTCGGGCCAGCGCTTGCGGGTGACCGGGCGGCCCGCGAGGTGGGTGAGCCAGCCCGGCGCCACGCGCCGGGCGTAGTCGAGCAGCGCCGCCTTCGTCACCTCGGGGCTGTCCGGGGTCGCCGGGTAGAGGACCTTGTCGAGCCGGCGCAGCGCGAGGCGGCGCCCGTCCACGAGGACGCTCACCGGGGTGTCGTCGCTCACCGTTCCTCCTCCGCCACGCCCTCGACGGCATCGTCCTCGAGCACGTCCTCGACCGGACGGATGCCCCGCAGGACCGGGGCCCGCAGCCGTGACCCCGGCGGCGGAAGGCCGTGGCCGAGGTAGCGCACCTCGACCGCGAGCTCGGGCCGGCACCACCGGGCACCCGCCGCGTCCACCCTCGGCAGGGCCTCGTCGAACGGCGGGCCGGGGATCTCCAGCGGCGCCAGGCGGGCCCGCAGCTCCCGGTCCCGCTCGGCGGTCATGCCCGAGCCGACCCGGCCCAGGAACCGCAGCCCCTGCCCGGCCCGGACGCCGACGAGCAGCGCGCCGACCCGGCGGGGGTCGCCGGTCTCCGGCCGCCACCCGCCGACGAGGCAGGTGAGGGACGAGCGGTGGGCGTGCTTGACCCAGTCGGGTGAGCGGTGCCCCGGCAGGTACCGCGAGGTGCGGCGCTTGGCGACGACGCCCTCCAGGCCGTTGGCCTCGGTGGCGGCGAGGAGTGCGGCGCCGTCGTCGTAGACCGGCGACAGCTTCCGGCGCGTCTCGTCACCGCCGGTGGCCGCGAGCAGCCGCTCCAGCGCCTCGCGGCGCTGCGACCAGGGGTGCTGCGTGAGGTCGCGGCCGTCCAGCCGGAGCAGGTCGAAGAGGAACAGGGTGACCGGGCAGTCGCGCGCCAGCTGCGCCGCCCGGCGGGGGTCGGTGACGTGCACCCGCTCGACGACGCGGGAGAACGACGGCCGGCCGGCGTCGAGCGCCACCGCCTCGCCGTCCAGCAGGACGTCGGGCAGGACGGCCGCGAGAGCGGCCAGCTCCGGGAAGGCGGGCGTGACGTCGCGGCCGGTGCGGGAGCGGACGGTGAGCCGGCCGTCCCGCGCCTCGACGAGCACCCGGATGCCGTCCCACTTGACCTCGTACGCCCAGTCACCGCCGGCCGGCAGCCCCTCGGGGCCGGCCGGGGTGGCGAGCATCGGGCGCACGGCGCCAGCAGACCACGGATCGGGCCACCGCGTGGGACCGGTCGACGACTGCTCCAGCAGGTCACGGCTTGTGCCGACGCAGTGGTGGGGGCACCCTGGATCACTGCTCCGGCGGAAGGAGGCCGCATGCGCGCGATCTGGAAGGGCGCGGTGTCGTTCGGTCTCGTCAACGTGCCCGTGCGGCTGTACACCGCGACGCAGGAGAACGACGTCCGCTTCCACCAGGTGCACCGTGCCGACGGCGGGCGGATCCGGCAGCGGCGGATCTGCAGCGTCGACGGCGAGGAGGTGCCGTACGACGAGATCGCCAAGGGGTACGAGACGGCGGACGGCCGGATGGTGATCCTCACCGACGAGGACCTGGCCGAGCTGCCGACGGCCACCGGACGCGAGATCGAGGTCCACGAGTTCGTCCCCGAGGACCAGATCGACCCGATCATGCTGGGTCGGACGTACTACCTGGAGCCGGACGCCGCCGCCACGAAGCCGTACGCCCTGCTCCGCCAGGCCCTGGTCGACACCGAGCGGATGGCCGTCGTCACCTACTCGCTGCGGAACAAGGAGTCGCTGGCGGTGCTGCGGGTCCGCGGCGACGTCATCCTGCTGCAGCAGATGCTGTGGCCGGACGAGGTCCGGATGCCGCAGTTCGAGAACGTCGGCGACGCCGCGCGCGCCGAGCTGCGGCCGCAGGAGGTCACGATGGCCGCCTCGCTGGTGGAGTCGCTGGCGGCGGACTTCGAGCCGGGCCGCTACACCGACCACTACCGCGAGGCCGTGGAGCAGCTCATCGAGGCGAAGCTGTCGGGCGGCGACGCCCGCGAGGTGCCGGCGGCCCAGGCCGAGCCCGGCGCCGGGGCGGAGGTCGTCGACCTGCTGACGGCGCTGCAGAACAGCGTGGAGCGGGCCCGCGCCGACCGGGGCGCCGAGCCGGCGGAGGCTTCGGCGGAGCCAAAGAGCAGGACCCGCCAGCGCAAGTCCGCCTGACGGGGTCGCTGTCCACAGGGCCGTCGACCAGGCCGGCGGGTACGTTATGATCCCGGTATGAGCACGATGGAGCGGGTGACGATCTCGATCCCGCCGCAACTCCGGGAGTCGGCGGCCCGGCTGGCCGAGCGCGACGGCCGGTCGTTCTCCGCGTTCATCAGCAGCGCGGTCGAGGACCACATCCGGGGGCTGCTGCTGGACGAGTGGCTGGCCGAACAGGCGGCCGCCGACGGCGGGTGGGACGAGGACGAGCTCAAGGCGCTGGC
This sequence comes from Kineosporiaceae bacterium, assembly GCA_050329835.1. Lineage (GTDB taxonomy): Bacteria > Actinomycetota > Actinomycetes > Actinomycetales > JBBAYJ01 > JANNOG01. Next base: position 6,001 of record JBHJOJ010000098.1, on the reverse strand, counting down.
CGAGAGAACCGGTATTCCGTACCTGCCACCGGGAAGGCCGTGGACGCGATGAGCGTCGTCCTGGACGCGGGCGCACTCATCGCCGTGGACCGTGGGTCCCGTGACACCAAGCAGTCCATCGAGTTGCTCCGACGGTCCGGTCAGACCCTCGTGGCCCCCGCGCCCGTCGTCGGCCAGGTGTGGCGGGACGGCTCCCGCCAGGCCGTCCTGGCCCGGCTCCTGCAGTACGTCGACGTGCTCGACATCGGCGACGACCACGCCCGCCGGGCGGGCGAGCTGCTGGACGCGGCCGGCGGATCGGACGTCGTCGATGCCTTCGTCGCCCTGGCCGCCCGGGGCGGGGACACCGTCCTCACCTCGGACCCCGAGGACATCTCCCGTCTCCTCGACGCCAGGGGTCAGCGGGCGCGCGTCGTCGCCGTATGACGCCGACCGACCCCGAGCACGAGGACTTGCTCGTCACCTTGCTCGACGCGATGGACGCCCGCCACGCCGCCCCGTCGGTCGAGGACGTCCACTGGGCCAGGCGACCCCTCGCTCGACATCCTCGAGGTCTGACGCCGACTCGTCACCGACGCACCGACGCACGAGGGGTCACCGACGCGAGCCGCCAGCCGACGAGCGGTACTCCCAGCGCTGCGAGGAACGCCGGGTTGAACAGGGCGTGCTGCCACGAGCCCATGACGAGCGCGAACGACGTGTCGAGGACGAACCAGACCGCCACGGCCACCACGACGGCGCGCCAGGCCTCCCGGTCGCCCCGCCGCAGCGGCCCGGCCGCCAGTCCGGCGACCAGCAGCATCCAGCCCACGAGCACGGACCCGAGCACCCCGTAGATCAGCAGGACGTACTCGCGGGGTGCTCCCGCCGGCACCTGGCCCGACCGCAGGCCGAACCCGAGGACGTCGAAGAGGCGCGAGGCCGTCGGCCCCAGGACGACGAGCGCCAGGGCGTACAGGCCGACGAGCGTGGCCGAGACCTGGAGCACGCGACTCCACTTGTCTGTAGTCATGACTACATTTGTAGCAGCGACTACACTGGTCGTCCATGGGGTACCGGCACGACCGCGGCGAGATCCTCGATGCCGCGACCGCGGTGCTGGCGGAGTCGGGCCTCGCGGGCCTCACCTATCGCACCGTGGGGGCCCGCCTCGGCATCCCGGACCGGACGGTCGTCTACTACTTCCCGCGCAAGGACGACCTCGTGGTCGCCGCCGTCGAGCGCGGCCTGCACGACCTGCGGGACGTCGTCACGGCGGCCCTCGACGGGGCGACCGGGGACGAGCGCGACCTCGCCGGCCGGGCCTGGCGGGCCCTGCGGACCCCGGCGGGGGAACAGGCGTTCGGTCTGGCCCTGGAGGTGCTGGGGCCGGCGGCGCGCGGCGTCGAGCCGTACCGCTCCGCCGCGGCGGGGCTGGTCGACCTGTGGACCGACCTCGTCCATCGGCACCTCGCGGGCGTGGACCCCACCCGGCGGGAGCGGGCCGCCGGCGCGGTCGCCCTGCTCGACGGTCTGCTGCTGATCCGGGCCGTGGCCGGCACCGCACGCGCCGACGCCGCCGCCCGCGGTCTCGGCATCTAGGTGCGGCTGAGGGCGCCCATGACGGCGGCGAGGGCGAACGTCGCCGCCATGACGACCGCCATGCCGAACGCCGATCCCGTGCCGAGCACTCCCACCAGTGGCCCGGCGACGCCGCCGAGCGTGAACTGCAGCACCCCCAGCAGTCCCGAGGCCTGGCCGGCGCGGGCGGGCGGCTGGCCGCTGAGGGCGACGCTCGGCGCCAGGGTGAGCGTGGCACCCACCGCGACGAACGCCACCATGACGAGGACGACGACCACGGCCAGTGGGGCGGCACCGAGCGCGGCGAGGACCGCGAGCGACCCGGCCGCGGCGACCCCCAGAAGCGGCGACAGCCGCAGCAACCGCAGCGCCCCGGTCCGGTCGGCGATGCCCGGCACGACCTGGGCGGTGACGATGACGCACGCCGCCGCCAGGGCGAAGACCAGCCCGTACTCCAGTTCCGACAATTGGTACGCCCCCTGGAGGACGAACGACCCGGCGGCGAGCCAGGCGAACATCGCCGCGAAGCCCAGGGCCGACACCAGGCCGGGGAAGACGAACGACCGGTCGCGGAGCAGCTCGGCGTAGGTGCGGGCGATCGCGGCGGCCGGGACGGCCCGCCGCCGCTCCGGGGGCAGGCTCTCGGGCAGGGACCGGATCAGCGCCGCGAGCACCACCAGCCCGAACCCCGCCAGCAGGGCGAACAGCCCTCGCCATCCCGTGGCCACGAGCACGAGCGCCCCCAGCGGGGGCGCGAGGATCGGACCCGCCCCCCGGACCAGCAGCAGCCGGGCGATGCCGCGGGACAGGTGCGGCCCGCTCACGTGGTCGCGGAGCACGGCGAGCGTGACGGCGATCCCGGCCGAGGCGAAGAGCCCCTGGAGGAAGCGCGCGGCGAGGAAGGCCGGGACGGTGGGCGCCAGGGCGCAGGCCGCCGAGGCGACGACGAAACCGAGGAACCCGCCGATCAGCGGCGCCCGCCGGCCCACCCGGTCCGACAGCGTGCCGACGACCGGCTGGCCGAGGGCGACGCCGACCACGGTCGCCGTGAGCGACAGCTGCAGGGCCGGCGGGCTGCCCCCGAGATCGGCGGCGATGGTCGGCAGCGCCGGCAGGTACAGGTCGATGGTCAGCGGCAGGACGGCGGTGGCGGACCCCAGCAGGAGCAGCTGGGCCGGGCCGATCCGGGGCCATGCCGCGAGGCGGTTCACGCCGGCCCCCGGGCGCCGGCCGCGGAGCCCGGGCCGAACACCCCGACCAGCGGTGCCGCCGAGCCGCCCACGACGATCTGGACGACGCCGACCAGGCCCGAGTCCGCCAGCAGGGCGGCGTACGCCCGGAACACCCCCCGCCACCCGGTCACCTGCAGCAGCAGGCTGCCGAGCACCGGCGCGAGGACCGGCCCCGCCCCCATGACGAGGAACAGCCCGGCGAGCGCTCGGCCCAGCGCCGGGCCCGACACGTGGTCACGGAGGACCGCCCGAGCGACCACCGAGGCCGCCGAGGCGAGGAAGCCCCGGAGGAACCGGCCTGCCACGGGCGCCGGGACGGGTCACGCCCGACATGATGCCGGACGGCCCACTCTCGCGGCTGAGGCGTCCCGCCAGGGCGGACAGGACGAAGGCCAGCAGCATGACGAGGGCCATGCCGAGGGGTGACCCGGTGCCGAGCAGTCCCACCACCGGTGCCGCCAGGCCGCCGACGGCGAACTGGACGACACCGAGCAGCCCCGACGCCGACCCGGCCCGCTGCGGCGGCTGACCGGTCAGCGCCACGGTCGCCCCGACGGGCATGGCGACGCCCGCGACCGCGCACGCCGCCATCAGCAGCCCGACGAGCACCGGCAGCTCCGCCGCACCCAGCAGGGTGACGGCGACCAGGGCACCGGCGATGACGGCACCGGCGACCGGCACGGCCCGCAGCAGCGGCACCGCGCCGACCCGCTCGATGAGCCGGGAGCCCACCTGGGAGCCGCCGATGACGCACGCGGCGGTGACGGCGAACACCAGGCCGTACCCGGTCTCGGACAGCCCGTACCGGCCCTGCAGCAGGAACGACCCCGCGGAGATGTACGCGAAGAGCGCGGCGAAGCTCAGGGCGGAGGCCAGCGCCGGTGCCGCGAACGACCGGTCGACGGCCAGCGCGGCGTACCCCCGGGCGAGGCGGGGCACCGGCACCGCGACCCGCCGGTGCCGGGGCAGGCTCTCGGGCATCGCGACGGCGACCGCCGCCGCCGTCGCGGCGCCGAGGACCGCCAGCGCGACGAAGACCCCGCGCCAGCCGGTCACCTGCAGGAGCAGGCTGCCGAGCGCCGGCGCGAGGATGGGACCCGCGCCCATGACGAGCACCAGGCCGGCCAGCGCCCGGCCCAAGGCGGGCCCGCTCACGTGGTCGCGCAGCACGGCCCGGGTGACGACGAGCGCCGCGGCCGCCAGGAAGCCCTGCACGAACCGGCCCGCGACGAGCGCAGGCAGGCTGCCGGCGAAGGCCAGCGCCACGGTGACGGCAGCGTAGGCGGCGAGCCCGCCGACGAGCGGGGCGCGACGGCCGAGCCGGTCGGACACCGGGCCGAGCACGAGCTGGCCGAGCGCCAGGCCGAGGACGGTGGCGGTGAGGCTGAGCTGCAGGGCCGCCGGCTCCACCGCGAACTCCGCCGCCATCGCCGGCAGCGCGGGCAGATAGAGGTCGATCGTCAGCGGGCCGACCGCGGTGACGGTACCGAGCAGCAGCAGCTGGGGCGGACCGATACGGGACCAGCGGGCGGGTGCCTCGCGACGCTGCGAGCGGGGGGACGGAACGGCGGGGAGGGTCGCGAGTGATGACGGCACGTGTCATGACAAGGCCGTGGACCGGGCCGGTTGTTCCCGGCCCGATCGGCGCCGCAGTGGCGCCGGGCGCCGGGGCGTCAGCCGAGCAGGTCGTGGCGGACGATCGTGGCGTCGCGGGCGGGGCCCACGCCGATCGCGCTCACCCGGCAGCCGGACATCTCCTCCAGCGCCCCGACGTAGGCTCGGGCCGCCGGCGGCAGGTCCTCCCAGCTGCGGGCCTTGGTGATGTCGTCGTCCCAGCCCGCCAGCTCCTCGTACACCGGCGTGGCGTGGTGGAGGTCGGTCTGGGTGAGGGGCATCTCGTCGTGGCGGACCCCATCGACGTCGTAGGCGACGCACACCGGGATCCGCTCGAACCCGGTGAGCACGTCGAGCTTGGTGAGGAAGAAGTCCGTCAGCCCGTTCACCCGCGTCGCGTAGCGGGCGATCACCGCGTCGAACCAGCCGCACCGGCGGTTGCGGCCCGTGGTCACCCCGACCTCGCCGCCGATCCGGCGCAGCCGTTCGCCGTCGGCGTCCTCGAGCTCGGTCGGGAAGGGGCCGGCGCCGACCCGCGTGGTGTAGGCCTTGAGGATCCCCACGACCCGGTCGATCCGGGTGGGCCCGATCCCGGACCCGATGCACGCCCCCCCGGCCGTCGGCGACGACGAGGTGACGAAGGGGTAGGTGCCGTGGTCGACGTCGAGCAGCGTTCCCTGGCCCCCCTCCAGCAGCACGGTCCGCCCCTCGTCCAGGGCGCTGTTGAGGACCAGGCGGGCGTCGCCGACGTAGGGCCGGAGGCGGTCCGCGTACCCGAGGAGGTGCTCGGTGATCTCGTCCACCGTGATGGCGCGGCGGTTGTAGACCTTGACGAGCAGCTCGTTCCGCTGCCGCAACGCCCCCTCGACCTTCTGCCGCAGGATCGACGGGTCGAAGAGGTCCTGAACCCGGATCCCGATCCGCCCGACCTTGTCCATGTAGGTCGGCCCGATGCCGCGACCGGTGGTGCCGATCGCCCGCTTGCCGAGGAACCGCTCGCCCACCTTGTCCACGGTCACGTGGTAGGGCGCGATGACGTGCGCGTCCGCCGAAACCATGAGGCGCGAGCAGTCGACGCCGCGGGCGGTGAGGGCGTCGATCTCGCCGAAGAGCACCCCGAGGTCGACGACGACGCCGTTGCCGATGACGGGGACGACGGTCGGGGTGAGGATCCCCGAGGGCAGCAGGTGCAGGGCGTAGGACTGGTCGCCGACCACGACGGTGTGGCCGGCGTTGTTGCCGCCCTGGTAGCGGACGACGTAGTCGACTCGCCCGCCGAGGAGATCGGTGGCCTTGCCCTTGCCCTCGTCGCCCCACTGGGCGCCGACGATGACGATGGCTGGCACGGGAGGGCAGGCTAGTCCAGTCCGGCGGGAGGAGTCGCCTCCAGCGCCGCCGCCAGCGCGGCGCCCAGCCCCGTGCCGGACGACCAGGCCCCCTCGACGCGCGAGCGGTCGCCCCAGGCGTCGCCGCACACGCCCAGGCCCTCGGCGCTCAGCGCGAACGGCGGTGCGGGGCGCGGGCGGTCGGGCCGGGCGTAGCCCCAGCGCTGGACGTGGCACCACCGCGGGGCCGGCACCGGTCCCGCGACGCCC
>JBHJOJ010000097.1:0-18614 GCA_050329835.1 Kineosporiaceae bacterium | reverse complement strand
CTGGCCCGCGAGGTGGTCGCCGCGGTCGGGCCGGACGGGCTGTCGCGCGAGGGCGCGGTCGCCGCGGCGGTCCTGGTGGCGGCGCTGCTGGTGGCCGCGGTCCTGTCCGGGGTGCAGGCCTACGTCCTGCGCCGCACCGGTGAGGCCGTAGTGCGCGACGCCCGCCTGCGCCTCACCCGCCACGTGCTGCGGCTGCCGGTCGCCGAGTTCGACCGCCGCCGCGGTGGCGACCTGCTGTCGCGGGTGGGCTCGGACACCACGCTGCTGCGGGTCGTCGTCCAGTCCGGGGTGGTCGACGCCGCCTCCGGGGTCGTCACGGCCGCCGGGGCACTGGTCCTCATGGCCGTCGTCGACCCGGTGCTGCTGGGCGTCACGGTGGTCGCGGTGGGGATCGTGCTCGCGGTCGCCGGCACCGTGGTCCGCCGCATCCAGCGCCTCACCCGCGAGGCCCAGGAGGCGGTGGGCGAGATGACGGCGGGCGTCGACCGGGCGATCGGCGCCGTCCGCACGGTCCGGGCGGCGCGGGCCGAGGAGCGCGAGGGCCGCCTCGTCGAGACGGCGGTGCGCTCCGCCTTCGGCGCCGGGGTGCGCCTGGCCCGGGTCGAGGCGGTGCTCGGCCCGGTGGCGTCGGTGGCGATCCAGGGCGCCTTCGTCGCCGTGCTCGGGATCGGGGGGGCGCGGGTGGCGTCCGGGGCGGCCGGTATCGAGGACCTCGTGGCGTTCGTGTTCCTGCTGTTCCTGCTCATCCAGCCGCTGGCGTCGGCGATCCAGGCCGCGACGGCGGTCCAGTCCGGGCTGGGGGCGGTCGGGCGGATCGAGGACATCCTCGCCCTGCCCGACGAGGAGGCGGCCGCGGCTCCCGCCCGCGCCGACCGCCCCGGTCCCGCGGACCGCGGCGCCGACCCCGCCGGCCCGCCGGTGGAGTTCCGGGACGTCACGTTCACCTACGCCGACGGCCCGCAGGCCCTGCGTGGGGTGTCGTTCCAGGCGGTGCGCGGCGGCACCACCGCCCTGGTGGGCCCGTCCGGGGCCGGCAAGTCGACGGTCCTCGCCCTGGTCGAGCGGTTCTACGAGGTCGACGAGGGCGCCGTGCTGGTCGACGGGGCGGACGTCCGGGACCTGCCGCACTCCGACCTGCGGGCCCGGATGGCCTACGTCGAGCAGGACGCCCCGGCCCTGGCCGGGACCGTCGCGGAGAATCTGCGCCTGGGCGCGCCGGAGGCCGCCGACGCCGAGCTCCGGGCGGTCCTGGGACGGGTCAACCTGCTCGGGGTGGTGGACCGCTCCCCCCTGGGGCTTGCCGCGCCGGTCGGCGACGACGGGGTCCTGCTGTCCGGCGGCGAACGCCAGCGGCTGGCCATCGCCCGGGCGCTGCTGGCCGGCGCCTCGCTGCTGCTGCTCGACGAGCCCACCGCCAATCTCGACGCCGCCAACGAGGCGTCCCTGGCCGAGGCGATCGCTGCCACCGGGCGGAGGACGAGCGTGCTCGTCATCGCCCACCGGTTGAGCACGGTCGCCCGGGCCGAGCGGATCGTCGTCCTCGACGCCGGGCGGGTGGTCGGGACCGGCACGCACGCCCAACTGGTCGAGACCTCGCCGCTGTACCGGGACCTGGCGCGCCGCCAGCTCCTGGCCTGAACGGGCCCGCCTCGCCGTCCGGTTCCGAGCCGGTGTCAGGGACTCGTGTCCGGGACCGCCGGACGACCCGGTGAGCGGGGCGGGACCACCACGGGCCCGGATTCCGGCCCGGCCGGCAGCCGGACCCGGAGGGTGGCGCCGCCGCCGGGGGTGTCGAGGACCTCGACCTCACCCCCGTGGGCGTCGACGACCGAGGCGACGATCGCCAGGCCGAGCCCGGCGCCCCCGCCCCGGCCCCGGCTGCGGGAGGCGTCGAGGCGGGCGAAGCGCTCGAAGACCCGCACGCGCGCCTCCGCCGGGATCCCGGGGCCGTGGTCGACGACGTCGACCGCGGCCCCGCCGCCGACGCGCCCGACGGCTATCTCGACCGGGGTGCCGGGCGGGGTGTGGGCCACCGCGTTACCGGCGAGGTTCGCCAGCACCTGGCGCAGCCGGTCGTCGTCCCCCGTGACGACCACCGGCTGCACCGGCCCGCCGTTGCCGTCGCCGACCCGCACCGGGCGCTGCGGGTCCAGCGCCCGGATCGACGCGGCGGCGTCGATCGCCAGCACCGCCAGATCGACCGGATCCCGGCGCAGCGGCCGCTGCTCGTCCAGCCGCGCCAGCGCGAGCAGGTCCTCCACCAAGGTCCCGAGGCGCGTCGACTCGCCCTCGATCCGCTGGAACGTGGCCGCCACCTCCTGTGGCGGGACCGCGCCCTGCCGGTGCAGCTCGGCGTACCCGCGGATGGCGGCCAGCGGGGTCCGCAGCTCGTGGCTGGCGTCGGCGACGAACTGCCGCATCCGGTCCCGCGAGCGCTCGCGCGAGCGGATCGCGGACTCGATGTGGGCGAGCATGCCGTTGAGCGCCCGGGTGAGCCGGCCGACCTCGGTGTCCTGCCCGCCCTCGGGCATCCGGCGGGAGAAGTCCCCGGCCGCGATGGCCGCCGCGGTCGTCTCGACGTCGCGCAGGGGGCGCAGCGAGCGGGAGACGGCCCACGACCCCAGCAGGGCCGCCAGCACCGCCACCGCCAGGCCGATCAGCACCGTCCGCCGGGCCAGGCTGACCGCGGTCTCGTCCGCGTCGAAGGGGAGGGCCACCGAGACCGATCCCAGCCCGGAGTCCAGCGGGTACGTGACGACCCGCCACGGCCCGCCCTCGTCCTGGCCCGCCACCGTGTACGGCCGGCCGCGGGGCCGCTCCGGGGACACGCCCATCTGACTCGTGTCGGGGGTCCCGTCCACGGCGGCGACCTGCGACCTGAAGACCGAGGGCTCGGGCTGCCCCTCGAGGACGAAGACCACGACGTAGTCGCTGGGGATCAGGGTGGATCCCCGCCGGGTGAGGTCGACGACCGTCTGCTGCGCCAGCGCCTGCCCCGCCGCCAGCTGCGAGTCGATGCGCTGGATGAGCACGGTGCGCACCGTCACCAGCAGGACGGCACCGAAGACCAGCGTGCTGAGGACGATCGCCGCGACCAGGATCGCGACGAGCCGCAGCCGGATGCTGACCCGGGAGGCCGCCCGGGCCGCGACCGTCAGCGCCACGCCGGACCCGGCCGCCGGTCAGGCACCGGGCGGCAGGCGGAGGACGTAGCCGACCCCGCGCTTGGTGTGGATGAGCGGGGGACCCACCTTGTCGATCTTGCGTCGGAGGTAGGAGATGTACGACTCGACGATGGCACCGTCGCCGCCGAAGTCGTAGTCCCACACGTGGTCGAGGATCTGGCTCTTCGACAGCACCCGGTTGGGGTTGTGCATGAGGTAGCGCAGCAGCTTGAACTCCGTCGGCGAGAGCTCGACCGCCTGCCCGCCGCGCCGCACCTCGTGGGCGTCCTCGTCGAGCTCCAGGTCGGCGAAGGTCAGCCGGTTGGCGGGCTGCGCCTCGGCGTGGCCAGAGCGCCGGAGCACGGCCCGGATCCGGGCGACGACCTCCTCGAGGCTGAACGGCTTGGTGACGTAGTCGTCGCCGCCCACCGTCAGGCCCTTCACCTTGTCGTCGACGTCGTCGCGGGCGGTGAGGAACAGCACCGGGACGTCGCGGCCCCGCTCGCGCAGCTTGCGGGTGACGTCGAAGCCGTCCATGTCGGGCAGCATGACGTCGAGCACGACGAGGTCCGGGGTGTCCCGGTCCGCCGCCGCCAGGGCGCCGGCCCCGTCCTCGGCGGTGGCGACGGAGTACCCGGCGTAGCGCAGCGAGGCGGCGAGCAGGTCCCGGATGGACGGCTCGTCGTCGACCACCAGCAGCCGGGTCGGTGCGTCGGTCATGGTAAGGCCCATGACACCAGGGTGCGGCACGAGTCTGGATGCCCGCTGGGAGGAGCCTGGACGATGAGCGTCGGTCCGCTCGCCTTCGCCGTCGCGGCCGTGGTGCACCTGACCTTCCAGTCGGTGGTCCACGTCGTGGTCTATCCCGGTCTGGCGGACCTCGCGCGTGCGGCGCCGGCCGCGGCACCGGGCCTGCACGCCCGGTACACCGCCCGGATGGCGGTGGTCGTGGCCCCGGTCTACGGCCTGCTCGCCGCTGGCGTCGCGACCCTGGTCCTCGCCCCGGGGAGGGCGCCCGCGGCGGCGGTGGCCCTCGCGGTCCTGGTAACGGCGGCGACGCCGCTGCTCACCGGTCTCGGTGCGGTCCCGGCGCACCGCGCCCTCGCCCGGCCGGGACTGCCGCCCGCAGTGGCCGCCGAGCACCACGGGCGGCTGAGGACGGTGGACCGGGCCCGCCTGGCCGTCGCCGCCGGCCAGGTCGCCGCGGCCGCCTGGGTCGTCGGCGCGGGGAGCTGACGACCCCGCTGCCGGACGCGGGCGTGCCCCCTGACCGCCCGCGTCACCCGACGAGTGCGAGCACCGCCAGCACGACGCCGGCCAGCGCGAACACGGCGGCCGAGACGCGCTGGACCAGGTGCCGGTCCGCGAGCCGGCCGAGCCGGGCCCCGGCCTCGACGGCGAGGGCGTTGGCCGCCGTCATCCCCACCACCCCTCCGAGCAGCGTCGCCGACCAGTCCTGTCGCGACGCCAGGGCCACCGTGGCGAGCTGGGTCTTGTCGCCCAGCTCCCCGACCGCGAAGGCCGCGGCGACCGCGAGGACGGCCGACGCGGACACCCGCGTCCGGAGGCGGGTGGCGGAGGCCGTGCCGCCACGGGCCGGGGCCGCGGGCTCCTGCCGGTCACCGTCGGCCGCGGCGGGTGCCTCGCGGGTCCGGCCGTCCCACCAGAGCCAGGCGGCGACCGCGACGAAGAGGGCGGCCGAGGCGAGGGCCACCGCGCGCTCCGGCAGGAACGCCCCGAGCGCGGACCCCAGCGCGACCGCGACCGCCTGGACCGCGAGGATCCCGAGGACCACCCCGGCGAGCACGGTCCGCCGGGCGAAGCGGGCCGCCAGCCCCGCGGAGAGCAGCTGGGACTTGTCCCCGAACTCGGCGACGAAGGTCGCGGCGGCGGTCGCCGCGGCCGCGAGCAGCCAGGTCAGCGGGACGCCCGCCGGAAGCCGCCGACGACGGTGACGGCCGCGACGACGTGCATGAGGCCGAGGACGGCCCGGTCGGCGACCGTGCCCTCGGACAGCAGAGGTGCCGCGAGGGACAGCGCCGTCACGACGGCCGCGATCACGGTCCACGTCTCCGCGCCGTGCGTCCAGACGCGGCGGAGCACGGCCAGCAGCACCCAGGCGGCGAGGCCGGCCGCCACCGTGGCGAGCACGACGACGCCGATCCCGATCTCCTGGCGACCCTGTCCGGGGGCGTCCACGACCAGGTCGACGCCCGCGACCCGCACCGCCACCAGCCAAACGGCGGCGTTCAGGCCCGCCGCGGTCAGGACGGTCACCAGCCGCCGCGCCCACGTGGGGGGACCGGTCCGGACCGTCCCCGCGCCGCCGTCCCCGGTGGCCGGCGCCACGGCCGGCCCGGCGGTCGCGGTCGTCGGCCCCTCGGCGGCCCCGCCGGTCGTCGTCTCCGGCGTCGTGCCGTCACTCACGCCCCCGAGCGTCCCCCGGGGCGCCACGGTCGTCAACGCCCCGCGCCGTCACACCCCCTCCGGGGCCGGCCGCGCCGTGCAGGCGCCGGTAGGGACCGTCCCGGGCGAGCAGCTCCTCGTGCGAGCCGTCCTGGACCACCCGGCCGGCCTCGAGCACGAGGATCCGGTCCGCCTCCCGGACCGTGGCCAGCCGGTGGGCGATGATCACGCTGGTCCGCCCCGCCAGGGCGCGGCGCAGGTCCGCGCGGCCGAGGGACTCGGTCCGCGGGTCGACCGCGCTCGTCGGCTCGTCGAGCACGAGGACCCCCCGCGGGCACAGTGCGACGGCCCGCGCGAGCGCCACCAGCTGCCGCTGACCGGCCGACAGGTTCGCCCCGCCGGGGGCCACCCGGAACCCGTACCCCCCGGGCAGGCTCGCGACCAGGGCCGCCGCCCCGGCCGCCTCGGCCGCGCGGCGGACGTCGTCGTCGCTCACGTCGTCCCGGTACAGCCGGATGTTGAAGGCGATCGTGCCCTCGAGGCACAGCGGGTCCTGCGGCACCACGGTCACCGCGCGCCGCAGGTCCGCCAGGCGGAGCGCGGCGACCGGCACCCCGTCGAGCAGCACCTCGCCCTCCTCCGGGTCGTGGACCCGCGCCACGAGCGCCGCCAGGGTGGACTTCCCGGCCCCGGTGGCCCCGACGAGGGCGACGGTCTGCCCGGCCGGCACGGACAGCGTGACCTCGCGGAGCACCGGGACGTCGGGCCGGTGGCCGAAGGACACCGCCTTGAGGTCGAGGGCGCCGCGGACCGGCTCGGCCAGCGGCACGGGCTGCTCGGGCTCGCGCACCGCGGGCCGGGTCCGGAGCAGGGCGGCGATACGTTCGGCCGCCCCGAGCGCGACCTGGATCGCGTTGTACTCCTCCGACAGCTTGAGGACCGGGGCGAACGTCCGGTCGGCGTACTGGGTGAAGGCCACCAGGGTCCCCACCGTGGTCGCGCCCGCGAGCACGGCGGCACCGCCCCCGACCAGCACCACGGCCAGGCCGACGGCGGCGACCACCTCCTGCACCGCGAGGAACGCCGCGCTGTGCCGGCGCAGCGACAGCAGCGAGGCCCGGTGCGCCCGGTTGGCGTCGTCGAAGGCCCGGGCCGTCACGGCCTCGTCACCGAAGAGCTGGACGACGACGAGGCCGTGGAGCCGCTCGGCCAGCACGCCGCCGACGCGCGCCATCGCCGCCCGCTCCCCGCGCGACGAGCGGCGGATCCGGCGCCGGTAGACCCACGTGACCGCGAGCAGGACCGGCAGCACGGCGAGCACCAGCAGCGCCATCCGCCAGTCGAGCAGGACCATGACGACCACGACGACGACGAGGGTGGCGCTCTCGGTGAGGATCGTCACGATGCTCCCCGAGAGCAGCGCCTCCAGCGCGTCGACGTCACCGGTCAGGCGCGCCACGGAACCGCCGACGCCCGCCCCGCCCCCGCCGCCGGACGGGGCCGGGCCCCCGCCCAGGACGTGCCCGAACAGCCGGGCCCGCAGGTCGGCGAGGGCCCGCTGGCCGGCCCGCTGGAGCAGCACGGTCTGCACCGCCTGGAGGCCGACGAGGGCCACCGCGACGCCGGCGTAGGCGGCGGCATAGGGCGCCAGCCCGCCGGCGTCGCCCCGGGCCAGCGGGCCGTCGATCGCCTCGCGCAGCAGGTACGGCGGCGCGGCGGCCAGCGTCGCGGCCCCGGCGAGCGCCACCAGCGCCTCGGCGAGGGGCCGCCAGTGGGGCCGCAGCAGCGTGGCGACCAGCCACAGCAGCGCCCGGTCCGGCCCCGTGTCCTGCCCCGAGCCCGACCCTCGTCCCGGATCGGGGCCGGGACCCCGCTCAGCCCCGCGCGGCATCGTGGAGCTCCGCGTACCGCCCGCCCCGGGCGACCAGCTCGTCGTGGGTGCCCTGCTCGACCACCCGGCCGTCGTGGAGCACCACGACGCGGTCGGCGTCGCGGGTCCCGGCGGAGCCGGGCACCCCGCTGGCGACCAGGCGGGTCGCCTCGCCCGCCATCGCGTCGAGGCGGGCCGCCACCCGGTGCGAGGTGCCGGTGTCGAGCTGGGACAGGGCGTCGTCCACCAGCAGCACCCGCGACCGGCGCAGCAGGGCCCGGGCGACGGCGACCCGCTGCCGCTGCCCGCCGGACAGCCGGGCGCCTCCCTCGCCCACCTCGGTGTGCCAGCCCTCGGGCCACCGCTCGACGTCGCGTTCCAGGTCGGCGGCCCGCAGCGCCGCCCGGACCTCGGCGTCGGGCACGCCGGTCAGCCCCAGGGCGACGTTGTCCCGGACCGAGGCCGCGAACAGCGACGGCTCCTGCGGGACGACGGCCACGGCGCGGCGCAGCTCGGCGAGGCGTACCTCGCGGACGTCGCGGCCGGCCACCAGCACCGTGCCCTCGTCCGGGTCCCGGACCCGGGCCACGAGGTCCAGCAGCGTGCTCTTCCCGGATCCCGTCGCCCCCACGACGGCGACCGTCTCGCCCCCGGCGACGTCGAGGTCGACCCCTCTCAGCACCCACCGGCCGTCGATCCGCACGCCGACGCCCCGCAGGCCGATCCCGGCACCGGGCGGCAGCGGGACCGGGTGCGGCGGGTCCGCCACCGCGGGGCGGCCGTCGAGCACCTCCCGGATCCGCGCCGTGGCGGCGGCACCCTGCTGCAGCCGCTCGTAGGCCCGGCCCACCTGCTGCGCCGCCCCCGACAGCAGACGCAGGTAGACGAAGATCTGGACGAGCTGCCCCACGGTCAGCGCGCCGGCGACGGCCGCCGCCCCACCCAGGAGCAGGACCACGGCCGCCGCCAGCTGGGCGACCAGCGACGGCAGCGGGGCGACGAGCCCGGACCGCAGCGAGTACCGCACCGCGGCGTCGGCGTACGCCCGGTTGCGGCCGCCGAAGGCGGTGACCGCGCCGGCGCCCTGGTCGTGCGCGGCCAGGGCGGGGGCGGCGCGCAGGTGCTCCTCGAGGAAGCCCGCCATGGCGGCCATCGCCGCCTGGACGCGGCCGGCCAGCCGGCGCAGCACCCGGCCGACCAGCAGCTGGGCCGCCACCCCCGCCACCAGCAGGCCGGCGGCGACGGCGGCGAGGACCGGGCTCAGCACGGCGACCAGTGCCAGGCTGGCCAGCACGGTGAACGCCGCGTTGAGGCCCATCTGGAAGGCCGCCGAGAACAGCTTCCAGACCGGGATGAGGTCGTGCGTGCCACGCGAGAGCAGGTCGCCCTCGCCGAAGCGGCGGACGGTGCCGCGGTCCAGGGTGAGCAGGTGTCCCAGGTAGTCCTGGGCCACGCCGTAGCTGACCCCGGCGGCGACCTCCCCGCCCAGCATCCGCAACAGGTACCGGAACAGGGCGAAGACGCCCGACAGGGCGACGAGGCCGGCGCCGTAGGCGACGAGTGTGCCGGTGGCGGCCCCGCCGTCCAGCAGGTCGTCCAGGGCCCGGGCCAGCAGGGCGGGCCCGGCGAGGGCAGCCGCGGCCGCGAGTGCCCCGTACAGCGTCCCCAGCCCCAGCATCCGGGGCAGGTGCGGGCGCAGGTGGGGCCGGACCACGGCCAGGCCCGCCAGGGCGCCCGGGGTCCGTGCGGGTCGCCGCGCCGGGCCGGGGGAGCGGTCCCCGCGCCGGCGCCTCACAGGGCCGAGACCCTCACCTCGGCCCTGGAGAGGAACCCCGCGGTCGGCTCGATGCCCCAGCCCGGCCCGGTCGGAACGTCGACGAGGCCGTCGACGATCCGGGGGACCGGCTCGAAGAGGTCGCGGCACCAGGCCGGGTCCTCGTCCAGGCGCCACTCCTGACGCTGGGAGAGGGCGGGCGAGGCGGCGGCCAGGTGCAGCGTGAACACCTGGATCATGGAGTGTGTCGAGCAGTGGGGGGTGCACGGGATGCCGGCGGCCTCGGCCATCCGGGCCACCTGCAGGGCGCGGGTAAACCCGCCGACGTAGCAGACGTCCGGCTGGACGATGTCGACCACCCGGTCGTGGACGAGGTGCTCGAACACCGGCAAGGCGTGGTCCTGCTCGCCGCCGCCCACCGCCATGTCGAGGGCGTCCGCGACGCGCTTGGTGTTGGCGTGCTCCTGGAACGGGCACGGTTCCTCGAGGTGGTCGAAACCGTGGGCCTCCAGCCGGCGGCCGACCTCGATCGCCCGGCTCGGCGTGAAGCCGCCGTTGGCGTCGGCGACGAGGTGGACACGACCGCCCAGGACCGCGCTGACGCGTTCGATCATCCGCTCGGTCCGCCCGGGCCAGACGTCGACGTCGCCGCCCATCCGCTGGCCGATCTTGACCTTGACGCCCTGGAAGCCGTGCTCGTCGACGGCCTCCGCCATCCGCTCGGCCTCGTCCTCCGGGGTGATCCGGCGGTTGAGGCTGGAGGCGTAAACCGGGACGCGGGAGCGCAGCCCGCCCCCGACGAGGCGGTGCACGGGCTGGCCGACGGCCTTGCCCAGGAGGTCGTACAGCGCGGTGTCGACCCCGCCCAGGGCGCGGTACAGGAAGGTGCCGGTGAACTTGTACAGCTCCGTCGGGACGCGGTGGGACAGCCCCCCGACGTCCCAGGAGCTGGCGCCGAGGCACAGCGGGGCCACCAGGTCGTGCAGCACGGCGACGGTGATGTGGGCGTTGCGGGCAGCCACCTGCCCGACACCCTCCGCCCCGTCCGCGGTCCGCACCCGGACGACCGCGACGGCGCCGTCGGGCGACAGATGGCTCTCGATCCGGGAGATGCGCAGGTCACCGGCTATCTCGCGGGCCCCGTCGAGGTCCACGGCGGGGACCGGGGCGGGATCGGCGGGGCCGCTCGACGACACTCCCGTCACGGTCTCGGTCACGAGCGGCTCCCCTCGCCGGCCACGGCCGGTCCTCGGTGTCATGCGGCCTTGACGGCGCGTCTACCAGATTAGTATACCTAGTACACGAGGTTGTCCACGAGGAGGTGGGTGCACGATGAGGCGTCGAGGGATCCGGTCGATGGTGCCGGCCGTGGCCGCGCTCTCCGTCGTCCTGGCGGGGTGCAGCCTGTCGACCGACCCGGAGCCGCGCGACGGCGACGACGGTGCGACGGGCGTCGCGGCGGGCGGTGGCAGCGGCGAGGCGCCGATGCTGGCCGCCCTGGTCGAGGCGGGGGACCTGCCGCCGGTCGAGGAGCGGCTGCCCGCCGAGCCGCTGGTGGTCGAGCCGGTGGAGGAGGTCGGGGACTACGGCGGCGAGTGGCGCTCGGCGCTGCTCGGCGTCGGGGACGCACCGTGGCTCAAGCGCACCATCGGTTACGAGGGCCTGCTGCGCTGGGATCCGGAGTGGACCGAGCCCATCCCCAACCTCGCCGAGTCGTTCGAGGTCGACGACGACGCCACGGAGTACACCTTCCGGCTCCGCGAGGGTCTGCGGTGGAGCGACGGCGAGCCGTTCACCGCCGCGGACATCCAGTTCTGGTGGGACGCCGTGGCCCTGCGGGAGGACGCACTGGAGGACGGCGGAGCGCCGCGCTGGATGCGCCCCAGCGGCGAGGAGGTCGACACGACGGTGGAGACCGTCGACGACCTCACGGTCCGGTTCGTCTTCTCCGAGCCCAACGGTCTGCTGCTGCAGTGGATGGCCGGCAACGACGGGTCGGACATGGTGTCGTACCCGGCGCACTACTGCGGCGAGTTCCACGAGGACTTCAACGACGACATCGAGACCCTGGTCGCCGAGGAGGGCGCCGAGGACTGGACCGAGCTCTTCATCGACAACGGCTGCACGGGCAGCGGCAGCGACGAGTTCTGGCAGGTCCTGGGCGTCCCGACGATGCACCCATGGATGCTCACCACCGAGTACGGGTCCGGCTCGCGGGTCGAGGCCGAGCGCAACCCCTACTACTGGAAGGTCGACACCGAGGGCAACCAGCTGCCCTACCTCGACCGCGTCGTCTACTCGGTCGTGGAGAACGAGGAGGTCATGCTCCTCAACGCCTCGAACGGTGAGCTCGACTACCACGCCCGCACCATCAACCGGCTGCGCAACCGGCCGGTGCTGGTGGAGAACAGCGAGCGCGGCGGGTTCCGGCTGTTCGACATGGTCGAGGCCGAGATGAACACCACCACCCTCAACCTCAACATGACGGCCCAGGACGCCGTCCTGGCCGAGGCCTTCCGGAACCGGGACGTCCGGGTCGCGCTCTCCCACGCCGTCGACCGGCAGGAGATCATCGACATCGTCTACCAGGGCCAGGGCGAACCCTGGCAGGCTGCCCCGCGCCCGGAGGCGGGCGAGCTGTACGACGAGGAGCTGGGCACCCAGTACACGGAGTTCGACATCGACGAGGCGAACCGGCTGCTCGACGAGGCCGGGTTCGGCGAGCGGAACGGCGACGGCGTCCGGCTGCTCCCCGACGGCCGTCCGTTCGCCTTCGGCATGCTGGTCCGCAGCGACCAGACCGAGCAGGTCGACGCGCTCAACCTGATCCGCCGGATGTGGCAGGAGGTCGGGGTGGACATGCGGCTGGACACCGTGGACCGGACGCTGTGGGAGGAGCGCCGGGACGCCAACGAGTACGAGGCCATCGCCTCCGACGGCAGCGGCGGGATGCGAGACGCCTTCATCGAGAACGACAACTACCTGGCGGCCGGTGACGGCGACAGCGCCCTATGGGCGCCCCTGTGGTCGTCCTGGTGGCGCGACGACGAGGGCGGTCAGGAGCCCCCGGAGGCCATCGTGCGCCAGGGTGAGCTGTACACCGAGATCAAGGCCAGCAGCGACCCGGACGAGCAGGTCGAGCTCATGCAGCAGATCCTCGACATCGCGCGGGAGGAGTTCTGGACCATCGGGGTCAACCTGCCCCAGGCGCACTACGGCATCGCGGGGGAGAACTTCCGCAACGTCCCGGAGGGGTTCGCCGACTCCTCGCGCTTCGGGACCCCGGGTCCGGTCAACCCGGCCCAGTTCTTCCTCGCCGACGGCGCCACCGGCACCTAGGCCGTGCGGGACGAGGCGGGGTGGCGAGACGATGCTGAGGTACGTCGTCCGACGGGTGCTGTACGTGATCCCGACGCTGGTCGCGATCTCGATCGTGACCTTCGTTGTGATCCAGCTGCCGCCGGGCGACTTCCTCACCTCGACGATCGCGCGGCTTCGGGCCCAAGGCGACACCGTCGACCTGGCCCAGATCGAGGCGCTGCGCGAGCGCTACGGCCTCGACGAGCCGATCTGGGTCCAGTACTGGGTGTGGATCAGCGGCATCGTGTTCCGCGGCGACTTCGGCGAGTCCTTCGCCTACAACCAGCCCGTCTCCGACCTCATCGGCGAGCGGATCGCTCTCAGCATCGTCCTCTCCCTCAGCACGCTGCTGTTCTCGTGGCTGCTGATCTTCCCGATCGGCATCTACTCGGCGATGCGCAAGTACTCGATCGGGGACTACACGTTCACGTTCCTCGGGTTCGTCGGGCTGGCCATCCCCAACTTCCTGTTCGCGCTCGTCCTCATGTACGTGTCGTTCGCCTTCTTCGGGCAGAGCGTCGGGGGGTTGTTCTCGCCCGAGTACCAGGACGCGGCATGGAACCTGGGCAAGGTCATCGACCTGCTGCAGCACATGTGGATCCCGGTGCTCATCATCAGCGTGGCCGGGACCGCGGGCGGGATCCGCATCCTGCGGGCGAACCTGCTGGACGAGATCGACAAGCCGTACGTCGAGACGGCCCGAGCGAAGGGCGTGCCGGAGGCGCGGCTGGTCACGAAGTACCCCCTGCGCACGGCGGCGATCCCGTTCGTCAGCACCGTGGGGTGGGAGCTGCCCGCCCTCATCAGCGGCGAGATCATCATCTCGGTGGTGCTGAGTCTGGCGACCACCGGACCGTTGCTCCTGGAGGCGCTGCGCAGCCAGGACATGTACCTCGCGGGCAGCTTCCTGCTGATCCTCAGCGTGCTGACCGTCATCGGCACGCTGATCTCCGACCTGCTCCTGGCCTGGCTCGACCCCCGCATCAGGCTGCAGCACGGATGAGGGGGCGAGCATGAGCACCGCGATGGAGAGGGCTCCCGGGTCCGCGGCCGCACCCGGCCCCGCCGACGGCCCGCCGGGGGCGACCGGTCACGGGACGCAGCCCCCGGACGCGCTCGCCCGGTCGCTGCACGAGGACGAGGCGGAGGTCGACGTCGCCTCGCAGTGGCGTCTCATGTGGTGGCGGTTCCGGCGGCACCGGGTGGCCCTGGCGAGCGCCGTGGTGGTCGCTGCGCTGTACGCGATCGCGCTGTTCGCGCCGTTCCTCGCGCCGTTCCCGGGGGACCGGCAGGACGGGCAGTACACCTACGCCCCGCCGCAGCCCCTGCGGGTGTCCGCCGAGGGCCTCTACGTCCTGGGATACCAGGCCGAGCGGGACCCGGAGTCCCTCGCCCTGGTCTACGAGGTCGACGACACCCAGCGGATCCCGGTCCGGCTGTTCGATCGGGGGGAGCCGTACGAGCTGTTCGGCGTCATCCCCACCGACATCCGCCTCATCGGCCCGGTGGACGACACCCAGCCGATGTACCTGCTGGGCACGAACGACAACGGCGAGGACCTGTACTCCCGGATCATCCTCGGCTCCCAGATCTCGCTGAGCATCGGGCTGGTCGGGGTCGCCGTGAGCCTGGTGCTGGGCATCGTGATCGGAGGGATCTCCGGGTACGTCGGCGGTGTCGTGGACACGGTCATCCAGCGGGTCATCGAGTTCCTGATGTCCATCCCGTCGATCCCGCTGTGGATGGGCCTCGCGGCGGCGGTGCCGCGGGACTGGGGGCCGCTGGAGCGCTATTTCGCCATCACCGTCCTGCTGTCCGTCATCGGGTGGACGTCGTTGGCACGGGTGGTGCGGGGGCGGTTCCTCTCGCTGCGCGGGGAGGACTTCGTCCTGGCCGCCCGCCTCGACGGGTCGAGCCGGACCCGGGTGATCTTCCGGCACATCCTGCCGTCGTTCACCAGCCACATCATCGCCAGCGTGACGCTCGCCATCCCCGCGATGATCCTCGGGGAGACGGCCCTGTCGTTCCTCGGGCTCGGCCTGCAGGCGCCGGTGGTGAGCTGGGGGGTGCTGCTCCAGGAGGCCCAGAACGTGCGGGCGCTGCAGACCGCGCCGTGGCTGCTGGCCTCCGGCGGGGCGGTCTTCGTGTCCGTCCTCGCCTTCAACTTCCTCGGTGACGGCCTGCGCGACGCCGCGGACCCGTACGGATGACCGGGACGGAGGTGGCGACCCAGGTGGTGGCGACGACGACAGGGACCCGTGGGGACGACACGGTGCAGGCGACCCCGAGCGAGGACGTCGTGCTCGACGTCCAGGGCCTCTGCACCCACTTCCTGCTGGAGGAGGGGGTGGTCCGCGCCGTCGACGGGGCCGACTTCACGGTGCGCCGCGGCCGCACGCTGTGCCTGGTGGGGGAGTCCGGCAGCGGCAAGAGCATCACCGCCCGCAGCATCCTCACCATCGTCCAGCCCCCGGGGCGCATCGTGTCGGGCCGGATCCTGCTCCGCGACCCCGACCCCGACGGGGGGAACGGTGGTGGCTGCCCCGCCACGTTCACGGACCTGGCGAGCCTGCCCCCGAAGGGGCCCCGGATGCGGTCCGTCCGCGGCAACCGGATCGCCATGATCTTCCAGGAGCCGATGAGCAGCCTCAGCCCGGTCCACACGATCGGCAACCAGATCGTCGAGGCGATCCGGTTGCACGACAAGGTCACCAAGGCCGAGGCCCGGGAGCGCGCGATCGACGCGCTGCACCGGGTGGGCATCCCGACCCCGCAGCGGCGCATCGACTCCTACCCGTTCCAGCTCAGCGGCGGGATGCGGCAGCGGGCCATGATCGCGATGGCGCTGTCGTGCTCGCCGGAGCTGCTCATCGCCGACGAGCCCACCACCGCCCTCGACGTCACGACGCAGGCGCAGATCCTCGAGCTGTTGCGCGAGCTGCAGTCCGACCTCGGCATGTCGATGCTGTTCATCACCCACGACCTCGGCGTGGTCGCCGAGATGGCCGACGATGTCGCCGTCATGTACCTCGGCGGCGTCGTCGAGCGGTCCGGCGTCGACGAGCTGTTCCACGACCCGAAGCACCCCTACACGCGGGCGCTGCTGCGCTCGGTCCCGGCCGTCGGCACGGGCGCCCGGCACCGGCTCGACCCGATCCGCGGCATGGTGCCCGGCCCCTTCCACCGACCGGCCGGCTGCCCGTTCCACCCGAGGTGCGACCACGCCGTGCCGGTGAGCTGCGACACCGTGGTCCCGCCGGCGGTTCGCCTGGGCGAGGGCTCCCGCGAGGTCCGGTGCCTGCTGTACGGCCCGCAGCCGCTCCCGCCGACCGCCCGACCGGCCACCGTCGCGCCGGTCGCGCCGTTCGGACCCGGGCGGCCCGGACCACCGCTGCTGGAGGTGCGCGACCTCCGGATGCACTTCCCGCTCGGCACCGGCGTGCTGGGCCGGCGGGCCGGGGTGGTGCGGGCGGTCGACGGGGTCGACCTCACGCTGGCCCGGGGCGAGACGCTGGGACTGGTGGGCGAGTCCGGCTGCGGCAAGTCGACCCTGGGCCGCTGTGTCATCCGGGCGTACCAGCCGACGTCGGGTGAGATCCGCTACCACCTGGGCGAGGACCGGGTCGAGGACATCGCCCGGCTCCGCGGGCGGGCGCTGCAGCCCTACCGGCGCCGGATCCGGATGGTGTTCCAGGACCCGTTCTCCTCGCTCAACCCCCGGATGACGGTCCGGCAGATCGTCGGCGAGCCGCTGCTGGTCAACGGCGTGGCGACCGGCTCCGACCTGGCCGACCGGGTGGCGACCGTGCTCCGTCGGGTGGGCATGCGACCGGAGTACATGAACCGCTACCCGCACGCCTTCTCGGGCGGGCAGCGGCAGCGCATCGGCATCGCCCGGGCCATCGTGCTCGACCCCGAGGTGGTCGTCGCCGACGAGGCGGTGAGCGCCCTCGACGTCTCCATCCGGGCCCAGACCCTCAACCTGCTCCAGGACCTCCAGGGCGAACGTGGGCTGTCGTACCTGTTCGTGGCCCACGACCTGGGTGTCGTGGAGTACCTCTGCGACCGCGTCGCCGTCATGTACCTGGGCCGCATCGTCGAGCTCGGTGCGACCGCCCCGCTGTACGAGCAGCCCCTGCACCCGTACACCGAGGCCCTGTTGTCCGCCGTGCCGGCGCCCGACCCCCGGCTGCGGGCGGACCGGGAACGGATCGTCCTGGCGGGCGAGGTGCCCGACCCCGCCGACCCCCCGCCGGGCTGCCCCTTCCACACCCGCTGCCGCCACGCGCAGGCCCGCTGTGCCACCGAGGAGCCCCCGCTGCGGGAGCTCATGCCGGGGCGATGGGCGGCCTGCCACTTCGCCGAGGACCTGCGCGACGCAGGTCTCCTGAGAGGCTCGGGCGGGGCGGTCGGGCCGGCCGACGGCCGGCCGGCCGGGACCGGAGAGGTGATGGCATGACGCAGACGGTCAGACCGATGGAGCGCCTCGGCGGCGGGCCCCGGTACCAGCAGGTGCGTCAGGACCTCCTGGCGCGGATGCGGCGCGGCGAGTTCGCCGCAGACGGCCTGCTGCCGTCCGAGAGCCAGCTCTGCCGGCAGTACGACGTGAGCGCGACGACGGCGCGCCGGGCGCTGCTGGAGCTCGTCAAGGAGGGCGTCGTCCGCCGCCGCGCCGGGGTGGGGACCATGCTGGCCCCGACGGTGCGCAAGCTCCGGCTGGAGTTCGTCAGCATCGGCTACGCGGGGGAGCCGTGGCGCCGCGCCGCCAACACCGTCGGCGCGGTGCTGTCCGGGATCGGGGAGTACGCCTGGGGACACGACGCCGCGCTCAACGTCACCGGGGTCTTCCAGGACGAGACCGTCGCCCACCTGCGCGCTCTCGCCGAGGAGCGCGCCGTCGACGGCGTCCTGGTCAACTCCGTCGCCGACATCACCCACGAGCACGTCGACGTCCTCGAGGACGCCGGGCTGCCGTACGTCGTCATCAAGCGCAGCCTGGCAGGTCGCGTCATCAACTGTGTGCGCGGCGACGACCGGGGTGCGGCCCGGCTGGCGGTGGACCACGTGCTCGACCTCGGCCACGAGCGGGTCGGCTTCGTCCGGGTGAAGTCGCACCTGCAGTCCCAGCAGGACAGGCTCGCCGGGTACCGCGAGGCGCTGGCGGCGGGCGGCCTGCCGTACGACGGGGCGCTCGTCCGCACCGACCCCGAGTCCACGTACCAGGCCGTCCGCGACCTGCTGGAGTCGCCCGACCGGCCCACCGCCGTGCTGCTGGGCAACGCCGCGATGGCCTCGGCGGGCTACCGGGCCGCCAAGGACCTCGGGCTCGCCGTACCGGACGACGTCGCCTTCGTCGGGTTCCGGATCGACGACAGCCAGGCCGCCGGCCTGGACCCCGCTCTCACCACGGTCACCCTGCTCGCGCACGACCTCAGCTATGCGGCCGCGCGCCTGCTCATCGACATCGTCGAGGGCCGCCAGGCGCCTCCGCAGGAGCGGGTCGTCCCGGCGTCCCTCGTCGTCGGCGGGTCCACCCGCGACATCCGGGCGTCCGCCAGTGGCACCGCTCCGCCGGCGTCGGCCGGCGGGGCGGCGCCGGTCGAACGGAGCGCCCGCCCTGTCGCCGGGGCGGGCGAGGGGGACCGGGTCGTCGTCATGAGCGGGCGGCCCGGGCCGCTCGCCCGGGCCGTGGGCCGGGTGCTCGAGGCGGGGGGCGCCCGGGTGGTGTGGGAGGGCGACGACGTTCCCGACGCCCGGGTCGGCCGCGCAGGTCCGCCTCCGGACCTCGTCCACCACGTGGCGGTCGACGACGACGTCGTGGGGGCGCTGCGGCGGGCGCGGGAGCACGGCGACCGGCTGGTGGCCGGTGCCGTGCCCGGCAGCCGCCTGCTCGTGGTCGCCCACGCCGCGGCCGGTGACCCGGTGGCCGTCCAGACGGTGCGGGCCGGGCTGGAGGCGGTGGTCGGCGCGCTCGCCTCGTCGGGGGTCGCGGTCAACGCCGTGCTGGCGGCCGACGACGCCGGGGCCGGGGCCGTCGGGG
>JBHJOJ010000096.1:0-7137 GCA_050329835.1 Kineosporiaceae bacterium | reverse complement strand
GGCCGGGGCCGGGGCGCGTCGGCGGGTTGCCCGGGAAGGGACGCGTCGACCGGTCGCGGCGCCCGGCGGGGGCCGCCGGGGCACGCCGCGACGGTGCCGGGAGGACGGTCTCCGGCGAGGGTCCCGGTCCGGTCGCCGGCGGGTCGCCGCCGAGGCCGAGCTCGGCCGCGATGCCCTGCCACACCCGAGGCGGGGGGGGAGGGGCGGACTCGTCCTGCGGGAGCGTCTCGACGGACACCCGGGGGGTGGGCGCACCTCGCACGGCGTCGACCGTCCGGCGCAGGGACTCCACCTCGTCGTGGCAGGCGTCGCAGGCCAGGACGTGGGCCCTGGCGTCGTCGGCGAGGACGTCCTCGCCCAGTGCGCTGAGGGCGAGGGTCTCGGGGTCAGGGTGTCGCACCGATGCCCTCCATCCTGCTCCGGAGTCTGACGAGGCTGCGCCGGATGTGGCTCTTGACGGTCCCGAGGGGGAGCCCGAGCCGCTCGGCGACCTGCTGGTGGGTGAGGTCGTGGAGGAAGGCCAGCCGGACGATGCTGCGGGCGGGCTCACCCTCGTCGGCCAGCGCGTCGAGGACCGCGACCCGGTCGGTCGCCGGCCCGTCGACGGCGTCGACCCGGTCCTCCAGGACGGTGGCCGCGGCAGCAGCCTGCCGGCGCGCCGCGCGGGCCCGGTCCGCCCACGCGTCCGCGACGGCGTGCCGGGCGATCCCGGTCAGCCACGCCGGCAGCGGGCCCCGGCTGTGGTCGAAGCCCTGGCGTGCCCGCCAGGCGGACACGAAGACCTGCTGGGTGACGTCCTCGGCGTCCTCCGCGCTGCGCAACGACCGCACCGCGGCGGCGTGCACGGCACCGGCCCAGCGCTGGTACGCCTCGGCCAGGGCCCATTCCTCGCCGGCGGCGAAGGCGGCGCCGATCTCGGCGACCTCCCGCTCGCGGTCGGCAGCGGCCGCGGCATCGGCGGCGACCGCCCCGCGGGCATGGCGAGCGCTCCGGGCCGGGATCGGAGCGGAGGCTGCTGCGGAGGCCACGGGTCCGAGCCTATGGCGGGGGCGCGGCGTGCGGGACACCTCGGTCCTCGATCGGAGGAGCGCGATCGGCGCGGCGGTCACGGCGGACGTCCCTCGGGCCCGTCACGCCACCGGCACGGCGGTGACGACGATGTTGTCGCGGTGGCTGCGCAGCTCGGGGATGTACTCCCCGCCGCAGGTGACGAGCACGAGCAGGGGACGGCCGTCGCGGGCGAAGACCTCGTCCACCGGCAGCGCCTCCTTGACGATGGCCTCGCGGCCGGCCACCTCGTAGGCGTGGACGGTGCCGTCCGAGGCCGTGACCTCCACCCGCATGCCCGGCTCGGCCTCCACCAGGCTGGCCAGCGCCCCGGGACCGTCCTCCCGGGTGGCCACGTGGCCGGCGATGACGGTGTTGCCGGCGGCGTCGGCGGGCGCGGACCCGTAGCGGTACCAGCCGACGCTGGTGGGCGACGCGGGGATGACCATGGCGCCGTCCGGCTGGACGCCGACCGCGTCGACGGTGGCGTCGACCCCGAGGTCGGGGATCACCAGGCGGGAGGGCGGGACGGTGGCCGGCGCCGCCAGCGCGTCGATCGAGGCGTCCCGCACGGCGGGGCGGGGCAGCGCCGGCGCCGCGGGCGCCGATGCCGCCTCCGAGGGGGCCGGGTCCGGGGCGGTGCCCGCGGCGGCGTCGTCCTCTCGCAGGCTCGCCAGGTCCGCCCCGGCGGAGTCGCCGGGGCGGGTGAGGGCCCATCCCGCGACGGCGACGCCGGCCACGAGGGCGGCGGCCGCCGCGGACGCGGAGATCACCGTCCAGATCCTCCTGCGCGTGGCGGGCATGTCGATCGTCCTCCGTCCGGAGCCGGGTCAGGGGAGAGGGGTCAGGGAGCCGACGGGTGGTGGCCCGGGGAGCCCGCGACTGCGGGCCCCCCGGGCTGCTTGGTCGCCCGTCGTGTCAGGCGGACGTGCGGCGTGCCCGCACCGCGGCACCCGCGGCCACGAGGAGCCCGGCGCCTGCGAGCGCCGCCAGCCCGATCGGCAGCGCGTCGCCGGGGAGCGCCGCGGTGCCGGAGGGCACCCCGGCCGGGGCCGAGTGCAGGCCGTCGATGGTCTGCACGGCGACGTCGAGGTTGCCGTCCTCGGCCGAGCCCCAGGCGTAGACGATGGTGGCGGCGCCCTCGGTGACCGGGACGTCGGCGGGCCCGATCACGGGGTCCGTCGTTCCCTCGAGCGCCACCGCGGCCGAGACCGTGCCGGCCGGGAGGTCGGCGCTGTCCTCGTTCGGGTTGGTGAGGCCGGTGAACACCGGCTCGCCGCCCGCCAGGATGTCGACGGCGGGCGCCGCGGCGGTGTGCCGGACGACCAGCCGGCCCTCGCCGGCCGCGGTCTCGCTGACGTCGTTGACGAACGGGGTGAGGGTGGGGGTGCCGCCCTCGTCCAGGTGCGCCGCGACGGTGATGTTGGCGCCACCCGGCACCTCGACGCCGGTCGCCTCGATCGCGGGCTCGCCCGCGGGATCCTCACCCGCCGCGAACACGGCGAGGTTGTAGGTGCCGGCGGGCAGGCTCACCGGGTCGGTGATGGTGCCGGGCTCGAAGTCCTCCAGGAGGACCTCCTCGGCCGTGTACTCCTCGTCGGCGCTGCCGTAGACGTCGACGGTGAGGTCCGGGACTCCGTGGAAGACGACGACGGAGGCGTCGCCGGAGGCGGCGCCGGCCGGAGCGGCGAGCACGGCGAGGGGGAGAGCGGCGACAGCGGCTGCGGCCGACGCGGCGATGACGGTGCGCATGGTCAGTCCCTTCTGGGCGCGGGTCCGTACGCCCACCACTTCCTCCGGGTCACCGCCCTCGGATGCATCTGTGTCTCAGATCACATCGACGGATGTCCGTTCCCACGGGTTCGGACGGATACCCGCTCTGGCGGGGGGAGCGCCGGTGCGTCAGCGCCAGCGGAGCAGCCGCGCCGCGAGACCCGCGGCCAGCGCGGCCCAGGTCAGCAGCATCAGGCACGCGGCGACGTCGACCCGGCCCTCGACGGCGGCGGCGCGGGCCGCCTCGCCGAGCAGCCCTGGCGGGAGCACGCCGGCGACGGCGGCGCCGGGGAGCCGCTCGACGGGAACCACGAGACCGCCCAGGCCGACCATGGCCAGCCAGGCGAGGTTGGCCACCGCCAGGACGCCCTCGGCGCGGACGGTCCCTCCGAGCAGCAGCCCCAGTCCGGCGAAGGCGGCCGTGCCGCAGCCCGCCACCACGACGAGGCCGGCGAGGGCGGCGGGCGCCGGCCGGTGCCCCAGCAGCGCGGCGGTGGCGAGCAGCAGGGTGAGCTGCGCGGCCACCACGATGGCGACGGCGACCAGGCGTCCCGCGACCACCCCGGCGGGCCCGAGCGGCGTGGTGACGAGGAAGCGCACCAGACCGGACCGCCGGTCGAAGGCCAGCGCGATGGCCTGCCCGGTGAACGCGGAGGAGACCACGGCGACCGCCACGGCCGCCGCGAGGGCGGCCTCGGCCTGCGGCAGGGGGGTGAGGTCGGGTGTCCCCGTCACCGCGAGGGCCACCAGCAGCGCGGTCGGGACGACGGCGGTGACGAGGAGCTGCTCGCCGTTGCCGAGCAGCGTCCGCAGGTCCCACCCGACGGCGGCCAGCAACCGCCGCGCGGGCGGAGCGGCCCCGGGCGCACCCGGGGGCCCGGCTGTCGGCCCGGCCGGGGTCGCCCCCGCCGGCGCCGTCACCGGCGCCCCGCGACGGTCCGCTGCCCGGCGGGACCGTCCACGGAACCGTCCGCCGCACCCCCCGGGGGCCTGTCCACGGGGTCGTCCACGGGGTGGTCCCCGGTGAGACCGAGGAGGACGTCCTCGAGCTCCCGCGGGGCGACCGACAGCCGGCCGGATCCGCCGTGCGAGGCCTGCCACGTCGCGACGGTGGCGAGCACGGCGGCGTCGACGCCCTCGCCGACGACCTCGAAGAGGCCGGGCGCGGCCTCGGAGGCGGCGATCCGGTCGGGCAGGGCCTGGCGCAGCGAGGCGACGTCGGCCGCCGGTGCCGCGTCGAAGCGGACGACGTCGACGGCCCCGGTCAGGGCACCGGGCGGGGCGTCGGCCAGCACCCGTCCGCCGTGCAGGACCACCACCCGGTCGCTGCCGCGGGCGACGTCCTGAAGCGTGTGCGAGGTCCACAGGACCGCGGTGCCCTTCCCGCCGGCCTCGCGCAGCAGGTCGACGACGACGCGCCGGCCGCCCGGGTCGAGCGACGCCGTCGGCTCGTCGAGGACGAGCACGTCGGGCCGGCCCACGAGAGCACAGGCCACGGCCAGGCGCTGGCGCTGACCGGTGCTCATCCGCCGGACCTGGCGCCGCAGCAGGCCGCGCAGATCCAACCGCCGCACGAGGTCGTCGAGGTCCGCCGGGCGGCGGTGGAGGGACGCCACGTGGCGCAGCAGCCGCCCGCCGCGCGCGGCCGGCGGCAGGCCGGTGTCGGCCGGGGCGACACCCACGCGGGCCCTCCCGTGGGGTCCCAGCCGGCGCGGGTCCGCCCCGATGACCCGGACCGATCCGGAGTCCGGGCCGAGCAGGCCGGTGACGACGTCGAGCAGGGTGGTCTTGCCGGCGCCGTTGTGACCGCAGACCGCGACCACCTCACCCGGCCGGACCGCCAGGTCGACGGCGTCGAGAGCGGGGCGCGCAGCGCCGCGGTAGCGGACGGTCACGCCCGAGAGGCCGATCGCCGGGGGCGCGCTCACGCGTCGATGGTAGGAGCCGACGGTGGGAGCCGTGCCCCCCGTGGCACCACCCCGTGCCCGGACCCGCCGGGGGACCCCGGTGCCGCCCAGCCGGCGGAATTAGGTCATACTCCTGTTGTGCAAATCGCGCGGGAGGAGTCCGCGGTCGCCGCGGGGACCGCCGCCACCGGGACCGCCGCGCGGGACCGGGTGTTCCGCGCGGTCCTCTCGCACGGCCCGGTCGAGGTCGTGGCGGTCGCCCGCCGCCTCGGCGTCACTCCCGCGGCGGTGCGCCGCCACATCGAGGCGCTGGAGGCCGACGGCCTGGTGGCCGTGCACGAGGCCGCGTCCGTCCGGCCGCGGGGGAGGGGCCGCCCGGCGCGGGCCTACGTCGTGACCGCGCGCGGCCATCGTGCCGCCGGCGGCGGGTACGAGGAGGTGGCGCTGTCGGCGCTGGCGCATCTCGCCCGGCAGTACGGACCGGACGCCGTGGCCCGCTTCACCGACGAGCGGCTGCGCGAGCTGGAGTCCCGCTGGCGCTCGACCGTGGACCGCGCCGGCCCCGACCCGCTCGCCAGGGCCCGGGCCCTGGCGGCCGCCCTCGGCGAGGACGGATTCGCGGCCGAGGCGCGGGACGTCGAGCCGCACCCCGGCGGGCGGGACCGTGGCCGGGAGGGTGGGCAGGGCGACGCCGGGACCGTCCGGGGCCCGCTCGGCGTCCAGATCTGCCAGGGGCACTGCCCGGTCCACACCCTCGCCGAGGCGTACCCCGGCCTCTGCGAGGCCGAGACCGCCACCTTCTCCCGCCTCGTCGGGACCCCTGTGCAACGGTTGGCCACGATCGCCCACGGCGACCACGTGTGCACGACCTTCGTCCCCGGACCACCCGCCGCTCCGCCCGCACCCCCCGAACCAGCCGCCGTCGACGCCGTCCGAGGAGAGAACCCATGACCACCGCTCCGGACCTCACCACCCCGGCGGGCAGCGCCGACCCGGCCGCCCCCGCCGCCCCGGCCGTGCCGCCGGAGCTGCAGGGGCTCGAGCGCTACCGCTACGGGTGGGCCGACCCCGACGTGGCGGGCGCCAACGCCCGCCGCGGCCTCAGCGAGGAGGTCGTCCGCGACATCTCCGCCCGCAAGGACGAGCCCGACTGGATGCTCCGGCTGCGGCTCAAGGGCCTGCGGCTGTTCGACCGCAAGCCGCTGCCGACGTGGGGGTCCGACCTCGGCGACATCGACTTCGACACCATCAAGTACTTCGTGAAGTCCACGGAGAAGCAGGCCACCAGCTGGGACGAGCTGCCCGAGGACATCCGCTCCACCTACGACCGCCTCGGCATCCCCGAGGCCGAGAAGCAGCGGCTCATCGCCGGGGTCGCCGCGCAGTACGAGTCCGAGGTCGTCTACCACCAGATCCGCGAGGACCTCGAGGCCCAGGGCGTGCTGTTCCTCGACACCGACACCGGCCTGCGGGAGCACGAGGACCTGTTCCGCGAGTACTTCACGTCCGTGATCCCGGCCGGGGACAACAAGTTCGCCGCCCTCAACACCGCGGTGTGGTCGGGCGGGTCCTTCGTCTACGTCCCGCCCGGCGTGCACGTCGAGATCCCGCTGCAGGCCTACTTCCGGATCAACACCGAGAACATGGGCCAGTTCGAGCGGACCCTCATCATCGCGGACGAGGGCTCGTACGTGCACTACGTCGAGGGCTGCACCGCGCCGATCTACCAGTCGGACTCGCTGCACTCGGCGGTCGTCGAGATCATCGTGAAGAAGGACGCCCGGGTCCGGTACACGACGATCCAGAACTGGTCGACGAACGTCTACAACCTCGTGACCAAGCGCGCCGTCGCCCACGAGGGCGCGACCATGGAGTGGATCGACGGGAACATCGGCTCCAAGGTCACGATGAAGTACCCGGCCGTGTTCCTCATGGGCGAGCGCGCCAAGGGCGAGACCCTGTCCGTGGCCATGGCGGGGGAAGGCCAGCACCAGGACGCCGGCGCCAAGATGGTGCACGCCGCGCCCCACACGTCGTCGTCCATCGTGTCGAAGTCCATCGCCCGCGGCGGCGGCCGCACGTCCTACCGCGGCCTGGTCCAGGTGCTCGAGGGCGCCCACCACAGCGCGTCGACGGTGCGCTGCGACGCCCTGCTGGTCGACACGATCAGCCGATCGGACACCTATCCCTACGTCGACGTCCGCGAGGACGACGTGTCGATGGGCCACGAGGCGACGGTCTCGAAGGTGAGCGACGACCAGCTCTTCTACCTGATGTCGCGCGGGATGCCGGAGGACGAGGCGATGGCCATGATCGTCCGCGGGTTCATCGAGCCGATCGCCCGCGAGCTGCCCATGGAGTACGCCCTCGAGCTCAACAAGCTCATCGAGCTGCAGATGGAAGGGGCCGT
>JBHJOJ010000095.1:0-3119 GCA_050329835.1 Kineosporiaceae bacterium | reverse complement strand
TGCACGACGATCTTGCCGAGCATCGGGTCGTACTCGGTCCCCACCGCCTGGCCCGGCTCCAGCGCGGCGTCCACCCGCGCCCGGGCCGGCCACCGGACCACCTCGGCCGTGCCGGCCTGGGGCAGGAAGCCGGCGAAGGCGTCCTCGGCGTACACCCGCGCCCCCATGGCGTGGCCCGTCATCCGGACGTCGGCCTGGGAGAGGGGCAGCGGCTCGCCCGCCGCGACCGCCAGCTGGAGAGCCACCAGATCGAGGCCGGTCACGGCCTCCGTCACCGGGTGCTCCACCTGCAGCCGGGTGTTCATCTCGAGGAAGAACGCCTCCGCCCGGTCGTCCCGGCCGGTGACGAGGAACTCGACCGTCCCGGCGTTGACGTACCCGACCTGCTTGGCCAGGGCGACGGCCCACGCGGCCAGCCGCCCCCGCAGGTCGGCCGACAACCCCGGGGCCGGCGCCTCCTCGATGATCTTCTGGTGGCGCCGCTGGGCCGAGCAGTCCCGCTCGCCCAGGTGGAGGACGTGCCCGTGCCGGTCGGCGAGGACCTGCACCTCGACGTGGCGGCCCGCCGGGAGATACCGCTCGACGAGCAGCGTGCCGTCGCCGAACGCGGCCCGGGCCTCGCGCCCGGCCGCGGCGAGCGCGGCGGGCAGGTCACCGGGGTCGCGGACGATCCGCATCCCCTTGCCGCCGCCCCCCGCGGCGGCCTTGACGAGCACCGGGAACACCGCCGGGTCGACCGCGGCCGGATCGACGGCCGCCACGTCCACCACCGGGTCCACCACGGCGGTGTCGCCCGCCGCCCCGGCGCCCGCCACCGCGA
This sequence comes from Kineosporiaceae bacterium, assembly GCA_050329835.1. GTDB lineage: Bacteria > Actinomycetota > Actinomycetes > Actinomycetales > JBBAYJ01 > JANNOG01. The sequence continues at coordinate 2,299 of JBHJOJ010000095.1, read as the reverse complement.
CCGCGGGCACCACCGGCACCCCGGCGGCGACCGCCGCCGCCCGCGCGGCATCCTTGCGGCCCATGAGGTCGACGACCTCGGGCGGCGGGCCCACCCACACCAGGCCGGCGTCGACGACGGCCCGGGCGAAGGCGGCTCGTTCCGACAGGAAACCGTAGCCCGGGTGGACGGCGTCGGCACCGGTCCGCGCGGCGGCGTCCAGCAGCGCGTCGATCCGCAGGTAGGAGTCGGCGGCCGGGGCCGGCCCGATCCGGACCGCGGCGTCCGCGGCCCGGACGTGGGGCGCGCCCCGATCGGCGTCGGAGTACACGGCCACGGTCCGCAGCCCGCGGGCGCGGGCGGTGCGCGTCACCCGCAGCGCGATCCCGCCGCGGTTGGCGACCAGGAGCGTCGAGAGGGTCACGGGCGTCACATCCGGAAGACGCCGTAGGAGGGCTCGGGGATCGGCGCCTGCGCGGCGACGGCGAGCCCCATGCCGAGCACCCGGCGGGTGTCGACGGGGTCGATGACACCGTCGTCCCACAGCCGGGCCGTGGAGTGGTACGGCGAGCCCTGGCGCTCGTACTGCTCGCGGATCGGCACCCGGAACGCGGCCTCGTCCTCCTCGCTCCAGGTGCCGCCGCGGGCCTCGATGCCGTCGCGGCGCACCGTGGCCAGCACCGCCGCCGCCTGCTCCCCGCCCATCACCGAGATCCTGGCGTTCGGCCACATCCACAGGAACCGGGGGTCGAACGCCCGCCCGCACATCCCGTAGTTGCCGGCACCGAACGACCCCCCGACCACCACGGTGAACTTCGGGACCACAGCGCACGACACCGCGGTGACGAGCTTCGCCCCGTCCTTGGCGATCCCGCCGGTCTCGTACTCCCGGCCGACCATGAACCCGCTGATGTTCTGGAGGAACACCAGCGGGACGCCGCGCCGGTCACACAGCTGGACGAAGTGGGCTCCCTTGAGCGCCGACGCGCTGAAGAGGATGCCGTTGTTCGCCACGACGCCCACGGGATACCCCCAGATCCGCGCGAACCCGCAGACGAGCGTCTCGCCGTAGAGCGCCTTGAACTCGTGGAACCGGCTCCCGTCGACCAGGCGCCGGATCACCTCGCGCACGTCGTAGGGGGTGCGGGGGTCGGCGGGGACGACGTCGTACAACCCGTCGGGGTCCACGGCCGGGTCCTCGGGCGGCTCGGCGAGCAGCGACGGCACCGGGCGCCGCTCGAACGAGCGGACGATGGAGCGGACGATCTCGAGGGCCTCGGCGTCGTCGCGGGCCAGGTGGTCGACGACGCCCGAACGGCGGGCGTGGACCTCGCCCCCGCCCAGCTCCTCCGCGGTGACCTCCTCACCGGTGGCCGCCTTCACCAGCGGCGGGCCACCGAGGAAGATCGTGCCCTGGCCCTGCACGATGACGGTCTCGTCCGACATGGCCGGCACGTACGCCCCGCCCGCCGTGCACGACCCCAGGACCGCGGCGACCTGCGGGACCCCGGCTGCCGACAGCGTCGCCTGGTTGAAGAAGATCCGCCCGAAGTGGTCCCGGTCGGGGAACACCTCGTCCTGCAGCGGCAGGTACGCCCCGCCGGAGTCCACCAGGTAGACGCACGGCAGCCGGTTCGCCCGGGCGATCTCCTGGGCACGCAGGTGCTTCTTCACGGTCATCGGGTAGTAGGTGCCGCCCTTGACGGTGGCGTCGTTGGCGACGACGACGCACTCCCGCCCGCCGACCCGGCCGATCCCGGTGACGATGCCGGCCGACGGGACCTCCTCGCCGTACATCCCGGTCGCCGCGAGCGCCCCGACCTCGAGGAACGGGCTGCCCGGGTCGAGCAGGCGGTCCACCCGGTCCCGCACCAGCAGCTTGCCGCGGTCCACGTGCCGGCGTCGGGCGGCCTCGGAGCCGCCGCGACGGGCCGCGGCCAGGCGGTCCCGCAGGTCGGCGACGAGGTCGCGCATCCCGGGGGAGGCCGGGGAGCCGACCTCCACCGGCGTCACGGTGTCCGTCATGCGACGGGCAGGCCGAGGGACCGGCCGATGAGCATCCGCTGCACCTCCGACGTCCCCTCCCCGATCTCCAGCACCTTGGCGTCGCGGTAGAAGCGGGCGACCGGGTACTCCTCCATGAACCCGTAGCCGCCGAAGACCTGGGTGGCGATCCGGGTGGCCGAGACCGCGGACTCGGTCGCGTGGAGCTTGGCGACCGACGCGGCCCGCTTGACCTCGGCGGCCGGGCGGCCCGCGTCGATCATGGCGGCGGCCCGGTAGGTCAGCAGGCGGGCGGACTGGAGCATGACCTCGAGGT
>JBHJOJ010000094.1:0-2822 GCA_050329835.1 Kineosporiaceae bacterium | reverse complement strand
CCCGGTGAGCGCGACGCCCGTCGCCGTGTGCGCGGTCGCCGGCCGCTTCCCCGGCGCCCCCGACGTCGACGCGTACTGGGCCATGCTCCGCGACGGCCGGAGCGGGCTCACCCGACTCGACGCCGACGCCCTCGCCCGGGTGCCGCGGCGGCTGCGCGAGCACCCCCGTTACGTCCCGGTGGCCGGGGTGCTCGACGGGCAGGACGCCTTCGATCCGGCCCCCTTCGGCCTCACCGACGCCGAGGCCGCGCTGCTGGACCCCCAGCACCGGCATTTCCTGGAGTGCACGTGGCAGGCGCTCGAGGAGGCGGGGCACGGCGGCGGCCGGGACGCAGGCTCGGTGGGCGTGTTCGCCGGCGCGGCCGAGTCCGCGTACCTGGCGAGCAACCTCGCGGGGCGCTGGGACCCCACGGGCGGCGGGGTCGACCCGGTCGGCAGCCTCCAGACCGCGCTGTCGACCCAGCTCGACTACCTGCCCCTGCAGGTGGCCTACCGGCTCGACCTCACGGGTCCGGCCGTGGCGGTCGCCAGCAGCTGCTCGACGTCGCTGGTCGCGGTCCACCTGGCCGTGCAGTCGCTCGTCGCGGGCGAGTGCGACACCGCGCTCGCCGGCGGCGCCTCCATGATCGTTCCCCAGGGCCAGGGGTACGTGCACGTGCCCGACGGGGTCTTCTCCGCGGACGGAGTCATCCGACCCTTCAGTGCCGACGGCACCGGGATCGTCTACACCCAGGGCGTCGGGGCGGTCGTGCTGCGCCGGCTGGACGACGCGCTCGCCGCGGGCGACCCGGTGCTCGCCGTCGTCCTCGGGTCCGCGGCCAACAACGACGGCGCCGCCAAGGCCGGGTTCACCGCACCGTCGGTCCGTGGCCAGGCGCGCGTCGTCGCCGAGGCGCTCGCCGTCGCGGGGGTGGCACCGGCCGACGTCGGTCTCGTGGAGGCGCACGGCACCGCCACCCGGCTCGGCGACCCCATCGAGGTGGCCGCGCTGCGCCGGGTGTTCGGCGAGCAGGGCCCGGCGTGGTGCGGCCTGGGCTCGGTCAAGGGCAGCATCGGCCACGCCAACTCCGCCGCCGGCATCGCCTCGCTCGTCAAGGCGGTCCTCGCCGTCCGGCACCGGACGCTGCCGGCGTCCCTGCACTCCCGGCCCCACAACCCTCACCTCGGCCTCGAGGGTTCCCCGTTCGCCGTCGTCGAGGAGACCCGGCCGTGGGACACCCCGCCCCTCGCCGGGGTGAGCTCGTTCGGCATCGGCGGGACGAACGTCCACGTCGTCCTCGGCCCGCCACCCGAGCCCGCGCCCGCGAGCCCGGCCCCCCGGCCCCAGCTCCACGTCGTGTCGGCCGCCACTCCCGAGGCCGCCACCGCCACCGCCCGGGCCGTCGCCGGCGCCGTCGCGGCCCCGACGGCCGGCACCGAGCCCGCCGACGTGGCCCACACCCTCGCGCGCGGCCGGACCCACCTGCGGTACCGGGTGGCCGGCGTGGGCAGCGCCCTCGCCGACGGCGGTGTCGTCACCGCCGCCCAGACCCCGCCGCAGGTGATCCTCGCCTTCCCCGGCGCCGGTGGGCACTACGCCCGGATGGGCGCGACCCTGTACCGGGACGAGCCCGAGTTCGCCGCCACCGTCGACGCCACCGCCGACCGCCTGGCGCCGCTCGTCGGCGCCGACCCGCGGGACGCCTTCGCCGGGGACGAGCCACGGTGGGTCCGCGACGTCACCCTGGCCGTGCCCGCCCTGTACGCGGTGTCGCTGGCCACCGCCCGCCTGCTGCTGTCCTGGGGGGTCCGGCCGGACGTCGTCCTCGGGCACAGCCTCGGTGAGTGCACCGCCGCGGTCGTCGCCGGAGCGTTGTCGGAGGACGACGGCGCGCGGCTCGTCGCGGCCCGCTGCGCCGCTGCCGGGCGGGCCGCGGGGGGCGGCGCGATGATGGCCGTGCCGCTGTCCGCCGAGGACGTCACCGACCGGCTCCGCCGTCACCCGGAGCTGGACATCGCGGCCGTCAACGCTCCGACGTCGTGTCTGGTCTCGGGCCCGACCGACGCGGTCTCCGACTTCGCCCGGGAGTTGCGCGGCGACGGTCTCGACCCCACGGCGCTGCGCCTGGACGCCGCCATGCACTCGCGGCGTGTCGAACCCGCGCTGGCGGACCTGCGCCGCGCGGTGGCCGGTCTCGCGGGCTCGGCCCCGGACGTCCCCCTGGTCAGCACCGTGACGGGCCGCTTCGCGGGTGCCGAGGTCGGGCGCGGCGACCACTGGCTGCGCCAGTTGCGGATGCCGGTGCTGTTCTCCGACGCCCTGCGGGCCGCGGCGACCCGGCCGAGTGTCCTCGTCGAGGTCGGGCCCGGCACCGCGCTGGCCGGGCTGGCCCGCCGCCACGGCCTGTCCGAGCTGCTCGACACCGCCGTCACGCTGACGGCCGACGAGTCCGAGACCGCCACCTGCCGGAGCGCGCTCGGCCGGCTGTGGGCCCACGGCGTCGACGTCGACCCCGGGGCGCCCGCCGGGGAGCGACGCCGCCGGGTGAGTGCACCGGGGTACGCCTTCCGGCGCCGGCGACTGTGGATCGACCCGCCGGTGCCGGGGGCCGGTCCGGGCGGGCACGACCGCGCAGGGACCGGGGAGGCCCTCCTCCACGTGCCCGTCTGGCAGGAGCAGGCCCCGACGGGCCCCGCCGCCCCGACCGGACCGTTCGCCGTCGTCGGGGCGGGGCCGCTGGCCGACGCCCTGCGGACCCAGCCGGGTCGGGAGGGCGACGACCCGGGACCCGGGCAGCCCGGGGAGCCCGGGGGTGCCGCCCGCGGCCGGCCGGTCGTGGTGG
>JBHJOJ010000093.1:0-13885 GCA_050329835.1 Kineosporiaceae bacterium | reverse complement strand
ATCCCCGCGGCCAGCAGCCCGCCGCCCGCCCAGCCCGCCGGCGACCCGGCCACCGCGGCCGCCGCCCCGCCGGGGTCGTCGACGAAGCTCTGGTACCAGTGGTCCCGGCCCGCCGCACCGCCACCGGACGCGGCACCGGACCCGGCCCCGGCGGCGCCGCCGCGGGCGCCTCCGGCGCCTCGGCGGGGGCCGGCACGGGGACCCGCCCGACGCCGACGGCGTCCTCGGGCATGACGAGCTGCCAGCCCGGGTGGATGAGGCGGGCCAGCTCCAGGCGGCGGCCGTCGGGCTGCTCCCGGCCGGCGTTGAGGTCGTAGATCTCCTGGTAGCGGCGGCCGTCGCCGAGGCAGCGCTCGGCGATGTCCCAGAGGTTGTCGTGGTAACGGCCCTCGGGCGCCTGCACGGTGTACACGCGCAGTCCGGCCAGCGGGTGCGCCGGCGCCGCCGCGGCGCTCGGCCCGCCCGACCGGCTCGCGGTGCGCACCCGGGTCGCCGTGCTGCCGTCCCTCCTCGGGGTCACCCTCGACGCCCTGGGCGGTCGCGAGTTCGGGGTGGCGCCCGGACTGAGACGGGCGATCCGGGCCCGCCTGCAGGGGACCGACGTCTCGGCGCTGGGGCCGATGGTCCGGCCCTCGACGGTCATCCTCCCCGCGAGCCTGGTGGACCTCCGGTCGGAGTCCCGGGACCTCGGGCAGTCCCTCGCGGCGATGCGGGACGTGCCCGCCGGCGTCCTGGCGGACGACCTGGCCGGCGAGCCGCCGGAGGTGGTGCGGCACTGGGTCGTCCCGCTGCGGGACCCGGCGGCCTGGCGCGACTCCCTGGTCGCGGTGCTCGGCCGGGTGTGGTCGGAGGTCTACGCCTACACGTGGCGTTCGGCGGCGTCCGCGCTCTCGAGGGAGCTCGACACCGTCGCCCGCGCGGCCGCCGCCTCGTCCATCGACACCCTGCTCGACGGCAGCCACCCCGACGTCCGGGCCGCCCCGGGCCGGCTCACGGTGCGGCCGCGGCCCGGCACGTCGGGCGGGGAGTTCGACCGCCGGGGGCTGCCCCTCGTCGTGCTGCCGCTCGCGGTGGGCCCGGGCAACCTGCTCCGCAACTTCGTCGACGAGCGGGAGACCCTCGTCGGCTACACGCCGGCGTCCGTGCGCCTGCTGCTGTCGGGCCGTGCCGATGCGGCGCGGCGGACCGGGGACGACGGGCTGGACCACCTGCTGGGGCCGGTCCGGGCGCAGGTGCTGCGGGCCCTGCGAGGACCGGCGTCCCCCGGCGCCCTCGCCGCGGAGCTCGGCCTGGCCCCGAGCGTGCTGAGCTACCACCTCAAGCGGCTGGAGGACGCCGGCCTCGTGAACCGCACCCGCCGCGGTCAGCAGGTGACGACCCGCCGGACCCCGCGGGGCGAGGCGCTGCTCGACCTCTACTCCTGACAGGAGCCGGCGCGCCGCCGTGGGGTGCCGGCGCGGCGGGTGCGGCCGGGTCAGCCCGGGCACACCTCGCCGGGGATGCTGAACCCGCTGACCAGCCAGCCGGTCCCGGCCCGCTCCAGCGTCGCGCTGAAGACGAGGAGGTCCCCGGGCCACGGTTCGACGACCCCCTCGCGGTAGCCCGTGACCCCCGACACGTCGATGCACCCGTCGACGACCGCGATGCCCTCCGCCTCCTCCACCGCGTCCGTCCGGATGCCCCAGTCACCGGTGGCGGTGATCCCGTCCGCGGCGGCCTGCTCGCCCCTCGTGTTCATCAGGGCGACGCCGGCGGCGGACGCCCAGCGGCTGGTGCGCAGTTCCGGGTCGCCCGGGTCGGACAGCATCGTCAGGTAGTCGTCGCCGAAGGCCGTCGCCACCGCCCGGGGGTCAGCGGCGTCGATGCCCTCGCCGCCGGGCTCCCCGGCCGGGGTCGTCCCCTCGCCCGGGCCGGTCGTCGCCGGCGCCGCCGTCGTCGGGTCGCCCGTCAGGGACAGCGTCGTCGCGGCGGCGTCGGCCTCTCGACCGGCCCCGCCCGAACACGCCGCGAGCGTCCCGGCGGCGACGACCACGATGCCCGTCGCGAGGGCCGTGGCCAGGGCCGTGGTCAGGGGGGTGGCCCGTCGGGTCACGGGGTGTCGGTGACGAGGGTCTGGACTTCCTGGACGGTGAGGTCGAGGACGGTGGTGGCGGGGACGGTGTCGGCCAGCACCAGCCCGGTGGCCGCGATCGCGACGCGGGACCGACTCGCCGTGCCTCGTGTTCGCATCGGACGCCCTCTCGTCAGGACCGGTATCGGACCCGGCGACCGTAGGGCGCGACCGTCGGCGCGCCCGGCGTCACGTAGCACGGACGCCGTGCTTACGTAGCGGTCGGCGTCGGGGACTCCGCGGCCCCGGGCGGCCGCGACCCGCAGCCGCCCGGGCGCAGGCCGTCGGCGATCCCGGCCGCGGCCGACTCGGCCTGCTCGGTGGCGGTCGCCAGGGTGACCACGAACCGGACGTCGTCGATCACCACGCTCCACCAGCTCAGCTGCGAGGGTGGGTCCGAAGGCGCGGTGTAGTCCAGGGCGCGGTCGTCCGGTCGTGCTCCCGTCTCCGCCGGCAGCCCGGCGATCGTCGTCGGGGACGTCGTGGCCCGGTCGCTGCTCGTGCCGCCGGTCCGGTCGACGAGATCGATGACGGCGTCCTCGACGGCCCGTGGGCCGTCCGTCCCCTCGCCCGGGCCGAAGCCGTAGGCGAGGAGCAGGCCCCCGGGGAGGTCCCGGCCGGCCGATCGGAACTCCGCGACCGCCACCGGATCCGCGTCGCCCGGCGCTGCGGCCCGCGACTCCGGGGACAGGTCCGGCGTGAAGCCGGCGGGCACCGTGAGCCCGAGGGCCACTCCCTCGACCGTCACGTCGAGGCAGGTGGCCGTCGCCCCCTGACTCGGCGACGCGGCGGGCGTCGGGGACCCGGTCGCGTCCTCGCCGGCGTCTCCCGTGCAGGCGGTCCCGAGCATCGCCGCCGCCACGACGACCGCCGCCAGGTGCCGGCGGGACCCCGGCTCAGTCACCGATGAGGCCGAGCTCGTAGTTCTCGTACAGGTCGCTGTCACGGAGCACCGGGTCGCCATGGTCGTTCCAGTATCGGACGAACTGGTTCCAGGTCTCGGGGTCCTCCGCCCGCCGCTGGTACAGCTCGGCGGCGTCGCGCAGCACCCAGCGCCCCGAGTCGGGATCCCGCTGCAGGAAGTCGCGCTGGTTGGGGTTCTCCCGAGCCCACTCCGCCGGCGCCGCCGGGCCCAGCAGTCCCGCGTCGTCCAGCCAGTTGAGGTGCACGAGGGCGTTCTGGGTGCTGATCTCGCGGCGGGTCTCGTCGGCGCTCGCCGCGGCCTCGCCCTCGCGGTCGGTCTCGGGGATGACCTGGTCCACGGCCCAGTCGCCGATCCCGCCCACGGCGTCGCCGGCGACGGAACCGAGCGGGCCCAGCCGGTCCAGGGGGATGGCGTCGGTGCCCAGGCCGACGACCCACCCCGCTGCGTCCCGCGCCGCCTGGTTGGCCTCGTCCTCCTCGGCCCCCGCCGCCATCAGCCCGTCGCGCAGCCATTCGGTGACGGCCTGGGTGGCCGCCCCGTGCTGGCCGGCGATCTGCTCCAGCCGTCCCGGTGGGATGTCCGGTGCGGTGGCCAGCGTGGCGAAGTCCTGCCGCAGCGCGGCGGTCTGGACAGCGGCGAACTCCTGGAACAGCGGCCGCCGGCCGTCCTCGGCGTAGTGGTCGAGCTGGAGGACGTGCGTCATGAGGGAGGTCAGCCGGTCGGGGTCGAGGACGGCGGTGGTGAGCCGGTCGCGGGCGAGTACCCCGTCCGGGTCCCCGACGTGCACGCTCCCCTCGTATTGGACGTCGCTCAGGGTCGAGTTCACGGCCTGGATGTGGTGGGTGAGGATGTCGACGACATGGCCCTCCATGCCCCACCACAGCTTGTCCGGGTGCTCGCCGTAGAAGTCCACCATGCTGCTCACCACCTCGGCGGCCGCGTACTCGTCGGTACCCGGGCCGCCGCCGCCGACGAACGAGGTGGCGGCGACCAGGAAGCCCCCGAGCGCGTCGCCGTAGTGGAAACTCCACCCGACGGCGTCGCGGCGACCGTCGTACAGGTACTCCAGCAGGTCCGGGTCGGCCTCCCGGTCCGCTCCGCTCACCCCGGTCAGCGCGGCGGCCGGGTCGTGCCGCAGTGCGTCGAGGAGCATCGCGACCGCGTCGAGCCGGCCCGGCACGTCGCCGATCTGGTCGCGCTGCGCCTGGGTCGTCAGGAAGCCGGGGTGCACGTAGTCGCCCCAGAAGACCGGCTGTCCGGCGTCGGCGGCCGCGCGCTCGAAGGCGATCACATCTCGGGTGATGGTCGCGACCAGCTCGCTGTCCCAGGTGGCCGCGTCGCCCTGGCCCGCCTGGACGATCTCCGCCAGGAGGATCATGCCCTCCTCCGGGGGCTCGGTGCCCGCCATCCGGTCCCGCCAGTCCCGGTAGAACGAGTCCGGCACCGGGTACTCCCCCTGGAGGTCGTCGTTCGACCCCCGGGCCATGATCTGCGCGACCCGGGTGACGACCTCTCCGTAGGCCACAGCCGTCGATTCGTCCACGCCGGCGTGCCCGACCCGCTGCAGGAACGCCAGGACTTCGAGGTCCAGGTGGGCGAGGAAGGCCTGCCGGAACGCCGGTGAGTCGCCGTCCAGCGTCGCGAGGTGGGCGTCGATCTCCTCGGGGGTGCGGGGACCCGACGCGAACAGCTCGTTGAAGTCCTCCGCTGCGGCCTCGCCGGCTCTCAGGTCGGCGCGGTCCCGGACCAGGCCGAGTCCGGGGAGCCCGGTGGCGGTGGTGGTGTAGGCGTCGTAGCTGGTCGTGCCGGGGTCGAGGGTGGTGACGACGGCGGTGGCGAGGGCTTCGCCGGTGGTCTTGGCGGCCTGGGTGAGGTCGTCGGTGAGTTGCTGGAACTCGGCCTCCAGGGCGTTCTGGGCGCCGCGCAGGTCCTCCCCGGCGGCCGCCTTGGCGGTGCGTTCGACGTCGTCGTACTCCATGAGGAGCATGCGGCGGGTCCCGGACGGGGCGTCGGGGGTGATCGCGGCGACGCGGTCGTCGCGGGCCCGGTCGGCGGCGGCCAGGGCGGCGGTGTGGTCGGCGGCGGCCTGTTCCCAGCGGCGGTTGAGGTCGGGCACGGTGACCTCGACGGCCTCCCGGGCGGCGGCCGCGAAGCGGGCGATGGCCCGCGACCCGGCCTCGATCGGGTCCGGGAATCCGCGGGCGGTGCGGGCCAGGGCGGTGATCTCGGGGATCACGACACCGGCCGCGCCGCCGGTCCAGGCGCCGCCGCCGACGGCCGACCCGGCCCCGGCGACCTCGTCGGCGGCCGCGGTGAGCTCGCCGGGCACCCGGCCCAGCCGCTCGGCCGCCTCGTCCAGGCCGTCCGGGTCCACGTCCACCCGGAAGTGACCGCTCACCAGGGCACCAACCCACCCCGGGTCGGCCGCCCCCCACCCGGTGCGGCGGCCGCGACGTCCGTCGCCTCGAGGTTGACCGTCAGCGCCCCGAGGTTCGCCGCCGTCACGTCGCAGGTGTCCCGGCAGACCCCGAGCACCGCCTGCCACGACGTCGCGAACGCCTCCGCCCCCGGCGACAGCGACGCGGCGAACTGCCCGGCCGCGTCCCCGGCCGCCCGGGCATGGTCGGCGGTCGGGCCCACGAGGGCACCGAAGCTCGCCTCGGCGGCGCGCAGCCGCTCCCGCGCAGCCCGCATGGCCTCCCACTCCACGTGCAGCGTCACACACCACCGCCCTCGCGCCGGGGCGCCCCGGCCGGGTGCGCCGCTCGCCCCACAGCGTGCCGCGACCACCCGCCCGCGCCGCGGCCTACTTAGGTGGCGGGGGGCCGGACAGGGCGGGGCCCCGGGTGGCCGCGGCAGTACCGGCCGCCACGACGAGCGGCACCTGGATCGGCAGCAGGTCCGCTCCGCCGGACACCAGCAGGCCACGACCGGGCTGGATCCGGGGCGCCAGCATCGACCGGGTGAGCCGGGCGCCGACGGCGTCGCCGTCGACCACCTGCTGGGGACTCAGCAGCACGCCCTGGCGGCCGCGGCGGGCCTCGGCCGCCCAGCCGGTGAACCCGCTGCCCAGTTCCGCCGTGAGGCCGGCCAGGACGACGCCCCACCGCTTCTCGCGAGCCTGACGCACGAGGGCCTGCACCGCGGGGGCGATCTCCCCGTCGCGGAACGCCTCCGCGTCGTCGACGAGGACCACCGACCCCGGGGGGAGCGCGCGCATCCGGGCGACGACCCCGTCCACCCCGACCGCGGGGTCGACGTAGGCCTCGCCGGCCTCGGCCGCCAAGGGCTCCTCCGGACGCGGGGCGAGACAGGCCACCCCGGGCGCCCTCCGGGCCCGGGCCGCCGCCAGGAGCCAGCGCAGCAGCGCCGTCCGCCCGGAACGGGCGGGTCCCGCGACCACCGCCACCGGCGTCGCCGAGAGGTCGAGCCCGACCGGGCCGGCGTCGTCGCCGCCGACCCCGAAGGGCAGCCACAGCGGGCCGGCCGGCATCGGGGCGTCCAGCACGTCCCCGGCGGCGACCCGCGCCGGCAGCGGCCGCAGCGTGAAGGGCCGGGCGGCCGCGGGCAGGTCCTCGTCCCGCTCCCGGCACGCGGCTCCGGCGTCGCGGACGGCGGCCGACTCCCCGGCCCCGCCCGCCGCCACCGCCGCGCCGTCCGGACCCCGCTCCACGGCCAGCACCGCCACCTGCGTCTCGGTCGCCGACCCCGCCCACACCCCCCGCCCGGGCGGCAGGTGCGCCGGCAGCCGGCGGTGCGACAGGCCCGCGAGCGAGACGTCCGACGGGTCGGGCAACCGCAGCAGCAGCTTCGCCTCGACCAGGGCCGCCATCCGGCCCAGCAGCAGGCTCCGGTCCCCGCTCACCACCAGCTGCACCCCGACCGAGGCACCCTCGCGCAGCAGGAACTGGACGTCCTCGCCCAGCCGCCCCCCGTCGACCTCCCCGAGGCCCGACTGGAAGCCCTCCCACCGGTCCAGCAGCACCACGACGTACGGCAGCCGGCCCGGGACGGGGACCGCCGCCCGCTGCTCGTCGACATCGGCGAAGCCGCCGGACGCCAGCAGGTCCTGGCGCCTGGCGACCTCCTCGACGAGCCGGCGCAGCAGGCGGTCGGCGCGCTCGGTCTCGGTGCGCGGCACCACTGCCCCGGTGTTCGGCAGCTCGGCGAGCGGCAGGAGGGCCCCGCCCCCGCAGTCGAGGGCGTGCACGTGCAGGTCCGCGGCCGGGTAGGCCCGCGCCAGCTGGACGGCGAGGGTCCTCAGGGCCGTCGACCGGCCGCTGCCCGGCCCGCCGACGACGTACAGGTGCCCGCCGCGCCCGGGCCGGAACGTCCGGGGGACCTGCGCCTGCTGTGCCGGCAGGTCGTCCAGCGCCCAGGCGACCGCCGGGGCCGCCTGCGGCGCGGCGCCCGTCCCGGCGGCCACGGTGAGGCCGTCGACGCCGAGGACGTCCGGCAGCGCGGGCAGCCAGGGCCTCGGCTGGCGCGGCACCCCGGCGGCGGCAGTCGCCTCCCCGATCGCCTCGACGAGAGCGGACAGGTCCGTCCCGCCCTCGTCGGTGTCCCGCGCGGCCGCCGGTGGCGGTCGCCGCGGGGCCGGCAGCCCGAGCGACGACCACGGGGCCGGCCAGACCAGCGGCGGCCGGCCCTCGGTGTCGGCAGTGTCGTCGCCGTCCGGGCCCGGGCCGGCCCGGCGCCCCCCGACCCGCCCGGCCTGGAACGGCAGCGGGCTGGTCGCCCCGGTGCGGACGAACGCCCGGCCGGGCTGGTCCTTGCCGATCGCCGCGGCGTCCGGGGCGTCGATGACGTCGCGGCTCTCGGCCTCGTCGGTGACGCGCAGGCAGATCCGCAGGTTGGTGTTCGCCCGGATGTCCGCGCTCACGACGCCGCTGGGCCGCTGGGTCGCCAGCACCAGGTGGATCCCCAGCGACCGCCCCCGCTGGGCCAGCGACACCAGCCCCGTGACGAAGTCCGGCAGCTCCGCCACCATGCTCGCGAACTCGTCGATGACGAGGACGAGGCGGGGGATCGCCGGCAGCGCGGGGTCGCCCGCCCGCAGCGCCCAGTAGTCCTCGAGGTCCTTGGCCCCCGGCGCCGCCAGCAGGTGCTCGCGGCGGCGCAGCTCGGCCGTCAGCGACGCCAGCGCCCGCTGGACGAGGTGCTCGTCGAGGTCGGTGACCATGCCGACGGTGTGGGGCAGCCGGGCGCAGTCCTTGAACGCCGACCCGCCCTTGTAGTCGACCAGCACGAACGTCAGCGAGTCGGGGCGGTTGGCGATCGCCAGCGATGCCACCAGCGTCTGCAACAGCTCCGACTTCCCGGACCCGGTGGTGCCGGCCACCAGGGCGTGCGGGCCGTCCCGGCGCAGGTCGACGTGGAACGGGCCGTCGAAGCCGACCCCGACGACCGCCTCCGTGGTGCGCCCGTCGCGGCGCCACCGGGCGAGGACCGCCTCGGCGGTGGGCGGCTCCAGGCCGGCCACCGCCAGCAGCCGGGCCCGGGGCGGGATGCCGCCCGCGTCCGCCTCCGGCGTGGTGTCGCGCAGCGGCGCCAGTGCTCGGGCGACCCGCTCCGGCCAGGTCCGGTCCACCAGGTCGGGGCGGATCCCGGCGATGGACTCGGCGCCGGTGACCCGGATCGACACCCGGTCCGCGGCGTGGACGACGGCGCGGCACTCCTCGGGCAGCAGCGCCTCCTCCTCGTCCAGGCAGACCGGGTACACGCCGGCCGCGGGCCCCTGACGCAGCAGCTGCACGACCGCGGGCAGCGCCCGCAGCCGTCGCGCCCCGTCGAGGACCAGCAGCACGTCCGGCGGCGGCGCCCGCCAGCCCCGCCCGCCCGCGCCCGCGGACCCGAGCCGGTCGGCCACGAGCGCCGTGAGCTCGGCCAGCCGCCGCCCGGTCGACTCCTGGTCGGTCCCCACCAGGGCCCCGACCGCCACGTCGTCCGTGCCGGCGTGCGGCAGCCAGCGCAGCCAGCCCCAGCCCTCCTCGCCGTCGCGGCCGGTGAGGCAGACCACGCGGAGGTCCCGCGGCGAGTGCAGGACGGCGGCCTGGGCGACGAGCCACCGGGCGAGCCGGGTCGCGTGCGGCCCGTGGATCCCGACCACCCCGGCCGCGGGCAGGTCGACGGTGGCCGGCACGTCGGTGACCCGCCGGGGTGCCGGCGGTTCGGCGTGCTGGGCGTCCCGCAGGCCGGGGTCGCCGACCTCGACGTCGGCGACCGCGTCGGCGGTGCCGAGGCGCAGGCGCAGCCGGTCCGGGTCGTGGTGGCGGCGCTCCCAGAGCCGGACCCCCGGTCGCAGCGCGGTGAGCAGCAGCTCGGCGGGATCGGGAGAGCGGAACCGGCGTTCCCGCTGCTCCTGCCGCAGTGCTTCGGCGATCCGGCGGTCGACGTCGGCGTCCTGTTCGGCGAAGCGGCGGACGTCCTCCAGGTAGGCCCGTCGGGAGCCGCGCCGGTCGCTCAGCCAGTTGGCCAGGGCGAGCACCGGCGACAGCAGGGCGAAGAACAGCACCCGCCACCCGAAGAAGAAGTACATCGGGAGCACCATGACCATCGGCGCCAGGACCACCAGCCAGGGCAGGGGGCGCTTGACGAGGTCGCGGACGGGCCGGGGGCGGGTGAACCGGGGGCCCCGCTCGGGCGGCAGCAGCCGGGGCGGGCGGTTGACGTCGAGGCCGAGCCGGTCGGCGGACGGCGAGACGTCGGCGTCGGGGGCGGACACCGGCGTCAGCGCGAGGACGGTGTCGCCCGCCACCAGGACGGCGCCGTCCGGCCACGGCGTCTCGACCCCGGCGTCCAGGCTCTCGCTCTCCAGTCGGGCCACGACCCCGGCGGCGACGGTGACCGTCGCGGTGCCGGTGCTCGTCACCCGCACGGCGAGCGCCTCCGGCGGCAGGTGGAGGTCCGGCAGGGAGACGCCTGCCGCGCCGTGCCCGACCAGCGTGTCGCCGAGCGACAGCAGGTGCACCCGCCCGGCGCCGGGCCCGCCGACCACGCGCAGCTCGAGCGACCCGGCCGGCACGCCCGCCGGCGGCGGCGCCTCGTAGAGGGTGACGACGCTGCCGGGGAACAGGCGGGCGGCGTGCAGGTCCGACTCCCGGTCGACGGGACGGCCGTCCACCCAGACCGGGGTGCGGGCCGCGAAGGCCGGGTGCGCGACGACCGCGGACGGATCCGACAGGCACCCCAGGAGAGCCGGCAGCAGGGCAGCGATTCGGTCCCCGGCGGCGGCCTCGACGAGCACGTCGCAGGCCGCCCCGGTCCGGCCGTCGCACAGGGTGACGGGAACGCGCACGGGCGGACACCTCCTTCCGCACGCAGCCCACCTCACCGGCGGTCGCTACGTAGTCGGCCCGGGTGGTGGTCCGGGGGATACGTACCCTCCTCGCGCGATGTCGTGCCGGAGTCCGTCCGGACGTGCCGTGGGGCCGCCGCTGTTTCGAGGATCCTCGAAACAGCGGTGAACCGGGTACCGCTCGCCGTCGTAGCACGTGAGGATTTGCCCGGATCGGGCGGGCTGACGGCGGAGGAGGGTGGGCCATGGTCGGAGCTGACGCCGGGACGACCGACGTCCCGCCCCGGACCGGCCCCGCCGGCCCCCTCGGCCCGCCTCCCGTCCCGGTGCAGCCGCGGTTGCTGGCCGCGGCGGACGAGGTCGCCGTCGCGCTGGCGGACCCCGGCGTGCGACTGGTCGAGGTGCTGGGCCCGGCCGGTGCCGGGCGGAGCACGGTCCTGGCGCGCACCGTCGCCGGGTTGCGCGATCGCGGGTGCACGGTGTCCCTGGGCGAGGCCCCGGCGGCGCCCGGCCCGGCGGACGCCGCCGGCCCGGTGGCGGTCGTGGACGACGCGCACCTCGCCGATCCGGGGCTCCTGCGACGCCTACGGCACCGGTGCGCCACCGACCACCGGGTCCGGGTGGTGCTGTCGGTGCCCGCCGGCGTCGCGGTCCCGGAGGAGGTCGACGCCCTGCGCGCCGAGCTGCCGTCCCGTGTCGTCCGGATCGCACCCTTCGACGTCGTGGACGTCCTGCTGCTGCTCGGCGACCTCCTCGGGGAGCCGGTCGCCGGCGACACCGCGGCCCGCATCCAGCGCGACACCGGCGGTCGCCCCGGGCTGGTCGCCCAGCTGTGCCGGCAGGCCGTCGCGGACGGCTCCTTCCGGCGGGACCCCGCGGGTCGGCTCAGTCTGGCCGGGGACCTGCCGGTGCCCTGGGCGCTCACCGTCTCGGGGCTCACCTCGGCGGTGCCCGACGACGTGCGGGGGGTGCTGCGGCTGCTGGCGGTCGCGGACGGGCCGGTGCCCGTCGACGCCGTCGAGCGCATCGCCGGCCCCGGCCCGGTGGAGCGCGCCCTCGTGACCTCGACGGTCACGGTGGAGCACGAGGGCGGCCGGGACCGCCTCGTCCACGCCAGCCCCTGGGTCGGCGCCGGGATCCGCTCGGCCCTGCCGGCCGGGACGCGGCGCGACCTGCTGCGGGCCGTCGCCCGCACGACGCTGGCCACCGTCCCGGCCGCGACCCCCGACGGGGTCCGGGCGCTGCGGTGGCTGCTGCGGGCCGGGGACCGCCCGCCGCCGGGCATGCTCGAGGACGCGGTCACGGCGGCCTGCCGCCACGGCGACGCCCGGCTGGCCGAGGAGCTCGCGGGGCTGGCGGGCGAGACCGGGATCTCCTCGCCGCGCGCGGAGGAGGCGGTGCGGCTCATGCGCCGCCGGGAGGGCGCCGCGCCGTGGCGGCAGGGGGTGCAGGCGACCCGCCAGGCGGTGCAGGCCGTCGTGGACGGCGCCCTGGAGCTCTACCTGAACCACGGCCGGGTCGACGACGCGGACCGGATCGCCCGCGCCGTCTCGGCCAGCCTGCCGGCGTCGTCCCCGGTCGGGGTCACGCTGACCGCGTTGCGGGCCTCCATCCTGCTGTCGACGAACCGGGTGGACGAGGCCCTGGCGGCGTCGGCGCCCCTCCCGCTGGACCGGGTCGAGACCCTGGCCCTTCGGCTGGCCACCCTCGTCCGGGCCGGCCGGCCGGTGGACGCCGTCCAGGTCGCCCGGCGGCTCACCGCGGTGGATCTCGGGTCCCAGCGGTACGGGCACTTCCGCCACACCGTGTACAGCTACTCCGCCATCGCGTCCGCCCACGCGGGAGGGCTGCACGCGGCCCGCCGGCGCGCCCGGCGCCAGTACGAGCTGGCCCTGCTCGACGACCGCCCGGTGGCCGCGGCGTCGTGGGCGCTGGCCCTCGGGATCATCGAGAGCCTCGCGGGGTGCCCGCACGCCACCGCCGCGGTGATGCGGGACGGCGTCGCCCTGATGGAGGAGGTCCAGTGCGGCGGCGGGCCCGCCGCCCAGATCCTCGGGCTGGTCGTCCTCGCCCGCGCCCAGATCGACACCGGCGACGCGACCGCGGCCCGGGAGTCGCTGGCCCGGATCGAGTCGATCGGCCCGCTGGCGGACCGGCTGGCCGTCGTCGACACCGTGCGCGGGCTGCTCGCCGGTGCCGAGGGCGACGACGCCGCGGCCCGGGCGCTGCTGTCGCGCAGCGCCCGGGCGTCCGCCGCGGCCGGTGCCCACCACGACTCCGCCTGGGCCTGCCTGCACCTGGCCCGCGCCGGGGCGGCCCGAGAGGCGGCCCGGCAGCTGGCCGCCACCGCCCGGCAGCTGCAGGGCCCGGTCCTGCTCGGCATCTTCGACGCGGTGCGGGCCATCGCCGCCGGCTCGGCCGAGGCCATGGACCGGGTCGAGGACCGGCTGGCGGCGCTCGGGGCGGGCGGGGTGCGCGCGGTAGTGCTGGAGGCGCGGGCCCGCCTCGGGCCGGACCCCGACGGGTCGGCGCCGGGAGCGTCCGGCCACGGCGCCGGGGACGAGGACCTCCGCCCAGAGCCGGCCTCGCCGGCCCCGGAGCACCTGGCGACGCTCACCGGGCGCCAGCGGCAGGTGGTGGCGCTGGTCGCCCGGGGGCACAGCAACGCCGAGGCGGCCGAGCACCTGGGCCTGTCCCGCCGGACGGTCGAGGTCCATCTCCAGCTCGCCTACGACAAGCTCGGCGTCCACGACCGGCGGGCCCTCATGCGGATACCGGGCCTCGCCGAGCGGCTCGCCGACGGCCGCGCTGTCACGGACGACCCGGAACCGGCCGCCGCCGGCGCGACGATCGGGGCCTGACGCCGCCCGACACCACGCTCACCGCGACCCGACCAGGCCGGGGTCGAGGTGCTGGAGCAGGGCGAGCGTCTCCGGGGACGGGTCGACCCCGAGGTCGGCGTACGTCCGGCGCATCTCCTCCGCGGCCTCCGCGACCGCGGGACGACCGCCGATCCGCAGTTCGGCGCGCAGCAGGTCCTGCCAGCACACGTCGGCCGCCGGCCAGCACCGCAGGCCGGCCCGGGCCGCCTCGGACGCCGCGGGCGGGTCGCCGTCGAGGTCGAGGGCGGCCAGGCGGTGGGCGGCGTCGGTGACGAGGTCCACCGTCCGCTGCTCCAGTGGCTCGCCGGTCAGCCAGGTGAACGCCGAGGCCCGGCGCGGCTGCAGCACCTCGCCCCGCACCAGGCGCAGCGCACGGCGCAGCACCGTGGCCTCGGTCACCGGGTCGCGTTCCCCCCGGCTGCGACGCAGCAGCGCGTGGAGGATGTCGAGGTCGACGGCGACGTCGTGGATCCCGAGGCGGCCGTCCGCGGTCGTCCGCAACCGGTGCGAGCCGTCCTCGGCGGCCCCCAGCCAGTCCCGCGCCCGGGCGACTGCGGCGTCGCGGACGTCGTCGCCGACCCCGCGCGGCCAGACGGCCGCGGCCAGGACTGCCGGGTGGACCCCGCCGGGGTGGGCGGCCAGGTGGACCACGATCTCGGTGAGCAGCTCCC
>JBHJOJ010000092.1:0-28523 GCA_050329835.1 Kineosporiaceae bacterium | reverse complement strand
CGGCCGGTGCCGCCCCCCGGCCGTCGCCGCCGCCACCGTCGCCCCCGTCGCGCTCGCGCGCCAGGAGCAGCGGGTCGGGCCGCAGCAGGGCCGCGAGCACGGCCGCCGCCAGCACGTAGGCGACGGCGGCCAGCAGGAACGGGCCGGTCAGCGACGGCAGGCTCAGCGACTCGGCGACCCGGCGGGTGGGTCCCACCAGGTTCGGGCCGGCCACGGCGCCGAACGTCGTGGCGAACAGCACGAGGCTGAGGGCCCGGCCGCGGGAGTGCGCGGGGGCGAGGTCGGCGCCGGCGTAGCGGGCGAGCAGGCTCGCGACGTTGCCCGAGCCGAAGACCGCCATGGCGAGGCAGAGCAGCGGGAACGACTGGACCTGCGCGGCCACCACGACCCCGGCCGACCCGACGGCGCCCAGCAGGTAGCCCGTGACCAGCCCGGGCCGGCGGCCGCCGTGGGCCATCACCCGGGACAGGCCGATCGCGGCCGCGGCGCCCCCGGCGGTGGCGGCCGCCAGCGGGAGCCCGGTCAGCAGGGCCGAGTCGAGCAGCTGCCGCGCGATGAGGACCCCGACCGAGACCCCCGCCGCCAGCCCGAGCCCGCCGAGCACCTGCGCCGCCACCACGACGACGAGAGTCCGCCGCTGCACCGCGGCCACCCTGGACTCGTCGATCTGACCGGGCAGGAGCACGTCGCGGGACACGGGCGGCATCATCCCCCGACGTGGCGAGAGGATCGCCGCCCTGGTCCGGGAGCGTGCGCGTCGTAGTCGAGCACGTCCTCGCCGCCTCATGGGGTGACTATGGTGTCGGTGGTGGAGGTTGGGCACCGGTGGCGTCCGATCGAGGACCTGTCGGCTGCGGACGAGGCGGCTGCCAGCGGGGAGCTGCCCCACCTCGCGTCGGTGTGGCACGACGAGAAGCGGGTCATGGCCGACCGGGCGGCCGTCGACCAGTTCACCGAGCGGCTCCACCGCGAGTGGGCGATCGAGACCGGGATCATCGAGCGGCTCTACACGCTGGACCGGGGGGTCACGACCCTCCTCATCGAGCGGGGGATCGACGCCTCGCTCATCGAGGACCGGTCCACCGACTCCACCCCGGAGATCGTCGCCGCGATGATCAACGACCATCTCCTGAGCATCGACTACCTCGTCGACCTCGTCACGGGTCGGCGACCGTTCACCACTGGCGCGATCAAAGAACTGCACGCCCTGATCACACGGCACCAGAGAACGACGACGGCGGTCGACCAGTTCGGCCGTCCGTTCGACAGAGAACTGCTGCGCGGCGAGTACAAGTCGGGGCCGAACAACCCGACCAGGGCCGACGGGACCATCCACGAGTACTGCCCGCCGGAGCACGTGGCGACCGAGATGGAACGGCTGGTCTCCATGCACGAGGCCCACGTCCGGAGCCGATTGCCGCCGGACGTCTCGGCGGCCTGGTTGCACCACCGCTTCGCCCAGATCCACCCGTTCCAGGACGGCAACGGACGGGTCGCCCGGGCCCTGGCCTCGCTGGTCTTCATCCAGGCCGACTGGTTCCCCCTGGTCGTCACGCGCGACGACCGAGCGCCCTACATCGAGGCGCTGGAGGTGGCCGACCGCAACGGCCTGGGCGCGCTGGTGCGGCTCTTCGCGGCCCGCCAGAGGAAAGCCCTGGTCGGTGCCCTGGGCATCACGAGAGAGGTGACGCGGGACGCCGTCCGTCTCGATCAGCAGCTCGAGGCGATCAGCGAGCTGTTCAGCCGCCGGGACGCCAGACGACGCGAGGACACCGACGCGGCGTCCCAGTTGGCGGACGAACTCTGGTCGCTCGCGCACGACCGGCTCCAGGAGCTTCGAGAGCGACTGGAGGTGGCGATGGGGGGGCGCACCGCAGGGCGTCAGGCCTTCGTCACGGCGGCCCGCAATTCCGACTCCCAGAAGAGGGCCTGGCACCGCTGGCAGATCACCGAAGCCGCCAAGCTGCTCGACTACACGCCCGGGACGCGGGACTACGCCTCGTGGGCGCTCCTGGGACTGGTCACCGAGAGCGGACGCGCCGAGATCCTGTTCGCGCTGCACCAGGTCGGCCCGCAGTACAAGGGCGTCGTGGCCGGGCTCGTCTGCTTCTACCGGCGCGAGAGCGCCGACGGCGGCCGCGCCGACGATCCCGAGGTGACCTCCCCTGACGCCTTCCTGCTCACCTACGCCGACCAGGCGAACGAGATACGCCCCCGGTTCGAGGCGTGGCTGGACGAGAGTCTGACCCGGGCCGTGGAGTGCTGGCGGCGCACCGAGTGATCGCCGCGCAGCGGCCGACCCGCTGTCGGACCGGACGCCGTGACATCAGGGGCGTATCTCCGTCCTGTCAACGGAACCGGGGGTCAGAGCGGGCCGACCTCGGTGACCCGGACGGCGGGCTCGCCCAGTTCGTCAGAGGCGTCGAGGTCGATCTCGGCGACGATGCGCCAGTCGTGGTCGCCGGCCGGGTCGTCGAGGACCTGGGTGGCGGTCCAGGTCCGCGACCCCCGCTCCCCGGGGTCCACGACGAACAGCTCCGGTGAGCGGGCGGCCTGGCCGGTGGCGATCTCGTCGTGGTCGTCGAAGAACCCCTCCAGGGCGGTCGCCCAGGCGTCGGCGTCCCAGCCGGACCCGGCGTCCAGCTCTCCCAGGGCCGCCCAGTCCTCCCGCGCGGCCAGCGCCACCCGCCGGAACATCGCGTTGCGGACCAGCACCCGGAACGCCCGGGCGTTGCGGGTGACGGGCGGCGGGCCCTCGTCCTCCGGCGAGCGCTCGACCGCCGCCGCGATCCCCGCGGGGTCGGCCAGCCGGGCCCACTCGTCGAGCAGCGACGAGTCGGTCTGCCGCACGACCTCGCCCAGCCACTCGACGAGGTCCGCCAGCTCCTCGTTCCGAACAGCCTCGACCACCGACTGCCGGAGCGCCCGGTAGGCGTCCGCCAGGTATCGCAGCACGACGCCCTCGACCCGGGTGAGGTCGTAGGCCCGGACGTACTGGGCGAACGTCGCCCCGCGCTCCCA
The DNA here is from genome assembly GCA_050329835.1 of Kineosporiaceae bacterium. GTDB lineage: Bacteria > Actinomycetota > Actinomycetes > Actinomycetales > JBBAYJ01 > JANNOG01. The sequence goes on along the minus strand of JBHJOJ010000092.1, from coordinate 25,502 downwards.
CATGTCGCGGACCACCGACTTCGGCGACAGCTCGTACTCCGCGACCCACGGGTGGCTGCTCCGGTAGGCGTCGAAGGCCTGCTCCAGCAGGTCCGCCAGCGGCCGCGGCCACGTGACCTCCTCGAGCAGCTCCATCCGCTCGTCGTACTCGATGCCGTCGGCCTTCATGGCCCCGATCGCCTCGCCGCGGGCCTGGTGCTGCTGGGCGAACAGCACCTGCCGCGGGTCGTCCAGCGTTGCCTCGATGACCGAGACGACGTCGACCGCGTAGTCGTCGGACTCTCGGTCCAGCAGCTCCAACGCCGCCAGGGCGAACGGCGACAGCGGCTGGTTGAGCGCGAAGTCCGGCGGCAGGTCGACCGTCGGCCGCAGCCGGCGGCCGTCAGGGGTGTCGACCCGCTCGACGACCCCGGCGTCGAGCAGCGCCCGCGTCATCGCCAGCGCCCGCTTCATGTGCTGCAGCTGGCGGACGCGGGTCTCGTCGCTGTCCTCGATGAGCCGCCGGACCTCGGCGAAGGCGTCGCCGCCCGCGCCGTCCGGGTAGCGGCCGATGACGTTGAGCAGCAGCGCGTGGCTGACCCGGAAGCTCGACCGCAGCGGCTCCGGCTCGGCGCCGACGAGGCGGGTGAAGGTCTGCTCGGTCCACGAGACCTGCCCCTCGGGCGGCTTCTTCTTGACGAGCCTCCTCCGCTTCCGCTCGTCGTCCTTGACCCTGGCCAGGGCGCGGTGGTTCTCGATGACGTGCTCCGGCGCCTGGACGGCGACGAAGCCCTCGGCGTCGTAGCCGGCCCGCCCGGCCCGCCCGGCGATCTGGTGGAACTCCCGCGCCGACAGCAGCCGGGTCCGGCGGCCGTCGTACTTCGCCAGCGCGGTGAGCAGGACCGTGCGGATCGGCACGTTGATGCCGACGCCCAGGGTGTCCGTCCCGCACACGACCTTGAGCAGGCCACGCTGGGTCAGGCGCTCCACGAGCCGGCGGTAGCGGGGCAGCATCCCGGCGTGGTGCACCCCGACGCCGTGGTGCAGCAGCTGGCGCAGGCCGTGGCCGAACCCGGCGGCGAACCGCACCGATCCCGTCTCCGCCTTGATGGCGGCGACGTCGTCCCTGGACACCACGGGCGACGACAGCAGGGACCGCGCGTGCTCGAGCGCCGCGGCCTGGGTGAAGTGGACGACGTACACCGGGGCCCGCCCGGCGCGCAGCAGCAGCTCGAGCGTCTCCGGCAACGGCGTGAGCACCCACTCGAAGCCCAGCGGCACCGGGCGGTGGGCACCGGTCACCGCCGCGACCGGACGGCCGGTCCGGGCGTGCAGCCTGTCCGAGATCCCGGAGACGTCCCCGAGCGTCGCCGACATGAGCACGAACTGCGCCCGGGTCAGTTCCAGCAGCGGCACCTGCCACGCCCACCCGCGGTCCCGGTCCCCGTAGTAGTGGAACTCGTCCATCACCACCACGTCGACATCGAGGTCCGGCCCGCGCCGCAGCGCGAGGTTGGCGAGGATCTCGGCGGTCGCGCAGACGATCGGGGCGTCGGAGTTGATGGCGGCGTCGCCGGTCATCATCCCGACCTTGTCGGCGCCGAAGACGTCGCACAGCGCGAAGAACTTCTCGCTGACCAGCGCCTTGATCGGGGCGGTGTAGAAGGTCCGCTGCCCGCGGGCCAGGGCGGCGGCGTGGGCGCCGGTGGCGATCAGGGACTTGCCGGACCCGGTCGGGGTGGACACCACGACGTGGGAGCCGGCGAGGACCTCGAGCAGCGCCTCCTCCTGGTGCGGGTAGAGCGTGAGGCCCTGTCCCGACGTCCAGTGCACGAAGGCGTCGAGGATCTCGTCGGGGTCCGGCTCGGCGCCGTCCGCGCCGGGTCCGGGGAGGAGCGTCGGCAGGAACAGGTCCAGGGAGGCCGACGCGGTCACGCCGTCAGGGTGTCACCCCGAGCCGTCGCCGCCGGGCACGTGGCGCGAGCCGTCCGACGCCGGGAGCGGATGGACCTGGCCGCCCTCCTCGAACACGACGTCGAGCAGGTGCCGGTCCGAGGTGGCGAGTGCCGTGACGAGCGGACTGCGCAGCGCGGTGGCGGCCGCGACGCAGTCCGCCAGGCCGACCGGCCGGTCCCGGCGCCGGTAGTGACGGGATCTCAGGGCTCCGGCCAGGAGCGCGATCCCGTCGTCCACGTCGACGAGACAGCAGCCGGTCTGGACGACGTCGGCGACCGCCTCGTCCGCGGGCACTCCGGCCTGTCCGGACAATCGGTCGACGACCTCGGCGGCGTTCACCACGCTGATCCCGGGTGTCCGGACGGGGTCTTCGACGAGCGCGCGGACATCCTCTCCGGCCCCCGGCTCGTCGGCCAGGTACGCGAGCAGGGCATAGGCAACGAGACCTGGCCGTTGCCCGACACCCGCATCACATGACCCATGGACATGGCATCCATTGCATGGGACCTGCGATTCGTTGGACTCCGTGGGCTGCCGCGGCGATGGTGTCCTGCCGCTTCGACGTTCGCGGTCACGCCGTCAAGGTGCACCCTCGGAGCTCAGCTGACCCGTTCATGATCGCTATCTCGGCCAAGTTCCGCGCATGTGGTGACGTTGCCAGTGCGCGGAACTTGGCCGAAACAGCGATCATGCCCTCGCGATCTGCGGGTGACGAGTATCGGTCAGTCGATCGGCCGCAGCGCCCCCTCGAGGCGGACCACGCCCTCGCCGAACTCGGCGTCGAGGCGGTCCTGCAGGTCCTGCGTCGCCAGCAGCACCGTGACGACCACCTGTTCGGCCTGGGCATCCACGCCGACGGAGAGGAACTCCTCGACCAGCCCGTCCCCCGACCCACCACCGGTGATCGCCTCCTGGACCGCTCGCAGTTCCTCACCCGTGCGGGCGGCCGGGGCCACGCACAGCGGCCCGCCCCACAGCTCCCGGGCGGCCGCCTCGACCTCCGCGACGTCGCCAGTGGTCGTGACGACGAGGACCCACTCCTCGGGCGGCAGGACGTCCTCGAGGCCGGTCGGCTCGGCGGTCGCGCCCGAGGCGGCTCCCGATTGGTCGACGGCCACGGAGCCGACGTCCGGGCGCTGCTCCAGCGCAGCTGCGGCGGCCGAGAAGTCCGCCTCCCCGGTCCGGGCGGGATCGGCCACCGGGAACCCGCCCGGCGGCGGCTGGCACGGCACCGTGAACCCGTCCGACCCGTCGACCCCCGGCTCGGACGGCGCGGGTGGCGTGGCCTGCTCGGTCACCGTGAACGTCTCGCCGTCCCAGGTACCGACGAGCCGGTAGCTGCCCCAGCGCACGCCGGACGCGGCCTCGTGGTCGACCGCGTCCCAGTCCCAGCCCGCCACCGGCGGGCCTGCGCACTGCGGCGGGTACGACTCCTGGACGCCTCCCGCACAGAGCTGCGGACCCGCGGCCCCGTCATCGAGCACGGTCGCCGTCACCTCGAACCGTCCGTCGTAGCCGGCCCCGACGAGCGTGTCCGAGCGGGCCCCGGCCGAGCCGCTCGCCGTCCCCCCGTCAGCCTGCACGGCCGGGCCGTCCTCCCCCGTCCCGGCGCAGCCCGCCATGCCCATCGCCGTCACCGCCACCACCCCGACCACCGTCACCGTCGTCCGGCCCATCGTCGCCTCCCTCGTCCTCGGCACCACTCCGACGACCGCCGGGGCCGGGCGGTTCCACCCGGCGGGCGATCGACCGGAACTCGCCGCGGCGGTCCGGGAACACGGCGTCGGGGGGCACCGTTGGATCCCCTGTCGGCCCGGTTCATGCCCCGGGGCTCACCCTTCGCCGCTACGAGCGGCCTTCCGCCGACAGGCGGCTGCCGGGCCGGTGCGCATGTGACGGCCCACCCGGTCCCCGGATCGGGCGGGCCGTCGCGGCAATCGTCCGTTCCGTCCTGCGGCCATCGGGTGAACCCCGGGCGGACCACGACGACGCGGCGCCCCGCCCTCTCAGCCCACCGTCACCACGGCCGACAACCGGGACCATGACGTCCTTCGCCCTGACGGACTCCACGGTGGCGGACCTGCTCGAGTACGAGGACCTCGGCGCCGACGCCGACCCCGCGGGCGGCGACGGCGCCGACGGCCACGACGGCCCGCGGCGCGACACCCCCTGGGTCGTGCTGGCCGACGACGACGCCGACGCGCGCGACCTGGCGCAGTTCCGCCTCGAGCGAGCCGGGTTCACCGTCTTCCCGGCCGCCGACGGCCCGTCCGCGTGGGACGAGATCCTCACGACCCGCCCGGACCTCGTGGTGGTCGAGTGGTCCCTGCCCGGCCGGACCGGCCTCGACCTGTGCCGGGCCGTCCGGGACGAGCGCACCCTGCGGCACACCCGGATCCTCGTCGTCACCCGCCGCCACCAGCCGCTGTACCGGGAGTGGGCTCACCAGGTCGGCTGCGACGCGATCCTCACGAAGCCGTTCTCCGGCCCGGACCTCACCCGCACGGTGCGGGGGCTGCTGCCGCACCACGCCGCGGTCATCGGCTGACGGGAGGGACCGACGGAGCGACCCGGCAGAAGTGGGCGAGGCCACAGCCGGCGGGAGCGTCGCCCACCCTGCCGGAACGACTCCGCGTCGCTTCCCGCGTCGTTACCCTCGCGCGGGTGGCGGTGCCGGCGGCGATCCAGGAACCGGTCGCTGCGGTCCGGCAGGGGCCACCACCCGTCCCCGGCTCCCGGGTCGTCGTCCGTGACGAGGAGTGGCTGGTCGAGTCCGTCGCGCGCACGTCCGACGGCTGGCGCCTCACCTGTCGTGGCACCTCCGACCTCGTCCGCGACACCACGGCGACCTTCGTCACCTCCCTCGACCACGTCGAGGCGATCGACCCCGCCGCTGCACGCCTGGTGCCGGACGACTCCCCCGCCTACCGGCGCACCCGCCTCTGGCTGGAGGCGATGCTGCGCAAGACCCCGGTCCCCCTGCACCAGGAGGGCCTGAGCGTCGCCCATCGGATGCTCCTCGACCCGCTCGCCTACCAGCGACGGGCGGTCGCGCAGGCGCTCAGCCTCGACAACCTTCGCCCGCGGATCCTCGTCGCCGACGCCGTGGGCCTGGGCAAGACACTCGAGATCGGCATGATCCTCGTCGGCGAGGGAGTCAACCTCCACCGCCAGTGCCACCACCTGGTGCACGTCGACCTGCCCTGGAGCCTCATCCGGATCGAACAGCGCAACGGGCGCATCGACCGGTACGGCCAGGACCGCCCGCCGCGGATCACCGCCATGGTGATCCGGACGACGAACCGGTCGTTCAGCGCGGACGTCCGGGTCCTCACGCGGCTGCTCGTCAAGGAGCACGTCGCCCACAAGGCCCTGGGCGACGCGGCCGGCCTCATGCGCCTGCACGACCCGAAGGCCGAGGAGGAGGCCGTGGCCCGGGCCCTCGCGGAGGACCGGGACATCGACACCGTCGTCCCGGACCCGCGCCCGGTCACCGCGGCGGGTGCCGCCGACGACTGGGAGTTCGACGAGCTGTTCGTCGCCGTCGGCGAGCAGGCCCCGCCGCCGCCACCGGTCGTCGACCCGCTGGGGCTGTTCCCGTCGGACCTCGACTACCTGCGCGAGGCGGTCGCCGAGGTGTTCGAGGACCCGCACCGCGAGATCGGGTGGCGGGACCTGCGGGACGAGCGGCTCGTCCAGCTGACCCCGCCACCGGACCTGCGACGCCGGCTCGCCTTCCTCCCCCATGAGTACGTCGCCGAGCGGAAGGTCCGAGACCGGCTGGTTCTCGCGACACACCCCGAGGTGGGAGCCGAGTCGTTGCGGGAGGCGGGCCGGCGCGGGTCGCGGACGCAGTAGCCTGAGGCGCACTACCTGTCGCCGCTGCATCCGGTGCTCGAGTGGATGACGGACCGGGCGCTGGCCCGCTTCGACCGGGGTGAGGTCCCCGCGGTCGTCGGGGACGTCGACCACCCGACGGTGCTGGTGCAGGGCGTGCTTCACAACGAGCGGGGACAGGTGCTCGCGCACGCCGTTCGCGCCGTCGAGGCCGTGTCACCGAAGCTGCTCGTCGCCCACGAGGACGGCCTCGGCGTCCTGCGCGACGCCGGGATCGGGCCCGGGTCGATCAACGCCGGCGGGGCAGACGTGGACCTCGACGCCCACGCGTGGGTGGTGCGCGCGGCGGTCGAACGGATGCGGCAGGAACTCACCGTCCTTGCCGAGGAGCGGATCCAGGAGCTGGCGGTCACCGTGCGCGACCACGCTCGGCGCATCCGTGGCTGGCGGCGGGAGGCGACGGAGCGGGCCGAGGCGCTGCCCGGACTGGCCGGCCGGAAGCTGCGCGATCGGGTCGAGCAGCACGGCAGCCGGGCTGAGGAACTCGCCGACTCGTTGATCGCGCGGCGGGATCCGCTGATCCGGCCCCTGGTGGCGGTGCTGCCGCAAGTCCCACGATTCACTTCATGACTACTCACGATTGATATATTTTGCAGTATGAACTCGGCGACCGTGGCCTCTCGCGTAGCGAGCGTCGCGGAGGATCAATGGGGTCTGGTGACGCGTCGGCAGGCTCAGGCGGCGGGGGTGCCGCGGGCGACGCTGGCACGGGCGACGACTCCGGGTGGGGTGCTGGAGCGGGTGGCTCACGGCGTGTACCGGCTGGTGGGCGCGCCGGCGCCCGATCACGTCGAGCTACGTGCCGCTTGGCTGCAGCTGGCTCCGGAGGTCCCGGCGTGGCAGCGCGCCGGCGCGGCGGGTGCGATCACCGGGCATGTGAGCGCCGGGGACGGCGCGGTGGTGTCGCATCGTTCGGCGGCGGCGCTGTTCGGGCTGGGGCATCTGCCGGCGGACGTGCACGAGTTCACCGTGGCCGGGCGCCGTCAGACCCGCCGGCCCGACGTCCGGCTGCACGTGCGCCGGCTCGAGGACGACGAGCGGATGGTCGTGACGGGGCTGCCGGTGACGCGTCCGGCGCGGATCGCCGCGGACCTGCTCGCGGAGCGGGTGGACCCGGAGTCGGTCGGTCAGGTGGTCGCGGACGCCCTGCAGACTGGGCGGGAGACGCGCGAGGCCTTCGAGGTGACGCTCGCGCCGCTCGCTGCGCGCTACGGGCAGGCCCGCGGCGACGGTGCCGCGTTGCTCGGCTGGCTGCTGGACCTCGCCGGTGCTGGAGGTGCCGCGTGAGTGAGCCGGTGGGTCGTCACTACGGCAGCCCGGGGGCGTTCCGGCGAGCGTTGACCGACCGGCTTCGGACAATGGCCGCCGAGGGGCGGTGGACCCTGCCGCAGTTGCAGCGGCAGGTCGCGTACGACCGGCTGCTGCAACGGTTGTACCTGGTCGACGACGGGTGGGTCATCAAGGGAGCGACGGCGTTGATGGCGCGAGACCTCGGCGCGCGAGCGACGATCGACATCGACCTGTACCGGATGGCGGTGAGCCGGTCCGTGGAGGCGGATGTGCGCGTGGCGGCAGTGCGGGATGTCGGGGACTGGTTCCGGTTCGAGATCGGCCCCGCGCGGCCGATGGAGGGCGGGATCCGGCTGCCCGCAACAGCGTTCGTGGGCGCGACGCTGTGGACGCAGTTCCACGTGGACGTGGTCGCCGACGGTGTGCGCATGACCGCGGACCCGGACCCGGTGCCCCCGCTGGCACGGCTGGTGATGCCTGACCTGTCGCAGGAGAACGGATACCGCGCGTACCCGCTGGTGGACCATGTCGCGGACAAGGTCGTGGCGACCTTCCAGCGATACGGAAACCGGCAGCTCGCCTCGACCCGCTTCAAGGACCTCATCGACCTGGTGACGATCACTCGTGGAGCAGCCGTCGATGCCGACCAGCAACGCGCAGCGCTCACCTCCGAGGCCGACCGGCGGTCCGTCATGCTCCCCGCTTCGTTCGACGTCCCGGACCGGTCGCTCTGGACGCCCGGGTACGCCGCGGAAGCCCGTCGCTCGGCTGTCGATGTCCCGGCGACCCTTGATGACGCGCTCGACGTCGTCCGGCACTTCCTCGACCCGGTGCTCGACGGCAGCGCCACCGGCGTCTGGGACCCGGCGAGCGGCCGATGGGCTCGTGGAGGACGAGGTTGCCTCTCGACGGAGGCAGCAGGCCGTCACGACTGATCAGCGTGCGCGCATGCCAACCCTCCCTCCACGGACTTCGGGCCCGCGTCGTCGAGGCGACGAGCCTCCCCGATCGCCGGTCACCGGCTGCTCCCCGCCGTAGCCTCTGCCCACACCGCGCCACGGGAGGGGAGCACCATCAGCCGCTTCGACACCGTCGTCGTCGGCCAGGAGCTGCTCAGCGAGCACTACCTGGCCGAGGAGTTCCCCCGCCGCCTCACCGAGGTCCGCCGGGACTGGAAGGAGCGGGAGGACCACGACAAGCGGACCCCTCGCACCGGCCTCACCGAGCTGGCCGCGACCTTCCCCACCGCGCTGACCCGCGCCCGCGACCTCGACGACGACGCCCGCCCCGCGGCCTTGCGTGATCTGTACGCCCGCACCCGCGCAGCGCTCGGCCTCGACTCCCCGGCCACCACGCACGAGTTCGATCGCGCCGGCGCGGAGCTCCACCTGCCCTGCGTCGTCCACCGCACCCCCAGCGGCCCCGCCCTCATGGTTCTGGAGGCGCACGACTCCGCCACGCTCGAGGACGTCCTCGACTCCGAGTCCGGCGGGCGCCTGCTCGACCCCCTCACCACCCCCGACGGCGCCCCGGTCGAGCACGCCACCGCCAAGGCGCTGTCGGCGATCTTCCTGGCCGAGCACCCTGAACCGCCCGCTGTCGTCCTCGTCCAGTCCGGCGCCTGGTTGCTGCTCGCCGAGCGCACCCGCTGGCCCGAGGGCCGCTGGCTCGCGATCGACCTCGCGACGGCGTGCGAGCGCCGCGACACCCGCGCCGCCGGCGAGCTCGAGACCATCGCCGCCCTCGTCGGCGCCGACATGCTGTTGCCCGGCGAGGACGCCTCGGTCCCCTTCACCGGGCTGCTGGAGCAGTCGGTCACCCACGCTGTCGGCGTCAGCAAGGACCTGCGCGACGGGGTGCGCGAGTCGATCGAGGTCGTCGCCCAGGAGGTCCTCGACCGTCGCCGCCGTGCCGGCCTCACCGACGGCGACAACCCAGAGGAGCGCGCCGATCTCGCCCGCCGCCTCACCCGCGAGTCGCTGCGCTACCTCTACCGGGTCCTGTTCCTGCTGTACGCCGAGGCCCGGCCGGAGCTCGGCATCCTGCCCGTCAAGGCCCCCGAGTACGCCGCCGGGTACGGGCTGGACCGGCTGCGCGAACTGGTGCAGGTCGACCTCACGACCGACCGGGCCCGCCACCGCGTGCACCTGTACGAGTCGATCCAGCGCCTGGTCGACCTCGTCGACCGCGGCCACGACGGCGGCGAGGACGGCCTCACGTTCGAGTCGTTGCGGGCCGACCTGTTCGCCCCCACCGCCACCCCGCTGATCGACGAGGTGCGGCTCGGCAACGAGGCCGTGCAGCGCGTCCTCGACCGGCTGCTGCTCAGCCGCAGGAAGCGCGGCCGTGACCGCGGCTTCGTCTCGTACGCCCAGCTCGGCATCAACCAGCTCGGCGCCGTCTACGAGGGCCTGATGTCGTACCAGGGGCGCATCGCCGACGCCCACCTCATCGAGGTGGCCAAGGACGGCGACCCGGACAAGGGCTCGTGGCTGATGTCCGAGTCGGACTGGGCGACCGCCGGTCTGCCCGACGACGTCATCGTCCACCGCACGGATCCCGACACCGGCGAGGGGCGGCGCGTCCGCCACCGCCCCGGCGACTTCGTCCTGCGCCTGTCCGGACGGGACCGGCAACGGTCGGCGTCGTACTACACGCCCCAGGTCCTCACCGCGTGCGTCGTCCGGCACTCCCTCGCCGAACTGCTGGACCAGCCCGTCGACCCCGAGCAGCCCGACAGCGAGCGCCGCCGCACCACCGCGGCCGAGATCCTGCGCTGGCGGATCTGCGAGCCGGCGCTCGGCTCCGGCGCGTTCCTCGTCGAGGCGATCGACCAGATCGCGGCTACATACCTCGAACGCGCCCAGGCCGAGCGCGGCGAGCAGATCGACCCGGACGCCTACCCCGGCGAGCTGCAGAAGGTGAAGGCCTACCTGGCCCTGCACAACTGCTACGGCGTCGACCTCAATGCCACCGCCGTCGAGCTGGCCGAGATCACGTTGTGGCTGGCGTCGATGCACCCGGGCCTGCAGGCGCCGTGGTTCGGCCTGCGGCTGCGCCGTGGCAACAGCCTCATCGGGGCGCGACGGGCCGGGTACAAGCCCGCGGACTTCGCGAAGGCGACGTGGTGGAAGGAGGTCCCCACCGACGTCGCACTCGGCGACGACTGGCCGGCCGGGTACGTCCACCACTTCTTGCTGCCGTCGGCCGGGTGGGGCGCGATCGCGGACACCAAGGAGGCCCGCGAGCTCGAACCCGACCGGACCGCCGCACTGAAGGAGTGGCGCAAGGGCATCCGCAGGGCCCCGTCGAAGGAGCACGCGAAGCGGCTGCAGGCGCTCGCGCGCCGGGTGGAGGTGCTGTGGGCGCTGGCGCGGGTGCGCCTGGAGCTGGCCGAAGCCGAGAGCCGCCGCGACATCGACGTCTGGGGAGCCGAGGACCTTCCGGCGAGTCGCGGGGCGGTGTCGCGGGAGCAGATCGAGGCGTCGCTGGCTGACGCCAACGGCGCCTACCAGCGGCTGCGGCTGGCGATGGACGCCTGGTGCGCGATGTGGTTCTGGCCGGTCCACCGCGGCACGCCGCCGTCGTGGGACCAGTGGGTGCGCGCACTGGAGGGTGTGCTCGGAATCGATCACCAGGCGCCCCGGCTGTCCGGGAAGTGGCGAGTCATCGAGGGACAGGAAGCGGCCTACGGCAGCGAACTCACCTGGGAGAGCCTGGGCGATGAGGAGGCCGCCGACCTGGCCCTGGCCGGTGTCCCGCTGGTCGACGAGGTGGCGTCCGAGCACCCGTGGCTCGCCGAGTGCCGGACGATCGCCGAGCGCGAGGGCTTCTTCCACTGGGAACTCGACTTCGCCCCGGTGTTCGATGCCGGCGGCTTCGATCTACAGGTCGGCAACCCGCCCTGGGTGCGCCCGGACTGGGAGGACGACCTGGTCCTCGCCGAGGTGGACCCGTGGTTTGCGCTCGCATTCAAGCCGACCGTAGCGGCGTACCGAAACCGCCGAGACGAGGTCCTGCGGACGGTCCTGCACGAGTGGATGTATCTGAATGAGCGAGCGTCGATGGCCGCGCTCGCAGAACACCTCAGCTCGAGCATCGACCGCCCAATGCTCTCCGGCCTGCAACCAGATCTCTACCGCTGCTTCATGGACCGGACCTGGCGATCAATGGCCCCGACCGGAATCGTCGGATTGATCCATCCTGATTCCCACTTCACAGAAGCGCGCGCGGGGGCTCTTCGACAAGCAGCTTATGAACACCTTCGTAGACACTTCCAGTTCCGTAATGAGTTGCGGTTGTTCGAGGTCCACCACACGACGGAGTACGGCATCTCGGTGTACGGGAGCGATCGCGACCCCCGATTCCTCAATGCGGCCTCGATCTACGAACCTTCCACGATCGACCGGTCGATCCTGCACGATGGAAGCGGACCTGAGCCCGGCATTAAAGACGACGACGGTCGGTGGGACGTGAGGCCACATGCTCGTCGGTTGGTGCGGGTCACCGACCCAGTTTTAGTTGCGTGGGCGTCACTTATCGACGAATCGGGCACACCACCTCGTCGCGCCCGAGCGTTGCGCCCCATCAACACGGCTAGTCAACGGGTCCTCGCCAAGCTCGCGACCGCCCCGCGCCTCGGCAACGTTGATTGGACCCCCGGCTGGCATGAGAAGGCGGACCGCGACCGCGGGTACTTCAAGGCCGAAGCTCGAGTGCCTGCTGCTTGGAATAACGTCATCCTCCAGGGCCCGCACTTCACGGTGGCGACGCCGTTCGCCAAGCAACCGCGTCCGACTTTTAGAAACAAAGATGATCTGGAAACCTGGGGCCTCGAGCAACTACCCGAGCGGGCCATCCCTCGCACCTCGTACCAGCCCGCAAAGCCGATGGACTCCTACCTCGCCGGCTACTCCCGCTGGGACGGCGAGCCCACCAACGGCTTCTTCCGCCTCGCCTGGCGCCGCATGGCCGACTCGTCGACGGAGCGAACCCTCCACGCCGCCCTTATCCCACCCGGCGCTGCGCACATCCACGGGGTGCTCAGCTCCCGAATGGACCCCGTCGACCTCGCGGTCGCTGCCAGCCTCTGGGCCTCTCTCCCCGCCGACTTCTTCGTCAAGGTGGCAGGCTTCAGCGAAATCAATCGCAGCGTGGTCACCCGCCTCCCTCACTTGCCAGATGACCCGCTCACCCCCGCACTAACCCTCCGTGCTCTCCGCCTCAATTGCCTGACCGCCGACTACGAACCCCTGTGGCAAGAGGTGTACGACGCCCACGGCGATACCTGGGCCGAAGACTCGTGGACCTTCGCCCCTCCCAACGACCCGGCCATCTGGGCCCCCGCCCCCCTCAACGCAGTCAGCCGCGACTGGACCATGGCCACTCCCCTGCGCCGTGACTGGGAGCGCCGCCAGGCCCTCGTCGAGATCGACGCCATCGTCGCCGTCATGCTCGGGATCACCGCCGACGAGCTGTGCGCGATCTACCGCACCCAGTTCGGTGTCCTCCGCAAGTACGAGCGTCGCGACCGCTACGACCGCCACGGCCGCAAGGTCGACCTCGACGTCCTTCGTGCGTACCAGCGCTGGGATGACTCTGGCCGCGCCGGTCGCCCGCCCGCCCTCGGCCGGTTCGAGCTCCCCTTCCGCGCCATGGACCGCGAGGCCGACATGACCCGGGCGCACGATGCCTTCGCCCGCGTCGCGCAGAATCCGGCCGAGGCCCGGTAGACGTCACGGCGCTCCCGACAGTGCCGCCGAGCGCCCTGTGCAGTCGCCACCCCCAGACCCCACCCCTTCTGTGCAGTCGCCACCCCCTGGACCCCACCCCTTCTGTGCAGTCGCGAGTCGCCCCGTCTGGGCCGTGCCCGCTCCCCTGCTCGCCCTGCTGCTGCTCTGAGCTGGAGCGGGACGAGGCCGCTGCACCGAGCCGCACGGTCCACCGAGCCGCACGGTCCACCGCGCCGGTACGGCGACGTTGTGCCGAAACTCGGCGAGTCACCTCGTGCCCTGCGCAAGTCTCGACGTAAGTCGGCCGGTCGTCGAGGATCGCGCATCCTGTGTCCGACCCCGCACGTACCGTCACCGACCGGAACGTCACCGACGCCGTGGAGAGGAGGAGCGATGCTGCCGCCGCTGGTCGCCCAGGACGTCCGCCGGACGCTGACGGACTTCCTCGGGACGACGTTCGCGCTGACGGACGACGACGTCCGGCAGGCGCTGCGGACGTTCCTGCTGGACCCGGCGGCCGGCATCTTCCGCGGGCCGTTCCTGCGGGTCCGGATGCCGTTCCGGCCCGGCGACGACGCGTGGCGCGAGCACGTCGCGTGGGCCCCGGCGGGCTTCGCGCCTTACCACCACCAGGCGCAGGCGTTCGCCCGGCTCGGCTCGCTGACCGGGGACCCGCGGCCGACGATCGTCACCACCGGCACCGGGTCGGGCAAGACCGAGTCCTTCCTGGTCCCCGTCCTCGACCACTGCCGGCGGGAACGCGCGGCCGGCCGGCGCGGCGTCAAGGCGCTGCTGCTCTACCCGATGAACGCCCTGGCCAACGACCAGGCCCGGCGGATCGCCCAGTACGTCCACACCGACCCGGCCCTGGCCGGCATCCGCGCCGGGCTGTACGTCGGGCACAACGGCACCCACACCGCCATGGGCGCCGACCACCTCGTCGACGACCGCGCCACCCTGCGCCACGACCCGCCCGACATCCTCCTCACCAACTACAAGATGCTCGATTATCTGCTGCTGCGGCCCGAGGACCGGCAGCTGTGGGCATCGGCTGGCGAGACGTTGCGCTACCTGGTCCTCGACGAGTTCCACACCTACGACGGGGCCCAGGGCACCGATGTCGCCATGCTGCTGCGCCGGCTCTGGGCGACCCTCGACATCGCAGAGCCTGGGCGGCCGTTGGGCCGGGTCACCCCGGTCGGGACCTCGGCGACGCTGGGCGCCGGACCCGGTGCCACCGAGGCGCTGCTCGACTTCGCGGCCGAGGTGTTCGGCTGCTCCTTCCCCTCCGATGCGGTGGTCGGGGAGGACCGGCTGCGAGCCGACGAGTGGCTGCACCCGGTGCCCGCGCAGGCCGGCGGCGCGGAGGCCGGGATCCCGGTGTTCTCGGACGCCCGGAGGTCCTACGACGAGGTGACCGCCACCGGAACCACGACCCATGACGACCTCGTCCGCCTGGCCGCCGAGGTGTTCCTCACCCCGACCGTCGTCGAGGCCGTCGGCGCCAGCGAGTTCGCGCTCGGCGATGCCCTGCGTGCCCACCCCCTGACCCATCGGATCGTCCAGCACGCGGCCGACCCGGTACCTCTCGACGATCTGCTCGACCGCGTCCTGCCGTCGTGGAACCTGCGTGGCGAGAGCGCCCGCGACCGGGCCCGAAACCTGCTCAGCGGGTACCTGGGCCTGGTGGCCCGAGCCCGCGCCGGGACTCGCGAGAGTCCGCAGCCCCTGGTGCAGCTGGATGTGCAGCTGTGGGTGCGCGAGGTCAGCCGGCTGCTGCGTCGGGTCTCGGCCGAACCGCACCTGCAGTGGGGCGACGAACCACCGGGCGCCGGCGACATCCTGCTGCCAGCCGTGTACTGCCGGCACTGCGGCCGGTCCGGGTGGGGCGCCGTCCGCAGGACCGCCGGGTCGACGCTGGAGCTCGAGCCGAAGCGGGTGTGGCGCGACCCCGTGACCGACCGCTCGCGCCTCGTCGCCCTCATCCACGCGCCGGGGGAGGCCGCCACGCTCGCGTCCCGCGTCGGCGCGGGCGATGACGAGGTGGGAGGTGACACCGGCGCCGCCCTGCGGTGGTTCGTGCCCGGCCGGGCCACCCTCGACACCCGGCGCCCCGCGGGTGACGAGGACGCCGTGCCCGTCCTGCCGCCCGTCGACGCCGACGCCGCCCGCCGTGATCGCTGCCCCGCCTGCGGGCAGGACGAGGGCATCCGTTTCCTCGGCTCCAGGGTCGCCACCCTGGTCTCCGTCGCCCTCGGCCACCTGTTCGCCTCGCCCGACATCGACGACCGGTCGAAGAAGACGCTGGTCTTCACCGACAGCGTGCAGGACGCCGCGCATCGCGCCGCGTTCGTCGAGGCCCGCGCCTACGCCCTCAACCTCCGCTCGGCCATGGCCGCCGCCGTCGACCGGCCCGTACCGCTGGACACCGTCGGTCGTCGCCTCGCCGAGGCGGCCGCTGCCCGGTCCCCGGGCGACCGCTACGCCCTGCTGCCACCCGACCTGCAGCACCACCGCCGCTTCGCCCGGTTCTGGGGCGACAGCGACACGGACGACACACTCGACCCGGCGACGGTGGACGTCGTGGCCCGCCGCCTGCAGCTGTCCGCGGTGCTGGAGTTCGGGCTGCAGTCGCGCACCGGACGCACCCTGGAACTCACCGGCACCGTCGCCGTGGACGTCACGTGGCCGTCGCGGGCCGTCGTGGTGCGCGACCTGCGCCGGGCCTTGTCCGACCTGCCGCGCCAGGGCGCCTTCGACGTCGACGTCGTGCCCCCCGCGGGGGCCCACGAGGACCCCGACGACCGGTTGTGGACGTGGGCCGTGGGTGCGGTCGAACGTATCCGCACCCTCGGTGGTGTCGACCACGGATACTTCACCGAGTACCTGCGCAGCGGCGGCAGGCGATGGAGCATCTGGGGCGGGCGCAACCGCGAGGAGGGCATGCCCGCCTTCCCCAGCGGCCGCCCCGCCCCCAGCTACCCGCGCTCCGGTGCCCGCACCGGCGACGACGAGGCGTTCGAGATCATCGGATCGACCCGCGGCTGGTGGGCCGGTTGGGCACGACGCTGCCTCGGCGCCGTCCCCCCCGACACACCCGCGCTCTCCCGAGCCCTGCTCGACGTCCTCACCCGCCACCACGTCCTCGAGGCTCGGGACATCACCGGTGGGGCGACGGTGTGGCTGCTGCGCCCCGACCGGATCCGCCTGCTGCCCGTCCCCGACGACGCCCTCGCCGGTGGGCAGGCGATGCTGCGATGCGACGCGTGCGCCGAGCGGCGCCCCGGCCTCGGCACCGCCCATGACGCGCTCGACGGGGCGCCGTGCCTGCGCGCCGCCTGCCCCGGGCAGTACCGGGCGTGGGCGGAGGCCGAGGACTACTACCGGTCGCTGTACCGGGCGGGCAGCGTGCGCCGCATCGTCGCCCGCGAGCACACCAGCCTGCTCACCGACGAGGCGCGCGCCCGGCTCGAGGACGGCTTCAAGCAGCCCCGCTCGGCCGACGCCCCCAACGTCCTCACCTGCACCCCGACGCTCGAGCTCGGCATCGACATCGGTGACCTGTCGGTCGTCGCCCTCACGTCGCTGCCCAAGCGGACCGCGTCCTACCTGCAGCGGGTCGGGCGGGCCGGGCGCCGCACCGGCAACGCCCTCGTCGTCTCCGTGCTGCCGGGCCGGGCGCTGGAACTCCAGCGCCTCGCCGACCCCATGAGCATGCTCGCGGGCGAGGTCGCCCCGCCCGCCACGCACCTCGACGCGGCCGAGATCCTCCAGCGGCAGTACCTCGCCTTCGTCCTGGACCGCGCCGCACGGGCCGGGCGCCCGGCACCGCGGACCATCGAGCAGGCGCTCGTGCTGGGCGAGGGTGGGTGGCTGCCCGAGATCCTGCGGGAGGCTCGCGAGAACGCCGAGGCGCTGGTCGCGGGGTTCGTCGGGCTGTTCGGGGGTCGGCTGCACGCCGACACCGTCGAGTCGCTGCGGACGTGGGCCGGGGTCGACGCGTCGGGTGACTCGGCACCGGGCGAGTCGGCACTGTCCACGGCCGTGCGCGATGCTGCTGGACGGTGGCGGGCCGAACAGGAGCAACGACGCGAGCGCCTGAATGAACTCCGGAAGGAGTACGCCCGCCTCGGCGACCTGGGCGAGGCGCTGGACGAGGAAGGGAAGGCCGACCGCCGCCGCGTCGGCGGCGAGATCCGCCGGGCCGACGAAGCCCTGCGAGAGGCCCGCAACGACTACTGGATCGGCGGGCTCGAGAAGCTCGGTCTGCTGCCCAATTACGACCTCATCGGCGACGGCACCAAGCTCGACGTCACGCTGTGGTGGACCGACGAGGAGTCCGGGGCCGCCGACCACACGAACGACACCTACGTCCGTGGCTCCTCCGCCGCACTCCGGGAGCTCGCCCCTGGTGCGGTCTTCTACGTCCGCGGCTCGGCGATCCACATCGACGCCGTCGACGTCGGACCTCCGGGCCACGAGGCCGTCGTCGAGTGGCGGATCTGCCCCAGCTGCGGGTGGTCCGGCCGCGACGAGGGAGCGGTGCCGTGCCCACGGTGCGGCGACGGCCGGGCCGCCGACGTCGGCCAGAAGCTGCCGGTGCTGGAGTTCCGCGGCGCATCGGCGTACGAGGCGCGAGACCAGGCCGTCACCGGGGACGACCGCGAGGATCGCGAGATCACCCGGTTCGTCATGGCCACAGGAGTGGACGTCGACCCGGGTGACGTGGCCGGTGCGTGGCGGCTGAAGGACCGGCCGTTCGGTGTTGAGTTCGCCCGGCGTGCCGTCGTCCGGTGGCTCAACCTCGGCCTCGAGCGCAGCGGCGGCGCCACCCGCCGCCTGCACGGCGAGGACCTGCAGGTCCCGCTGTTCCGTGCCTGCCGGACCTGCGGCATCGTGCCCGCGGCGCAGCGAGACCGAGCCGGGCGGCGCCTGCAGTCACCACAGGACGCCCGCCACCGCGGGTGGTGCCGCCAACGGCGGATGTACGACCCCGAGGGGTGGGTGGACGTCGCCCTGTCCCATGAGCTGCGCACCCAGGTGCTCCGGCTGCTCATCCCCCGGATCGACCTCGTCGACCCGCGCCGGCAGGAGTCGTTCCGCGCCGCCCTGCTGCTGGGTCTGCGCGAGATCCTCGGCGGCGATCCCGACCACCTCGACGCGCTCGTCAGCCCGCTCGGAGGCAGTGGCGGTGGCGACCAGCGGCACGTCCTCGTCCTGCACGACACCGTTCCCGGGGGCACCGGCTACCTGGCCCAGATCGCCTCGCCCCAGCAGGTGCACCGGCTGCTCACCGCCGCCCGGAACCGGCTCGCCGACTGCCCGTGCGCCGAGGAGCCGGTCGCCGCGTGCCACCGCTGCCTGCTCGCCCACGTCCCTGCGACCAAGGCCGACCAGGTCGACCGGTTGCTGGCCGTGGACATGCTGACGAGGACCCTCGAGCACTGGGAACCCACGGTGGTCCCCAGCCTCGCCGCGATCGACTCCGGCGAGTCACCCCTGGAGGTGCGGTTCCGCCAGGCCTTGCGGCAGTGGCTCGACAGTCGTCGCATCGGGGTGAGCGAGTCGTCGGGTCTCGCGAACGACTGGCGGTTCCGCCTCCCCGGTCACCGTGGCGGACCCGACCATGTGTGGACGATGACACCGCAGGCGCAGCTCGGGTACGTGCAGCCGGACTTCGTCCTCGCGTCGCCGTCGAGCGCGCACCGGGTCGCGGTCTTCCTCGACGGCGCGGCGTTCCACTCGTCGCCGGCGAACAACCGGATCGGCGACGACGCGGGCAAGCGGGCCCGGCTGCGCGACGACGGGTTCCTCGTGTGGGCGGTGACGGGTGAGGACCTCGACGCGTTCACCGGCGGGCAACCCTCGTGGGACCAGGTCGTCGTGCCCGCGCCGGCGCAGGGCGGGCCGATGAGCGCCGTGCCGGCCACGCATCGCCCCAAGTTCGAGGCCGCGGCGGTGAGGCTCAGCGGCGGGGTCCCCGGCGGGTCGGTGCCCTCAGCCGCGCTGACCGGCGATGCGATGACCGGCCTCCTCCGGTTCCTGCAGCGACCCGAGCCGGACGCGTGGCGGGCTCCCGCGCTGGCCCTGGCACTCAGCTTCGGGGCGGACGCCGGGACGACGGGCACGGGGACGCGAGAGGAGGTCGTGGCCCGGGCGGCGGGCGTCGTGGTGGAGGACGTCGTGGTGGGGGACGCGGCGACGGTGGGGTCGGCTGCGGGCGACGGCCCGGTGGTGCCGTACCGGGTGGGCCGCAGTGCCCACGGCGCGGCCGTGGCGGTGCTGCGTGCCGGCCCCGGGACGACCGACGCCGAGGTCGTGCTGTGCGTCGATGACCGGGACGCCACCGTGGGCACCCCCGACCAGCTCGAGGCATGGCGGGACTGGCTGTGGCTGGGCAACCTGCTGCAGCTTGCCCGCGAGGCGGTGTCCGACCTCGTCGCCGTGTCGGTCTCCGTCGCCGACACTGCGCCGGCCGCCCTCGGTGGCGCGGGTGACTCTCCTGTCCAGGCCCATCTCGTCGAGCTGCTCGCCGCTGTCGACGAGACCTGGCACTCCGTGGTCCGGCGCCTCACCCCGGCGGGCGCAGCGGCCGCCGAGCCCGGATTCGAGACGGACGACGGTGTCCCGCTCTGCCTGGTGTGGCCGGACCGGGGGATCGCCCTGCGGGACGAGGACGACGAGGACGTGACGGCGTGGCTGACGGCGAAGGGCTGGGCCTGGGCATCGACGCCCGGGCCGGACGCTGACGACCTCCTGTCGCGGCACGGGTTGTTGGTCGGTGCGAGCAGCGGGGAGGGATGAGCCGATGGCCGGCGTCAACGTGACGGTGCATCGTCAGTTCGGCAAGAACCTGTCGAGGATCGACGGGTCCCTGAAGGGCAGGATCTGGGACCTGATCAGCAAGCTGTCGACGGACGCCGACGCTCCAGGCCTCGACTACAAGATGCCGGAAGGCGCCGGTGACCGGCGCGTCCGCACCGCCCGCGTCGACCTCAACTACCGGGCCGTGATGTTCGAGTCGATCGTCGGCGACGTCACGACCGTCTACCTCGCCAACGTGCTGACGCATGACGAGGCATACGAGTACGCCGCCCGGGCGAGGCTGCGGGTCAACCCCGCGAGCGGCGCCCTCGAGATCCGTGTCGAGGACGTGACGGGACCCGCCGACGGCGGCACGGCCGAGGTGAGTGGCCCAGCGGCGCCGCCCCCGACCCCGAGGCCGGTACCGGACGACCGTCCGCTGCTCCTCCCGTGGTCGTCGGACGAACTCGTCGACCTGGGGATCGACGCCGAGGCAGCCGATCGGGCCGCCGCCGTCCGGGACGAGGGCGAACTGCTGCTGATCGCGGCGGACCTGCCGACCTGGCAGGGCAGCGTCCTGCTCGATCTCGCGACGGGCAAGCCGATGGACGAGGTGCGCCGCGAGCACGACCTCCAGGCGATCGATCCGGCGGTCGCCGACACCGACGAGGCGATCGCCGACGCACTCCGCCGACCGTCGTCACAGCTCGACTTCGCCGTCATGACCGACGACGCGGCCCTGCGCCGAGAGCTGGAGGGCGACTTCGCGGAGTGGCGGCTGTTCCTGCACCCCACCCAGCGGAACGTCGCCTACCGGCCGTCGTTCACGGGCTCGTACCGGCTGACCGGGGGCGCCGGGACCGGCAAGACCGTCGTGGCCGTTCACCGCGCAGTGATGCTGGCGAGCCGGGGACCCGAGACGTCGGTCCTGCTGTCCACGTTCACCAGGACCCTCGCCGAGCAACTGGCCGAGGACGTCCGCAGCCTCGCCGGGCCCGAGGTGGCCCAGCGCGTCCGGGTGTCGACGTTGGACGCCGAGGCCCGCCGCGTCGTGTCGAAACTGGCGAACGAGCACCTCACGGTCATCGCCGACCTCGACGACGAGCGGACCTGGGACGACGCCCGGGACGCCGCGGGGGTGGAGCCCACGCTGTCGGGCCGGTTCTTCAAGGACGAGTACGAACACGTCGTCCTGGCCGCCGGAGTGCGTACCGAGGACGAGTACCTGCGGGTGGCCCGTCGGGGACGAGGGGTGCGGCTGACTCGTGACGCGCGCCGGCGGGTGTGGGCGGTCGTCGAGCGGTATCGATCGATCATGGCGGCGAACCGGCGGACGACCTTCCAGGAACTGACCGTCCGGGCAGGCGAGCTACTGGCGGAGCAACCCGGCGCCGTCGCGTACGACCACGTCGTCGTCGATGAGGGGCAGGACCTCAAGCCGGCGACCTGGGTGCTCGTCCGCCGCCTGGTCGAACCCGGACCTGACGACGTCTTCATCTGCGCCGACGCCCACCAGCGGCTCTACGGGCAACGCCTGGTGCTCAGCCGCTACGGCATCGAGACGCGCGGACGATCCAGGAGGCTGACGCTCAACTACCGCATGACCGCCCAGATCCTCCAGACCGCTCTGGGGATCCTGCGAGGCCAGGAGGTCGTCGACCTCGAGGGGGACACCGACAGCACGACCGGGTACCGCAGCGTGCTCGCGGGGGCGCGGCCGCGCCTGCTGCCCGCCGGAACGAGCCAGGAGGAGCTCGGGACCGTCGTCTCCGTGGTCCGGGAGTGGGTGGACGCGACGAAGGCGGCCGGGCGGGAGCCCGCACCCGGCGAGTTCGGCGTGCTGACGCGGCGCCGGGCCGAGGCCGAGCAGCTCGCGCGTCGCCTGCGTGACGCCGGAGTGCTCGCACGCCTGGTCGACCAGAACGCGCGCATCGGCGAGGACCCCGTGCTCGTCATGACGATGCACCGGGCCAAGGGACAGGAGTTCCGCCGCGTGGTCGTGGCGCACGTGACGGACAAGCGGCTGCCGGAACCCAACGCCCTCAAGGCCGTCCCCGCGGAGGACCGCGACGACGTCCGCGCACGGGAGCGGTTCCTGCTGTACGTCGCCTGCACACGGGCCCGCGACGAGCTCGTCGTGACGTGGAACGGGACGCCGTCGGAGTTTCTCTCGGCGGTCCTCAGGTCGGAGGTCTGAGGCCGAGGCGGCGCTCGAGGTCCGCCACGCGCTCGGCGTCGTCCTCCAGCCCGATGGGGCTGCGGACGTCGTGCTCCTCGTCGTCATCGGTCACGACGTACGTCACCGTCTCGGTCACGGCGACCCGGTCCTCGTCGGTCAGGTCGTCCCAGCGGTCCAGTACCGCCGCCATGCGGCGATGCACATCCTCGGCGAGCCGGAGATCCAGCAGCGGGCTTGCCGGGGTCGCGGCACGCAGGCCGGTGATGTGGGCGTCCAACAGCTGAGCCAACTCCTCCCGGGAACGCACCCGCATCACCCTAGGCAGCGACCTCGGGCCGGGCGGCGAGACCCGCGAGGACCTCACGCCTGGCGGTCCGTGGAGTCAACGGCGGTCGGCGCACGACACGAACAGCGCCCCGGGGCGGTCGAAGCCCACGGTCAGCTCGCCGCCGGCGACGGCGTGGCGCGGCTCCCCCCACGCCCACCGCACCGCCCCCGGCCGCCCGACCAGCGAGGCGGGCAGGGTCACGGTGTCAGCCTCGCGCGCCACGACGACGAGCACCCGCTCGGCCGGCGTCTCCCGCAGCCACGCCATGGCGTCGGCGGTCGCCGCGCACCACCGCATGCCGCCGCGGGGCAGCGCCTCGCTCGACCGGCGCAGCCGCAGCAGCTCCCGGTAGGCGGCGAGGACCTCGCCGTCGAAGCGCGCGGCGTCGCCCCACGGCATGGGGGTGCGGGAGTGCTCGCCGTCGTCCCCGGTGAGGCCCAGCTCGTCGCCGGCGAAGACCATGGGGATCCCCGGGTACCCGACCAACATCGCCGCCCCCGCGAGCAGGCGGTCCACGGACCCGACCACCGACAGCGGGCGCGGGGTGTCGTGGGAGCCGAGCATCGTGAGGTTCTGCAGCTGCTGCTGCCAGGGCACGGACGCGGCGAAGGCCCGCAGGGCCGCGACGACGTCGGCGGTGGGCTTGCGGGGGATGCGGACGGGGAGGCCGAGGAAGTCGTAGGGGCAGTCCGGGTCCGCCAGCCACTCCCACACCGGGCGCAGGAAGCCCGCGTAGTTCATCACCGAGTCCCAGCCGCCCGCCCCGACCGTGACGTCCGGGGACGCGTCATGGAAGTGCTCGGCGACCAGGAACGAGCCGGGCTTGACGGCGTCCATCGTCCGCCGCACGGTTCGCGCCACCCGGTGGTTGTGGTCCTCGTCGGCCCGGCGCCCGGTCATGTTGGCGACGTCGATCCGCCAGCCGTCGAAGCCGTCGGGACCGGCCAGCCACCGGGCGACGACGCTGTCCGGGCCGTCGACGAGGCGGCGGGCCAGCTCGGGTGAGGAGTGGTCGAGCTTCGGGAGGCTGGGGACGCCGAACCAGGCCTCGTAGCCGCCGTCGCCGTCGCCGTCGAGGTAGTAGAAGCCGGCCTCGGCGGTGTCGGGGTCCCGCCGGGCGGCGAGGAACCACTCGTGGCCGGCGCCGGTGTGGTTCGTCGTGAGGTCGCCCAGCACCCGGATGCCGCGGGCGTGGGCGGCCCGCACCAGCTCGGCGAGCGCCGTGTCCCCGCCCAGCAGCGGGTCGACCCGGTCGAAGCTCGCGGCGTCATAGCGGTGGGTGCTGCCCGCCGGGAACACCGGCGTGAGGTAGAGGACGGTG
The DNA here is from genome assembly GCA_050329835.1 of Kineosporiaceae bacterium. GTDB lineage: Bacteria > Actinomycetota > Actinomycetes > Actinomycetales > JBBAYJ01 > JANNOG01. Next base: position 2,016 of record JBHJOJ010000092.1, on the reverse strand, counting down.
ACCCCGAGCCGTTCCACGTGGTCGAGGTGGGCCGCCACCCCGCGCAGGTCGCCGCCGAACCACTGGGGGCCCGAGTCCGGGCCGCCGTGGTGGACGGGGTCGTCCCAGGCGGCGGGCACGGCCCAGTCGGGCGGGCGCGGCAGGGGGTCGCCGGAGCGGGCGAACCGGTCGGGGAACACCTGGTAGACGACGCCGTCGAGGGCCCAGTCCGGGGCGGCCGGGTAGGTCGAGAGGACGTGGTCGTGGGCGTCGGTGACGTCGTGGGGGTGGACCCCGGCCGCGGTGACCCAGCGGTACCCGGCGCCGGGGCCGTCGTCCAGCAGCCACCGGTAGCGGGTCAGCGGGTTGCGTGCCGTGAGACGCGCCCGGAACCACACGTCGTGGTCGTCGACCCGCTCCACCTCCGCCCGGGCGTACCGGGGCTCGGCGTCGGACAGCCAGCAGACGTGGACAGCGCGCACCGGGGAGGCGCCGGTGCCGTCGTGCGGCACCCGCAGCCGGACGTCCACCTGCTGCCCCAGGGCGACCGGGCCGCCCGGGCCGGTGAGCCCGGCCCCGTCGTGGTGTGGCTCGGCCCACAGCGGGCCGGCGGTGCCGACGGGGCCACCGCTCACTTCACGGACCCCGACGTCAGCCCGGAGACGATGTAGCGCTGGAGGAACTGGAAGAGCAGGACGCTCGGGATGGCGCCGAGCAGGGCGCCGGCCGCGAACAGTCCCCAGTTCGCGCTGAGGAACTGGCTCACGAGCTGGTACAACCCGACGGCCAGGGTCTGCGACTCCGGCGCGGTGAGGATGATGCTGGCGACGAGGTACTCGTTGATGGTCGTGATGAAGCTCAGCAGCAGCACGACCGCCAGCACCGGCGCGGCGAGCGGCAGGATCATCCCGAAGAAGACCCGGGCGTGGCCCGCCCCGTCCACCTTCATCGCCTCGTCGAGCTCGCGCGGGATGGTGTCGAAGAACCCTTTGACGAGGAACGTCGTCACCCCGAGCGCCCCGCCCATGTACACCAGGATCAGCCCCCACACCGTCCCGATCCCGATGCCCGGGAACAGGGCGCCGATCTCGAACATCAGCAGGAAGATCGCCACCGCGGCGAGCAGCTGGGGGAACATCTGCACCAGCAGCAGGCCGAGCAGCCCGAGGCGGCGGCCGGCGAACCGGAACCGGCTGAAGGCGTAGGCGGCCATGGCGGCGACGAAGACCTGGAGGACGGCGGTGCCGGCCGCCACCACCATGGTGTTGAGGAACCACTGCGGATAGGGGTGGACCGGGCTGGTGAAGAGCTCCCGGTAGTTGACCAGGCTGAGGTCGGCGAACAGGTCGTTGGACGCGGTCAGCGTGCCGTTGGCGTTGAGCGACGCGCTCACCACGAACACGATGGGGAACAACGCGAACACCAGCGTCAGCACACCGACGAGGTGGCGCCAGCCGGTGTCGGCGAACCACCGACCCGGCGATCGGCGACGCGGGGCGGGACGGGCGGCGGGAGACGGACTCGAAACGGCGGTCACAGGATCTCCTCCAGGGCGCGGGTGCGACGGAATCCGAGCGCCGAGATCGTCGCGACCACTGCGAAGATGAGCACCGACAGGGCGCACGCCAGCCCCCACTGCTGCCCGCCCTGGTCGAACGCGAGGGTGTACACGAGGTTGATGAGCAGGTCGGTCTCGCCGACGTTGATCGAGGCCTCGGGGATGTTCGGCCCGCCGCCGGTGACGAAGAAGATGAGAGCGAAGTTGTTGAAGTTGAAGGCGAAGCTCGCGATCAGCAACGGCGAGACGCTCACCATGAGCAGCGGCAGCGTGATGGAGCGGAACGTCCGCAGCGGCCCGGCGCCGTCGACCCGGGCCGCCTCGCGCAGCTCGGCGGGGATGGACTGCAGCGCCCCCGTGCTGATGAGCATCATGTAGGGGAAGCCCAGCCACAGGCTGACGACCAGGACGCTGAGCTTGGCGAGCCAGGGGTCGGTGAGCCACGGGACGGTGGCCCCGCCGAGGAGCACCTGGTTGAC
>JBHJOJ010000091.1:0-22996 GCA_050329835.1 Kineosporiaceae bacterium | reverse complement strand
GCGAGGCGGCGATCAGCTCCATGGCGCGGGTGATCTGCTTGGTGGCCTGCACCGAGCGCATGCGCTGGCGGTACACCCGCAACTGGGAGGCCATGTCTGCCGAGCCGTCCTTCCTGGTCCCTGGTCAGCCGTCTGGTCGTCGTGCCCGTGGTCGCCGGGCCGTCAGCCCCTCCGGCGGACGATCTGCTCCTGCGTCACGTCGTCCTCGTCCAGCTCGCCCGGCTCCTCGTCGGTGCCATGGGCCCCGATCGGCTTGCCGGTGCCGGTGAGGAAGCGGTCCTTGAACAAGGCGACCTCGCGCTCGAGCTCGGCCACCGCGTCGTCGGAGAGCGCCTTGGTCTCGGCGATCGTCGTGAGGACCGTCGAGTTCCGCCGCAGGTGGTCGAGGAGCTCGGTCTCGAACCGGCGCACGTCCTCGACCGCGACGTCGTCCAGCTTGCCGGTCGTCCCGGCCCAGACCGAGACGACCTGCTCCTCGACCGGGAACGGGGAGTACTGGCCCTGCTTGAGCAGCTCGACCAGGCGCGCCCCGCGGGACAGCTGCGCCCGCGACGCCGCGTCCAGGTCGGAGGCGAACATCGCGAACGCCTCCAGCGAGCGGAACTGGGCGAGGTCGGTGCGCAGCGTGCCGGCGACCTTCTTCATCGCCTTGGTCTGGGCCGCACCGCCCACCCGGGAGACCGAGATGCCGACGTTGATGGCCGGCCGGACATTGGCGTTGAACAGGTCCGACTCGAGGAAGCACTGCCCGTCGGTGATCGAGATGACGTTGGTCGGGATGAAGGCCGACACGTCGTTGCCCTTGGTCTCGATGATGGGCAGGCCGGTCATCGACCCGCCGCCCATCTCGTCCGACAGCTTGGCGCAGCGCTCGAGCAGCCGGGAGTGCAGGTAGAACACGTCGCCCGGGTAGGCCTCGCGACCCGGCGGACGGCGCAGCAGCAACGAGATGGCACGGTAGGCCTCGGCCTGCTTCGTCAGGTCGTCGAACACGATGAGGACGTGCTTGCCCTGGTACATCCAGTGCTGCCCGATGGCGGAGCCGGTGTAGGGCGCGAGGTACTTGAAGCCGGACGGGTCCGACGCGGGAGCGGCGACGATGGTCGTGTACTCCAGCGCGCCGGCCTCCTCCAGCGCCGCGCGGACGCCGGAGATGGTCGAGCCCTTCTGGCCGATCGCGACGTAGACGCAGCGGACCTGCCGCGCCGGGTCACCGCTCGCCCAGTTGTCGCGCTGGTTGATGATCGTGTCGACGCAGACGGCGGTCTTGCCGGTCTGGCGGTCGCCGATGACGAGCTGGCGCTGGCCGCGCCCGATCGGGGTCATGGCGTCGACGGCCTTGATCCCGGTCTGCAGCGGCTCGCGGACCTCCTGCCGCTGCATGACGGTCGCCGCCTGGAGCTCCAGGGCGCGGCGGGTCTCGGCCTCGACGGGACCGAGGCCGTCGACGGGGTCGCCGAGCGGGTCGACGACGCGGCCGAGGAAGCCGTCGCCGACCGGGACGCTGAGGATCTCACCGGTGCGGCGGACCTCGAGGCCCTCCTCGATGTCGCCGTACGGGCCCAGGACGACGGCGCCGATCTCGCGCACGTCGAGGTTCTGCGCCAGCCCGAGGGTGCCGCGGGAGTCGCCGAAGCGCAGGAGCTCGTTCGCCATGGCGCCGGGCAGGCCCTCGATGTGGGCGATGCCGTCGCCGGCGTCGACCACGCGGCCGACCTCCTCGGCCGAGGCGGCCGAGGGCTCGTAGGAGCGGACGAAGGCGTCCAGGGCGTCGCGGATCTCGTCCGGGCGGATCGTCAGCTCGGTCATGGGGTGCTGCTCCTCATCGGGTCCGTCGGGAAGAGGGAGGCTCCGGGCATCGGGGCTGCTCAGCTGGTCAGCCGGTCAGCGGGTCAGTCGCTCGGCGGCGGCGGCGAGCCGGCGCGACAGGGTTCCGTCCAGCACCTCGTCGCCGATGCGGACCCGGACGCCGCCGATCACCGCGGGGTCGGTGTCGATGGCGAGCCGGATGGCCCGCCCGTACCGCGCCGACAGGGCGGCCGACAGCCGCGCGCGCTGCTGCTCGGTCAAGGGTACGGCGGCGGTGACATGGGCGATGAGCCGCTGCCGGCGCTCGGCCGCGGCACCGAGGACGTCGTCGAAGGCCTGCTCCGGCGTGCGGCCGCGGGGGCGGGACGCCAGGCGGCGGACGAGGACGGCCGTCTCGGCCTCGCCGCGCCGTTCGAGCAAGCGGTCGACGAGCTGCTCCTTGGCGGCGGCCGGGGCACGCTGCTCGGTGAGCGCCCGGCGGAGCTCGCGGGTGCCCAGGACGGTGCGCTGGAAGCGGAACAGCTCGTCCTCGACGGTGTCGACGCGGTCGCCGGCCTCGGCGGCCGCGAGGACCGCGGTGACGCCGCCGCGCTCGAGGGCCTCGGCGAGGTCATGGGTCCGGCTCCACCGCTCCCGGACGGCGCCGGCCACGAGATCCTGGGTGTCGCGGCCCACCCGCCCGGCCAGCAGCCGGGAGGCCAGGTCGGCCTTGTCCTGCGCGGCCCGGGACGGGTCGGTGAGGGCGCGGCGCAGCGCGGGGGTGGCGTCGAGCAGCGTCACCACGGCGAACAGGTCCTCGCCGAGGCGGATCCGGTCGGCGGCCGTCGGGACGGTGTCGAGCAGCCCCTCGAGCCGGTCGACGACGGCGGCCAGGGAGTCGCGGCTGGCGCCCCGCATCACGACGGCGCCCTCGTGCTCCCCGCCCGCCGTGCGGTGCCGTCGGCGGGGCCGTCCGACGTGGCGGCGGCGCCGTCGAGGTCGGCGAGGAACCGGTCGACCACCCGCTGCTGGCGGGCATCGTCCGTCAGCGCCTCGCCGACGATCCGCTCGGCCAGCTGCGCCGCGAGCCGCCCCACCTCCTGCCGGAGTTGGGTGGCGGCCTGCTGCCGCTCGGCCTCCACCTGCCGCTGCGCCGACTCGACGATCCGGGCGGCCTCGACCTGGGCATCCGTCCGCATCTGGGCGACGATGGCGGCGCCCTCGGCGCGCGCCTCCTCCCGCGCCCGGCCGGCGTCGGCCCGGGCCTCAGCGAGCTGGGCCGCGAACTGCTCCTTGAGGCGGGCCGCCTCGGCCTGCGCCTCGTCGGCCCGCTTGAGGCCGCCCTCGATCCGGTCGGTCCGCTCGTCCAGCACCGAGAGGTACCTGGGCAGCACGTACCGCCAGAACAGGACGAGCAGGACGACGAACACGACGCTCGACCAGACGATGTCGTAGATCGCCGGCAGGAGCGGGTTCTGGCCCTCCTCGGCCGCGAGGAGGACGGCGTCGACGGGCATGGGAGTCACCTCAGTTCGTGAAGACGAAACCGGCGGCGAAGCCGATGAGGGCGAGCGCCTCGGTGAACGCGATACCGAGGAACATGGTGGTCTGCAGCCGCCCGGCCATCTCGGGCTGGCGGGCCTGGGCCTCGACGGTCTTGCCGACGAGCACGCCGACGCCGATGCCGGGGCCGATGGCGGCGAGGCCGTAGCCCACGGTGGCGATGTTGCCGGTCAGGGCGGCCAGGGTTGCGGTGTCCACGGACTGTCCTTTCGGGTGACGGGCGGTGCGGGAGCTCGGGGCGGCCGGCGTCGGCGCGCTGTCAGTGGTCGGCGTGCAGGGAGGACTGGATGTAGACGGCGCTCAGCAGGGCGAAGATGTACGCCTGCAGCAGCGCGACGATGATCTCGAAGAGCGTGAAGGCGAAGCCGAAGAAGAGGGTGACGGCACCGAAGGGCACGAGCCAGGTCTCCCCGGACTCGAAGAACAGGTAGTTCGTCCCCTTGAACGACAGGACCAGCAGGAAGTGGCCGGCGATCATGTTGGCGAGCAACCGGATCGTCAGGGTGAGCGGCCGCAGCACGAACACCGCGAGGAACTCGATCGGCGTGTACAGCGGATAGATGTACCAGGGCACGGAACTCGGGAAGAGGGTGTTCCGGAAGTACCCGATCGGGCCCTGCGCCCGCAGTCCCACGCTGAGGAAGACGACGTACACCACGACCGCCAGGAGCAGCGGCGTCCCGACGACCGACGTGGCGGCGATGTTGGCGAACGGGATGACGCCGAGGATGTTCATGGCGAACACCCCGAAGAAGATCGTCGCGAGCAGGGGCAGGAACTTCCGCCCGTCCTTCTCGCCGAGGATCTGCTCGGCCACCGACACCCGCACCAGGTCCAGTGCCGTCTCGGCGACGCCGGTCCCCCGCGTCGGCACCAGCTTCGCCCGGTTGACGTACAGCAGGAACAGCACCACCAGAATGACCGCCACGAGGATCCGGAGCATCATGATCCGGTTGATCTCGAACGGTGTCCCCGCGAAGAGGAACCCGGGCGGGAAGAACTCGTCGATCGTGGGCGGCGAGAAGCCGCCCGCGCTCGCCGGGAGCGGCGTGAGGGCGGGCATCAGCGCGGGGAGCGCGGTCAGCGTCGACTCCTGATCGTCGGGCCGGGAGGTCCGGCGAAGCGGGGTGATCCTGCCCAGGGCCGTGTCGCAGCGGGCCGGTTCGGCGGGAACCCTACCAATGCCCGGACGGCCCCCCGCACACGGAGGGTCACCTGTCACCGAGGTCACGGTCCGACGGCACCGGCCGCGACGACGTGTCCACGTAGGGGACACGAGCAGTGACCAGCAGGCGCGCCTGGACCGTGAGCGACAGGACCACCCCGACGAGCACGCCGATGCCCACCCACAGTGGCCGTCCCAGGCCGGCATCCCGGACCACGACCAGGACCCCGATCGCCGCCACCGCCTTGACCAGCCACGAGCCCATCAGGGCGGCTGCCATGACGAGCGGGTCGCGTCCCGCCGTCAGCGCCCCGACCAGGGACGTCACCGCGAGGAAGGCGACCGCGAGGCCGATGCCGATCACCGCGCCGGCCAGGCCCTCCGGCCCGTCGACGGCGGCCGCCACGGCCGCCAGCGCGCTGCCGGCCACGAGGCCGGCCAGCAGGACGGCGACGGCACTGCGTCGGAGCGTGCGCCCCACCACGGTGACGCCCTCGCCGCTGGCACCACCGGTCATCCCGCTGGGCACCTCGCTGCTCGTCCCGTCGCTCACCTCGGTCATCCCGTCCCCTCGCGTCGCCCCGGCCCGCCGGCGGCGGGTACCGGGTCCCGGGTGTCCGACGGACCGGCGGTCGGCGTGGCGCCGGGCGCGGGTCCGGGCAGCGTCGCGGTCCTCGCCGGGCCCCCGGAGTCCCCGGTGCCGTCCGCCTCACCGGCCCCGGTGGCCTCGTCGGACGGACGACCCGGACCCCCGGACCGGCCGGGCCCGGGGCGCGCCGCCTCGACCACCCTCGGCACCACGGTCAGCAGCAGGAGCAGGGCCGCGGCCACGCCGCCCACCCGCGCCACGGTGCCCCACGGCCAGAACGCCGTCGCGGCTGCCCCGAACGACAGCAGCGCCACCCAGGCGTGCATGAGCGCCACCGCCCACCGGTGGGAGTGCCCGAGCGCCAGCATCCGGTGGTGCAGGTGCTTTCGGTCCGGGCTGAACGGCGAGCGGCCGGCGAGGGTGCGCCGGACCACCGCCATGACGACGTCGAGGACGGGGACGACCAGGGCGGCCGCCGGCAGCAGGAGGGGGACGAACGCGGGTGCCAGCCCGGTCTCCTCCAGCACCCGGGGGTCGGTGTCCCCGGTCACGCTGATCGTCGCCGCAGCGAGCAGCAGGCCGAGGGTGAGCGCGCCGGAGTCGCCCATGAAGATGCGCGCAGGATGGAGGTTGTGCGGCAGGAACCCCACGGCGGCCCCCACCGTCACCGCGGCGATCAGGGTGGCCGTGCTGGAGTAGTCGTCCGGGCTCGCCTCGCGGGAGATCTGGTACGAGTAGGCGAAGAACGCCGTGCCGGAGATCGCGACAATGCCGGCGGCGAGCCCGTCGAGGCCGTCGACGAAGTTCACCGCGTTCGCGGTGACGAGCACCACGACGACCGTCAGCACGACGAGCATCCACCCCGACAGCAGGGTCAGCCCGTTGACGGGCAAGGCCAGCAACCGCACCCCGAGCAGGGCCATGACGACCCCGGCCAGCGCCTGGCCGGCGAGCTTCGTCCAGGCGTCCAGGCCCCACACGTCGTCGACCACCCCGACCACGCAGATCACGGTGGCGGCCAGCAGGATGCCCAGCGGTCCGGTGGTGCCCCGGCCGTAGACACCGGAGAGGAACGGGATCGTCCAGGCCAGGCCCAGCCCGCCCGCCACCCCCAGGAAGATCGCGACCCCGCCGAGCCGCGGGACGGGGACCACGTGGACGTCACGGTCGCGCACCTGGGCCACCACGCCCCAGCGGCTGGCGAGGCCGCGCACCACCCCGGTCGACAGGAACGTCACGATCGCGGCGACCGCCATGACCAGCAGGTACGCCCTCACGCGGGGGCCTCCGCCGGGTGCGGCGCCGGGACGTCCCAGGCCTCGGGCCCGACCACCTCGAGCAGGTCCGCCACCGGGACGGCCCCCTCGCGGACGACGGTGAGCACCTCGCCGGTGGTGTCGACGATGGTCGACGGCGGCAGGTCCAGGCACGGGCCGCCGTCCAGGTACACCGCGACGGCGTCCCCGAGCCCGTCACGGGCGGTCTCGGCGGACGTCGGCGGGGAGTGTCCGGCGACGTTGGCGGCCGTCGCCGCGAGCGGACCGGTCCGGGCGAGCAGTTCGAGCGCGACCGGGTGCAGGGGCATCCGCAGGGCGACGGTCCCGGCGTCCGGGCCCCAGCCGAGCGACGGCTGGGCCCGGCACACCAGCGTGAGGCCGCCCGGCCAGAACGCGTCCGCCAGGGCGAGCGCGGCCTCCGTCACCTCGGCGGCCAGCCCGGCCATGCCCTCGGGTGCGCCCACGAGGACCGGCGGCAGGGCGGTGGCCCCGCGGGCGACCACGAGGCCCGCGACGGCGTCCCGGTCGAAGGCGTTCGCGGCCAGCCCGTACACGGTGTCGGTGGGGAGCACCACGAGCCCGCCCTCGCCCAGCGCCGCCTCGGCCGCCGCCAGTCCGCGCTCGCGCTCGAGCGGAACGGCGCAGTCGAACACCCGGGCCGTCACGGGTCGCAGTCTGTCACCCGTCCCCTCGAGCGACGGTGACTCTCGGGCGACCCGTGAGATCGCGGTGGGTGCGCCCGCCCGTCAGGCCCGACGCGGCGAGCAGCCGGGACACCGCCGGGCCCTGCGCCTCGCCGTGCTCGACGACGACCGTGCCGCCGGGGCGGAGCAGCCGCGCCGCGGTCCGCGCGACCTGGGCGACGACGGCTGTCCCGTCGGGCCCGCCGAACAGGGCGAGCGCGGGGTCGTGGTCGCGGGCCTCGGGATCCGTCGGCTCGGCGCCGTCCGGCACGTACGGCGGGTTGGCGACCACGACGTCGGTGCGACCCTCGAGGTCGGCGCACAGGTCGTCGCAGGCGCGGGCGACGTCTCCCTCGCGCACCTCGACCCGGCCGCCGCCGTGGCGCTCGGCGTTGCGCCGGGCCCAGGCCACCGCCTCGGGGCTGACCTCGACGCCGACCACCCGGATGTCGACGCCCGCCGAGCCCGCCTCCGCGGCGATCGCGACGGCGATGACGGCGGAGCCGGTGCAGAGGTCGACCACCCGGACCGCGCGGCCCGGTGCGTGGGCGGCCAGCACCGCGTCGAGCGCGTGACGGACAGTGACCTCGGTCTCGGGCCGGGGGACGAACACCCCGGGCCCGACGTCGACGGTCACCCCGCACAGGTGCGCCCTGCCGGTGAGGTGCTGCAGCGGGATTCGGCGAGCGCGGTCGTGCACGAGGTCCCGGAAGGCCGCCGACTGCGGGACGGTCAGGGTCCGGCCGAGGGCACGCTGCCGTGCCGCCTCCGCCCGGTTGACCCCGAGCACGTGCGCGGCGAGGACCTCGGCGTCGGTGCTCGCCGACTCGATCCCGGCACCGGCGAGCACGGCGGCGGCGTCGCGCACCGCGCGGTCCAGATCCGCCTGCCGGGACTCCATCCCGCCATCCTGCCCGACCCGCGCTCGCGCCGAGAGCGGTGTCAGGCGTAGTACCCGAGCAGGGGCGTGACGGTGATGCCGTCGACCAGGTCGACCGTCCAGTGGGCCGGGACCCCGGTCATCCCGTACTCGACGGGCTTCTCGCGCAGGTCCGCCGAGCGCGTGTCGGACTCACGACCTCGACCGCGAGCAGGAGCTGCGACACCGGGGAGTTGTTCGTGGAGCCGTCGTCGGAGGGGTCGGGCCGCAGCACGCTGACGTCGGGGACCCGGGTCCACGCGGGGTCGACCCCGAGCACGATGGGCTCGTCCTCGATGACGCGGACACCCCTGGGCGCCGGCTCCCGCAGCGCGAGGACCAGCCGGCCGCGAACCTCGCGGTTCACCCGCCGTTCCCGTGCCATCGGGCGCACCACCCCGTCCACGATCTCGGCCCGCGTCTCCTCGGGGAGGTCGAGGTACTCGGCCAGGCTGAGCGGGGTACCCGCGTGGATCGACTCGTCCGCGGTCAGGATCGCCACGCCACCACCTCCTGCCATGCCACGGTGGTCATGGCGCTCCGGCTCGGAGGGGACTCGGCGTGAGCCTGTGGACGACGCCCCCCGACCATCATGGCGCCGCCGCGGGACCGGCGGCACCGGCCGCGGTGCGGGCGGCGAGGTCGGCGGCGTGCAGGCTGTCGAGCACGGCGTCGAGGTCCCCGTCGAGCACGGCGTCGAGGTTGTAGGCCTTGAAGCCGGTGCGGTGCTCGTTGACCCGGTTCTCGCCGAAGTTGTAGGTGCGGACCCGCTCGGACCGGTCGACGGTGCGGACCTGGGCCCGGCGCGAGGCTGCCGCCTCGGCCGCGGCGGCGTCGCGGGCGTCGGCGAGCAGCCGGGCGCGCAGGATCCGCAGCGCCTGCTCCTTGTTCTGCAGCTGGGACTTCTCGTTCTGGCAGGTCACGACCGTCCCGGTCGGTAGGTGGGTGATCCGGACCGCGGAGTCGGTGGTGTTCACCGACTGCCCGCCCGGCCCGCTCGACCGGTAGACGTCGACCCGCAGGTCGTTGGGGTCGAGGGTGACGTCCACCTCGTCCGCCTCGGGGCTGACGAGCACGCCGACGGCCGAGGTGTGGATCCGGCCCTGCGACTCCGTCGCCGGGACCCGCTGGACCCGGTGGACACCGCCCTCGAACTTCAGCACCCCGTACGCCCCCGACGCGGACTCCCCCCCGGCGCTCACCGCGACGGTGACGTCCTTGTAGCCGCCCACGTCGCCCGGGGTGGCGTCGAGCACCTGGGCGCGCAGGCCGCGGCGCTCGGCGAACCGCAGGTACATCCGCAGCAGGTCGCCGGCGAACAGCGCCGACTCCGCGCCGCCCTCCCCGGCCTTGATCTCGAGGATGGCGTCGCGGTCGTCGTCGGGGTCGCGCGGGGCGAGCAGCTGGGTCAGCCGGGCGGCCGCCGCCGCCTCGGCCTCGGCCAGGGCCGGCAGCTCGGACCGCAGTCCCGCGTCCTCGGCGGCCAGCTCACGGGCGGTCTCGAGGTCGTCGCGGGCGCTGCGCCAGGCCCGGTGCGCCTCGGCCACCGCCCGCAGCTGGGCGTAGCGGCGGCCGAGACGACGGGCCTGGTCCGGCCGGCCGTGCACCGCGGGGTCGGCGAGCGCCGCCTCCACCTCGGCGTGCTCGGCGAGCAGCGCGTCGACGGCCGGGAAGCCGGTCACGACGCGCTCACGTCGCGGCGGGGGGGTCCCTGCGGTACCGCTTCTGGAAGCGGGCCACGCGGCCGCCGGTGTCGAGGATCTTCTGCTTGCCCGTGTAGAAGGGATGGCAGGCACTGCAGATGTCCGCGTTGATGCGACCGCTCGCCGAGGTGCTGCGGGTGACGAAGGTGTTCCCGCAGGTGCACGTCACGGTCGTCTCGACGTACGAGGGGTGGATGTCGTGCTTCATCGGTGCTTCCTCCTGTCGGGCGCCGGGTCGCCGGGCCGCGGGCGCGGCGGCGGCGTGAACCGGCACCCCCGGTGAACGGGGACCGACCGCGCAGTATGCCCGGTCGGCGGCTCAGTCCTCGTCGCGGGCGCCGGGGACCGGGGTGGTCTTGGCGACCTGCATGAGGAACTCGGCGTTGCCGCGGCTCTGGCGCATCCGGTCCAGGAGCAGCTCCGACGCCTGCTGGAGATCGAGGGCGCCGAGCACCCGTCGCAGCTTCCAGGTGACGTTGAGCTCCTCCTTCGACAGGAGGATCTCCTCGCGCCGGGTGCCGGAGGCGTTGACGTCGACCGCCGGGAAGATCCGCTTGTCGGCGAGCTGTCGGGAGAGCCGCAGCTCCATGTTCCCGGTCCCCTTGAACTCCTCGAAGATGACCTCGTCCATCTTGGACCCGGTCTCGACGAGCGCCGTCGCGAGGATCGTGAGCGAACCGCCGTCCTCGATGTTGCGGGCGGCGCCGAAGAAGCGCTTGGGCGGGTACAGCGCCGACGAGTCGACGCCGCCGGAGAGGATCCGGCCCGACGCCGGGGCGGCGAGGTTGTACGCCCGGCCCAGCCGCGTGATGCCGTCGAGCAGCACGACGACGTCGTGGCCCAGCTCGACGAGCCGCTTGGCGCGCTCGATGGCGAGCTCGGCGACGGTGGTGTGGTCGGTCGGCGGGCGGTCGAAGGTGGAGGCGATGACCTCGCCCTTGACGGTGCGCTGGAAGTCGGTGACCTCCTCCGGCCGCTCGTCGACGAGGACGACCATGAGGTGGCACTCGGGGTTGTTGGTCGTGATGGCGTTGGCGATGGCCTGCATGACGAGGGTCTTGCCGGCCTTGGGCGGGGAGACGATGAGGCCGCGCTGGCCCTTGCCGAGCGGCGCCACGAGATCGATGACGCGGGTCGTGAGGCCGTTCGGCTCGGTCTCGAGCCGCAGCCGCTGCTGCGGGTACAGCGGGGTCAGCTTGCTGAACTCAGGACGCTCCCGCGCGGCGTCGACCGGCATGCCGTTGACGCTGTCGACCCGGGCCAGGGCGTTGAACTTCTGGCGCCGCTCCTCGTTCTCGCGCTGCTGGCGCACGGCGCCGACGACGGCGTCGCCCTTGCGCAGGCCGTACTTGCGGACCTGGCCGAGGGAGACGTACACGTCGTGCGGCCCGGCCAGGTAGCCCGAAGTCCGGACGAACGCGTAGTTCTCGAGGATGTCGAGGATCCCGGCGACCGGGACGAGGACGTCGCTGTCGTCGATGGCCTCGACGTCGACGTCGGAGGGCAGGTCCCGGCCCCGGCGCTTGCGGTCCCGGCGGCCACGGCGGCGGCGGGAGCCGGCGTCGCCGTCGTCGTCGTCCCGGGGCCCGGTGTCGCGGGACGCGGTGTCCCGAAGGCCGGGGTCGCGAGAGCCGGACTCGCGCGCGTCGCGCCCGTCGTCGTCCCGGTCGCGCCGGCCGCGTTCGCCCGGCTCCGCGCGGTCCCGGACACCGGGGCCCCGCTCCGGGCGCCGGCGCCGCTCCGGTCGCTCCACCGGACCGTTGTCGGTCCGGGGAGAGCCGTCCTCGCCCGGCAGGGGCGGCAGCTCGATGACCGGCGGGTCCGCGACCGGGGGCGTCGCGCGCCCGTCGGAGTCGTCGCGGTCCCGCCCGCGGCGCGCGGTGCCACCAGAGGTCGTCGTCACCAGCCCGGGTCCACCGTGGTCACCCGTGTCGGGCACGTCAGGGGCGGCGAGGTCGCGCCCGTCGCGGTCACCCGTCCTGCGCGCGCCGGAATCGCCGGCGTCACCCGGGTCACGGTCGCCGCCGTTGACGGATGTCGTCGCGGCCGCGGGCGACGGTGGGACGCCGACGGGCGCGGACGCGCGAGCGGGCCCCGACGGGGTGACCGCGCGGGTGCGGATCGCCTCGAGAAGCTCCGCCTTGCGCATCCGGCTGGTGCCGGGGATGCCGAGCTGGCCCGCGATGGCCTGGAGCTGAGGGAGCCTGAGGGCGGCGAGATCACCCGACGCAGGGGGTGCCACGGCGTCGTGGATGTCGGTCACGAAGGTCCTTCCTCCGGATGAGGCGGCCGGTCACGAGAGGGCCGACGCGATGACGGAGCGCAGAAGCGGATCCGGGAAGGCGGTGGGAACGGCGGGCTGCAGGGCCCGAGAACCGTCTTGACGCCGCGGCGAGCATAGCACCCCGGCCCTCCCGACAGCCCGCGCCCGCCGACCGATGCGTCCGGTTCCGGCCGTTTTCGCCGCTCGCGCGCCACGAGGGACCACCCGGCCGGCCCAGTCGCCCGCCCGGAAGAGCCCTGAGGCCGAGGACACCGGAGCTGGACCGACACCCGCGAACATGATCGTCGACTTGTCGACGATCATGTTCCGAAGATCATCTATAAGTCGACGATCAGGGTGCGACACGCCGCTTCGACACGTCAGATCGTCGACAAATCGACGATCTTGAACGGGAGATCGTCGATTTGTCGACGATCAAGTGGGGGCGGGCGAGTTGGGACAGGGGCCCGATCGAGATCGACCAGGGCGACCCGACAGCGGGTGGGCACGCGGCTCAGCCTTCCGTCGCCGCCCCCACCGCCTCGACGGCGACGCCGGGGCCGACCCGGTGTCCGGTCAGGCGCCACTCGGATCCGACCAGCGGGCTCACGGCAGCCGTCGGCGAGCCGAGGACCAGCACGGCAGGTCCGGCCCCGGAGACCACGCCCGCGTGCCCCGCCGCGCGGAGCCGGCGCACCAGGTCGAGCGTCCCCGGCATGACAGCGGCGCGGGGGTCCTGGTGCAGCCGGTCCTCCGTGGCCGGCAGCAGCAGCTCGCGCCGGCCCCGCAGCGCCTCGACCAGCAGGGCGGTCCGGGCGCCGGTGAAGACCGCGTCCGCGAGCGGGACCGGGTCGGGCAGGAGGGTCCGGGCGAGACTGGTGGCGAGGGTCGCGTCCGGCACGGCCGTCACGACCTCCAGGTCCGGCGAGACGGCCAGCGGGCACGCCCGGTACCGCCCGCCGTCGAGCCACGAGACGACCGCCCCTCCCAGCACCGCCGCGGAGGCGTTGTCGCCGTGGCCCTCCAGCGCCGACGCACGGTCGACCAGCCATGCCTGCCGGTCGTCGGCGGACGCGTCCGGCAGCGCCCCGGCGAGCGCGGCCAGCTCCCACGCCAGCGCGAGGCCCGCCACCACGGCGGCCGCCGACGAGCCGAGGCCGCGACCGTGCGGGATCGCGTTGTCGCAGTTCAGCTCCAGGTCTGGCGGGACGAGGCCGGGCACGGCGTCGGCCATCGCCTTGCGCAGGGTCGCGATCACCAGGTGGTCCTCGCCCAGGGGCACCGCGCCGGCCCCCTCCCCCGACACCCGGCACGCGGCGGTCGCCGCCGGTCCGGTGGGGCGGCGCGCGGTGAGCCGCAACCTGTCGCGAACGTCCAGCGCGAGCCCGAACGAGTCGAAACCCGGCCCGAGGTTCGCGCTGGTGGCGGGCACGCTGACCGCGACCGTGCCGACAGGGCAGCGCACGGTCTCAGCCCAGGCCGAGCACGGCGGCGACCTGCACCGTGTCGGCCGCGATCCGGGTCGGGCGCACGTCGTCGCCGTCCGGGCCGCGCAGCGCCCACTGCGGGTCCTTGAGCCCGTGCCCGGTGACGGTGCACACCACCCGCTGCCCGCGTGCCAGCTCGCCGCGGGCGTGGACCTGCAGCAGGCCCGCGACCCCGGCGGCCGAGGCGGGCTCGACGAAGACCCCCTCCCTGGCCGAGAGCCAGCGGTGGGCGGTCAGGATCTGCTCGTCCGTCACCGCCTCGACGAGGCCGCCGGAGGCGTCCCGCGCGGCGACCGCCTGCCGCCAGGAGGCGGGGTTGCCGATCCGGATGGCCGTGGCGACGGTCTCGGGGTGGGTGACGGGGTGGCCGTGGACGATCGGCGCCGCCCCGGCGGCCTGGAAGCCCCACATCCGGGGGGTCCGGGACGCCACGCCGTCGCGGGCGTACTCGGTGTACCCCGCCCAGTAGGCGGTGATGTTGCCGGCGTTGCCGACCGGCAGGCAGTGGACGTCCGGGGCGTCGCCGAGCACGTCGACCACCTCGAAGGCCGCTGTCTTCTGGCCCTCGATGCGGGCCGGGTTGACGGAGTTCACCAGCTCGACCGGGTAGGCGTCGGCGAGCTTGCGGGCGACCGCGAGGCAGTCGTCGAAGTTGCCGTCCACCTGGAGGATCGTCGCCCCGTGGGCGACGGCCTGGCTGAGCTTGCCCATGGCGATCCGCCCGTCCGGCACGAGGACGGCGCAGCTCACCCCGGCCGCCGTGGCGTAGGCGGCCGCCGACGCCGACGTGTTGCCGGTGCTCGCGCAGACCACGGCCTTCGCACCGCCCGCCACGGCCGCGGTGATGGCCGTCGTCATCCCGCGGTCCTTGAACGACCCGGTCGGGTTGCAGCCCTCGACCTTGAGGAACACCTCGCACCCGGTGAGGTCGGACAGGGCCCGGGCGCGGGTGAGCGGCGTGCCGCCCTCGGCCAGGCTGACGATCCCGGCGTCGGGACCCAGCCCGCGCACCGTCGGCAGGCGGTCGAGGTACTCCGGGATCACCCCGCGCCAGGGCCGGGCCACGCCGTCACATCCCCTCGACGCGCAGCACCGACGTCACCTCGCCCACCGCGTCCAGCCCGGACAGGTCGGCGACGGTCGCGGCCAGCGCGGACTCCGCGGCGGCGTGGGTGACGACGACGAGGTCGGCGCGGGCGCCGCCCTCGACCGGGCGCTGACGGACCGCCTCGATCGAGACGCCGTGGCCGGCGAAGGCCTCCGCGACCCGGGCGAGCACGCCGGGGCGGTCCTCGACGCCGAGCCGCACGTGGTAGCGGGTGCGGACGTCGGCGAGCGGCAGCACGGGCAGGTCGGCGTACGCGGACTCCCCCGGTCCCCGGCCGCCCGTCACCCGGTGGCGGGCGACGGCCACGATGTCGCCGAGCACGGCCCCGGCCGTCGGGGTGCCGCCGGCGCCGGGCCCGTAGAACATGAGCTGCCCGGCGGCCTCCGCCTCGACGTACACCGCGTTGTAGGCGCCGTGCACCCCGGCCAGCGGGTGGCTGCGGGGTACCAGGGCCGGGTGCACCCGGACGGTGACGCCGGTCATCCCCTCGCGGTGGACGGCGCTGCCGGGCACCCGGGTATGGAAGGCGATGGACGCGAGGATCGCGGCCTTGGCGGCCGCGTCGTGGCCCTCGACGTCCGCCGTGGGGTCCGCCTCCGCGTACCCGAGGGCCTGGGCCTCGGCGAGGGCGTCGGCGAGGTCGGCGCCGGTGCGGTCCATCCGGTCCAGGACGTAGTTCGTCGTGCCGTTGACGATGCCGAGGACCCGGCGGACCCGGTCGCCGGCCATCGACTCGCGCAGGGGCCGGATGAGCGGGATCGCCCCGGCGACCGCCGCCTCGAAGTACAGGTCGACGTCGCGGTCGGCGGCCCGGGCGAAGAGCTCGGGCCCGTGCTCGGCGAGCAGCGCCTTGTTCGCGGTGACGACGCCCGCCCCGTGGTCCATGGCCTCCAGCAGCAGCCCGTGCGCCGGGTTCAGCCCGCCCATCAGCTCGACGACGACGTCCGCCTTGCGGACCAGGCCCGCGGCGTCGGTGGTGAGCAGCGCCGGGTCGACGTGCGCGGCGCGCGGTGCGTCGGGACGGCGCACGGCGATCCCGACGACGTCCAGCGGGGCCCCGACCCGGGCCTGCAGGTCGGCGGCGTGGTCGCGCAGCAGCCGCACGACCTCGGAGCCGACGACCCCGCTGCCCAACAGGGCTATCCGCACGCGATCCACGGCCCGCAGTGTGACAGAGCGGCGTGTCGCCTGCGGGCGTCACCCGGCGTCGAGGGCGAGGAGGTCGTCCTCGGTCTCCCGGCGCAGCAGCGTCCGGACGCGGCCGTCCCGGACGGCGACGACGGGGGGGCGCGGGGTGTGGTTGTACTGGCTGGACAGGCTGCGGCAGTAGGCGCCGGTGACGGGGACGGCGAGCAGGTCCCCCCGGGTGACGTCACCGGGGAGGAACTCGTCGCGGACCACGATGTCGCCGCTCTCGCAGTGCCTGCCGACGACGCGCGCGAGCACCGGTGCGGCGTCGGAGGCCCGTGAGGCGAGCGTGGCCGAGTACTCCGCGTCGTACATCGCCGTGCGGACGTTGTCGCTCATGCCGCCGTCGACGCTGACGTAGCGCCGGCCGCCACCGCCGTCCAGGCGGACCTCCTTGACCGTGCCGACCTCGTACAGCGTGAACGTCGAGGGCCCGGCGATCGCACGCCCGGGCTCGACGCTGACCCGGGGCACGTCGACGCCCTCGGCCCGGCACTCGGTGGCCAGCGAGTGGGCGAGCCGGGGGGCGATCTCGTGCGGGCCGAGCGGGGAGTGATGGGAGACGTAGGCGACCCCGAAGCCGCCGCCGAGGTCCATCTCCGGCAGCCGCACCCCGTGGTCGCGGCCGATCGCGGCGTGCAGGCCGACCAGCCGGCGGATCGCGAGGTCGAAGGCCGGGGTGTCGAAGATCTGCGATCCGATGTGGCAGTGCAGGCCCACCAGCTCGAGCTCAGGCCGGGCGAGCACCGTGGCGGCCACCGCGGCCGCCTCGCCGTCGGCCAGGGCGATCCCGAACTTCTGGTCCTCGTGCGCGGTGGCGAGGAACTCGTGGGTGTGGGCCTCGACCCCGACGTTCGCCCGGATCATGACCCGCGCCCGGGTGCCGCGCGCCCGGGCGGCGTCCGCGAGCCGGTCGACCTCCTCGGCGGCGTCGACGACGACCCGGCCGACGCGGGCGTCCAGTGCCCGGGCCAGCTCGGCGTCGGTCTTGTTGTTGCCGTGCAGCGTGAGGTGCGCGGGGTCGGTCCCGGCCCGCAGCCCGACGAGCAGCTCGCCGCCGCTCGTGGTGTCCAGCCGCAGCCCCTCGGCGGCGACCCACCGGGCGACCTCGACGGTGACGAACGCCTTGGCCGCGTAGTACACGTCGGCTCCCCCGCAGAGGTCGCGGAAGGCGCCGTCGAAGGCGTCCCGGAACGCCCGCGCGCGGGCCCGGAAGTCCAGCTCGTCGACGACGTAGGCGGGGGTCCCGTGCTGGGCGGCGAGGTCGCTGACGCTGACCCCGCCCACCGACAGCGCCCCGTCGGCACCGCGGCGGACGGAGGACGCCCAGAGCTTCGGCAGCAGGGCGTTGACGTCGTCGGGCGGCCGCAGCCAGGCGGGGCGGGCGGCCGCCCCGAACATGGCCTCGGCATGGAGGACCCCGGCCTCATGGGCGCGCACCCGGACGTTCTACCGGACGCGCCCACCCGGAGCTGCCCTCCCTCCGGACGATTGGACGGTCACGCGCCGGGCGGGCCGGGTCAGGTGGACGATTGGGTGGTGACGCGCCGGCGCGGGACGGGGAGCCGACGCAGCCGGATGACGGCTTGCGTGAGGTGCCAGAGGCCGATCCGGGTAGAGCGGCGGCGCACCTCGGTGACGGCGGCGTCCCACACTCCGTAGCCGTACGTCGGGTACGGGTGGACGGTCGACGCGAGCGCGGTGACGCGGACCCGGCGCCGCACCGCGAACGCCAGCTCGGAGATCGACTCACCAGCCCGTGGCCCCACGATCGTCGCACCCGTGACGCGACCGGTGGTGCTCACCGCCAGTCGCGTGAAGCCCTCGGTGCGCCCGTCGGCGACGGCCCGGTCGACGTGGTCGTGCCCGGCCGTCACCGTGCGCGGGGGGCGCCGGGTGGTGGATCCTGCGGCGGACCGGGTGACCGACCCGGTGGCGGACCCGATGGCGGTGCCGACGCCGGCCACCTCCGGGTCGGTGAAGACCACCTGCGGGACGGCTGTGCTATCGGGCCGCACACCGAGCCCCAGCAGGGCGTTCGTGGCGGCGATCCCGGCGTGGTAAGCGGCGAGGTGGGTGAGCCGCGGTGCGGGCGTGACGTCCCCGGCCGCCCACACCCGGGCGTTCGTCGTGCGCAGCCGGCCGTCCACGACGACGGCTCCGTCGGCGTCGACTCCGATGCCGGCGAGGTCGAGCCCGAGGCCGACGGTGCGGGGCCGCTTGCCCGTGGTGACGAGGAGGGCGTCGTAGGCGACCGCGGTCTCGCCCGCACCGTCGGCGACGAGCGCCACGCCGGGTCTCCCCGCCGCGCCGTCCACCCGCAGCACCCGGCTCCGCAGCCGGACGGCCACGCCGTCCCGCTCCAGGGCACGCGAGAGAACGGCCGCCGCGTCGGCGTCGAACCGAGGAAGGAGCCGAGGCCCCCGCTGCACCAGGGTCACCCGGGACCCCAGCCGCGCGAACGCCTGCGACAGCTCGCACCCCGCGGGGCCGCCGCCGACGACCAGCAGGCGCTGCGGCAGCTCGCGGAGGGCCCACACGGTCTCGCTGGTCAGCGGCCCCGCAGCCGCGAGCCCGGGGACGTCCGGGACCGCCGGCGCAGCACCGGTTGCGAGCACGGCGCGACCGAAGGCGACCCGCGCGCCCGCCACCACGACCGACGACAGGCCGTCGAAACTCGCCCGGCCCGTGAGGACCTCGACCCCGGCCGCCTGCAGGGCCTGGGGGGAGTCGACCGGTTCGATGGCGGCGACGGCCCGGCGGACGTGTGCCATGACCGCGGGGAAGTCGACGCGCACGTCGCCGCCCGCGGCGTACTCCCGCCCCTGGCGGAGCGTGGCCACGACGTCGGCCGCGGCGAGCAGGGTCTTGCTCGGGACGCACCCGGTCCACAGGCACTCGCCCCCGGTCCGCTGCTCCTCGACCAGCGCCACCCGGGCCCCCAGCTGCGCCCCGGTGTGCGCGGCGACGAGACCCGCCGTGCCGCCGCCGACCACCAGCAGGTCCCACGGGGCCGGCCCCCGGCCGGATGACGAGCTCATGACGGGACCAACCCCCGGTGATCGTCACGGCTTCCCCACTGCGTACCGTCCGCGAGTGACCGCGGCGACCGTGGCCCTCGGGGTGTGGCGGATGAGCCGTCCCGAGCAGGTGCTCCTCGTCGCGGCCGTCTTCGCGGTCGGGGTGGTCGCGGGCACGGCGCGGCACGGCGGGCCGGACCCGGTCGCGGTCG
The DNA here is from genome assembly GCA_050329835.1 of Kineosporiaceae bacterium. Lineage (GTDB taxonomy): Bacteria > Actinomycetota > Actinomycetes > Actinomycetales > JBBAYJ01 > JANNOG01. The sequence continues at coordinate 4,031 of JBHJOJ010000091.1, read as the reverse complement.
CCTGGTGCCTGGCCGCGCTGGTCCCGGCGACGGTCAGCATCCACGTCGTCAACGAGTACGCCGACCACGAGACGGACGCCCTGAGCCGGCGGACCGCGTTCTCCGGTGGCAGCGGGGCAATGGCGGACCTTGGGCTCGACCGGGCGGTGGCGCTGCGGGCTGCCCTGGTCGCGGGCGCGGCGGCGCTGGCGGTGACGGTCGCCGGGCTGGCCGCCTCGGCGCTGCCGCCGCTCGCCGCCGGGCTGCTGGTGGCCGGGCTCGCGGGCGGCTGGCAGTACTCGCTCGGGCCGCTGCGGCTGTCCCGTCGCGGCTGGGGGGAGGTGTCGAACGCCCTGCTGGGCGGGCTGCTGCTGCCGGTCTACGGGGTCGTGGCCGCGACCGGGCGGTTCGGGGTGGTCGACGTGCTGGTGTTCCTGCCGTTCGCCCTGCTCGACTTCGTCAACCTGCTGGAGACCCAGTGGCCGGACCGGGTGGCCGACCGGCTGGCCGGCAAGCGGACGCTGGTGTCCCGGGTGACGCCCGGGACCGTCCGGCGGCTGGCAACCGGGGCGACGGTCGCGGCGTACGCCACCGCGGTGGCGGTCCTGAGCGGTCTCATGCTCGCCGGGGTGGCCGTGGCGTCACTGGCGGCACTGCCCCTGTCGGTGTGGGCGGTGGTGCGGATGGCCCGCGCCGAGCGCCCGCTGCCCGGGGTACTCGCCATGGTGACGTTCCTGCTCGCCCAAGGCGGCGCCTGGACGGTCCTCGCCGCCACCTGAAGCGTCTCGAGCGCCCGGCGAACCGCCCGGTCACAGGGCGAGATGCAGGCGCACGGCGTCGTCGAGCTGCGCTCGCAGAACCGCCGGAAGCCTCCCGACGACGGGTCCGATCCGCACGACGTCGACGGCTCGGACCTGTTCGGCCTGCGCCTTCGAGTCCGCCGCGAGACCGGTGTCGTCCGCCGGGAGGAGCACTTGAAAGGGGTAGACGCGACGGACGCTCCTGGTCAGCGGGACAACGGTGACGACGCCACGTCCGAGGCGCGAAGCCGTCCGGTTCGCCCCGTCATTGCTCACGACCACGGCGGGGCGGCGCTTGTCGGACTCGGCTCCACGGACCGGCTCGAGGTCGACCAGGCAGATGTCACCGCGGAGCAAGGATCCCGTGCTCCTCGTCGGATCGGTTCGCCAGCCCGTCGGCGACGGTGCCCTCCCAGACGGCGGCCTCACCGCTGTCCGCCCACTCGGTCCAGGCACCCGCGTAGTCGTCCTCCAGGGAGCGATGACGCAGCAGCGCGATCGCCCTGTGGATCACCGCCGAGCGGCTGGGCATACCCTCGGCACGCGCGAACGCGTCGATCGTCTCGAGATCCTCGACCGAGAGGCTGACACTGACTTTCACCCGCCCGATACTACCCGAGTAGCATCGAGTGGGTCACCGCCGGGGTCACATCCGTTCGGGGGCGCTCACGCCGAGCAGGCCCAGGCCGTTGGCCAGGACGACACGGGTGGCCTCGGTGAGCCACATCCGGGTGCGGTGCAGGTCCGTGACCGGCTCGTCCCCGAGCGGGGTGACCCGGCAGGCGTCGTACCACCGGTGGAAGTGCCCGGCGAGCTCCTCCAGGTAGCGGGCCACCCGGTGGGGCTCGTGCAGGGCGCCGGCCTGGGCGACCACACGCGGGTACTCCCCCAGCGCCGCCAGCAGCACCGCCTCGGTGTCGTGGGTGAGCAGCGCCGGGTCGAACCCGTCCTCGCGACGGACCCCCGCCGCGACGGCGTTGCGGGTGACCCCGCTGACCCGGGCGTGGGCGTACTGGACGTAGTACACGGGGTTGTCGTTGCTGTGCCGGACCAGGACGTCGAGGTCGATGTCGATCGGCGAGTCCGCGGACGACCGGGTGAGGGCGTACCGGGCGGCGTCCACGCCGACCGCGTCGACGAGGTCCTCCATCCGGACCACCGTGCCCGCCCGCTTGCTCATCCGGACCGGCTCGCCATCCTTGACGAGGTTGACCATCTGCCCGATGAGGATCTCGAGGTCGACGTGCGGGGTGTCACCGAACGCCGCGACCATCGCCATCATCCGGCCGACGTACCCGTGGTGGTCGGCGCCGAGCATGATGACGCACCGGTCGAATCCCCGGCCGCGCTTGTCCAGGTAGTAGGCGAGGTCCCCGGCGATGTAGGCGGGCTCGCCGTCGCTCTTGACGATGACCCGGTCCTTGTCGTCGCCGAACTCGGTGGTGCGCAGCCACAGCGCGCCGTCCGCCTCGTACAGCCGGCCCGACCCGCGCAACCGCTCGACGGCCTCGGCGACCCGGCCCGCGGAGTGCAGGGACGCCTCGTGGAAGTACACGTCGAAGTCGACCCCGAAGGCGTGCAGCGACGACTTGATCTCGTCGAACATCAGCTCGACGCCGTGGGCCCGGAAGTACTCCTGGGCCTTCTCGCGCGGCAGGGTGCGCGGGTCGGGGTCGCCGAGCGCCGCGGCGTCCACGATCACCCGGGCGGCGATCTCGTCGACGTACTGCCCGCCGTAGCCGTCCGCCGGCGTCGGCTCGCCGAGCGCCCGGGCGAGCAGGGAGCGGGCGAACCGGTCGATCTGGGCGCCCTGGTCGTTGAAGTAGTACTCCCGCGTGACGTCGGCGCCGAGGGCGGTGAGGACGCGGGCGAGGGAGTCGCCCACCGCGGCCCAGCGGGCTCCCCCGAGGTGGATCGGCCCGGTGGGGTTGGCCGAGACGAACTCCAGGTTGATGCGCACGCCCGCGAGGTCGTCGCCCGTGCCGTACCGCTCCCCCGCCTCGACGACCACCCGGGCCAGGTCGCCGGCCGCCGCCGAGTCGAGGGTGACGTTGATGAACCCGGGCCCCGCGACGTCGACCCGGGCGATGCCGGGGACCTCGGCGAGCCGGGTGCTGAGGGCGGTGGCCACCTCGCGCGGCGGCCGCTTGGCGGAGCGCGCCAGCTGGAGCGCGACGTTGGTGGCCCAGTCGCCGTGCTCGCGCTGCTTCGGTCGCTCGACCCGGACCTCCGGCGGCACCTCGACGGCGAGCTCGCCGGCCTCGACGGCGTCGACGAGCGTCCCGCGGATCGCGGCGGCCAGGGCGTCGGGGGTCACGGGCCGCAAGGGTACGGCGGCCGACGGCTCTGCACGCGGTCACCGGCGGGGCATCTGACGACCACGCCGAACGGGCCCGGCGGCTCGACGTCCTCCAGCGCGCGGAGAACGAGTTCGACCCGATCCCGTTCGACGCGGAGGCGGCCCGCGCGTACGGACGGCTGAGCGCAGCCGTGGTGGCCGACGGGCGCACTCCCCGACGCCGGATCGCAGACCTGATGATCGCTGCCACGGCCCTCGTCGAGGAGCTCCCCGTCTTCACGACGAATCCGGACGACTACCGAGGGCTCCAGGAGCACGTCGTCGTCGTCCCGGTCAGGCGTCCCGCCACCTGACGACCTCGAAGGTCGTCCACTCGGTCGCGACGGCCACGGTGTCCGGGTCGAGGCGGGCGACGTCCGGCGCATCGCCGGCGCGGGCCCGGGCGAGGTCGCGGGCCGCCTCGACCTGGACCGGCGAGTGCAACAGCCCCATGACGTGGGTGACCGCGGCGCCGGCCAGGCGCGGGTCGAGGGCACGCGGCGAGGCCGCCCCGAGGACGACTCCGTAGCCCTGACGGCGAGCGTGGCCCAGCAGGTGGACCAGCACGTCCGCCGCCGGGCCGGCTGCTGCGGCGACAGTGTGGACGTCGTCGAGCACCACCAGCCCGGCGAGGCCCCCGTCCTGGGCCGGCCGGGACCGCGTCCACGGGTACAGCGCCGCGACCAGCCGGGCCACCTCGGACCCGGGAGGTCCGGCGGGCCGCCCGAGGGCGTCGGCCAGCTCACGGGCCAGGCGCCGGCTCCGGGCGGACAGGGCCGCGTCGCGGGGGTCGGAGAGGGCGGCACGCAGCGCGTCGATCCCGTGGTCCCCGGCATGGGCCAGCGACTCGGCGGCGGCGGGCAGCAGGGCGCGGCCCTCCTCGTCACGCCGGCCCGGGCCGGCCACGCCCGCCG
>JBHJOJ010000090.1:0-15556 GCA_050329835.1 Kineosporiaceae bacterium | reverse complement strand
GCCACGGCGGCGGCGGACTCCCGATACGGCCGCTTGTCCTTGCTGAAACGCACGTCACGGTAGGGGCGCAGCACCTTGGGGCGGCCGAGCGCCTCGCCGAACTCCTCCTCCAGTTCCGCCAGCAGGAGTCGCAGCGGCTCGGCGACCGCCGCCTCGTAGCGGGGGCGGTGCTCCTGCCAGTACGTCTTGCTGTTGTCGGCGGCGATCCCCTCGAAGAACGGGATCATGTCCTCGCCGAACCCGTCGAACCGGTCGGTGGTCGTGCTCATCGCGCAAGGCTCCCGTCGGTCGGGATCAGGTCGTCGGGGGCCGAATCGGCCTCCGGGCCGGGCTCGTGACGTCCCGGCGCCAGCAGGGCGGTCAGCACCGCGCCGAGGACCAGCGCCGCCATCGCGACCAGCATGACGACCGAGTATCCGGCGGTGAACGCGTCGCGGGCGGAGGCGACCAGCTCGGCTCCCTGTGGCCCGAGGCTGCCGGCGATCGCGAGCGCCGCCCCGACCCCCTCCTCCGCCGCCTCGGCGGCTTGGGGCGGCAGGCCCGTGGTCACGAGATCCCGGCCGTAGACGGCGACGAGGACGCTGGCGGCGACGGCCCCGCCGAGGACGCCGCCCACCTCTCGCGTCACGTCGTTGACCGCGGCCGACAGCGTCCGCCGGTCGGCGGGGAGCCCGTCGATGATGAGCTGGGTCCCCGGCGTGATCGACAGCCCGAGGCCGAATCCGAACACGACGATCACCGGCCCGAGTTGCCAGTAGGGCGCGTCGCCGGCCAGCCCGAACAGCAGGAAAGCCACGGCCATGAGGAGCAGCCCGCCGGCGCCGGTGGCGCGGGTGCCGAGCCGCTGGAGGATCTGGGGGCCGAGCGCGCTCGCCGGGGCGATCCCGAGGCCCATGGGCAGCAGCTTGAGGGCGGCCTCAAGCGGCTCGGCCCCCTGCACGAACTGGAAGAACTGCGGCAGCAGGTAGAACAGCCCGAAGGCGGCGAAGAACTGCAGGAAGATGAGGATCGAGCCGGCTGCGAGCGCGGGGCGCCGGAAGAGGCGCACGTCGAGCATGGGGGCGCGGGCCCGCGCCTCCCACCACACGAACGCCGCGAGGCCGACGATGCCGGCGCCCAGCGCAACGAGGGTGAGCGGCGCCGTCCAGCCGCGTTCGGGCCCCTCGATGAGGCCGAGGACGAGACCCGACAGGCCGACCAGCGCGAGCAGCCCGCCGGGCGGGTCGAGGGGGAGGCCCGGGGTCCGGCTCGGCGGGACGACGGCGAGCGAGACCAGCGCGGCCGAGTCGCGCCTCACCGGGTCTCATGCGACCGCATCATACGAACGCCTCATGCGAGCATCGGGGGGTGGGTCCATCGGTGCCGACTCGGGAGCGGCTGCTGGACGCCACCGAGGCGCTCATGGCCGAGCACGGGACGGCGTCGGTGTCGGTGCGCGACGTCCTCCGCGTCGCCGGTGTCGCCAACGCGAGCGCGATCAACTACTACTTCGGCGGCAAGGAGTCGCTGGTCGCCGCCGTCGGCCGGCGGGCGGTCGACCACATCAACCGGGAGCGCATCGCCGGGTTGCAGGCGCTGGGGTCGGCGCCGGCGGCCGAGGGGCTGGTGCGGGCGTGGGTCGAGCCGGTCGCCCGGCTGCGCGGTGAGCGGCCGGGGCGGTTCACCGCGCAGGTGTTCGCGAAGATCTTCGATGAGCCGCGCGAGCGCTGGGAGCACAACGGCGCGGCCGAGACCCTCGCTGTCACGGAGCGGTTCATCGAGGCGACCGGCCACCTGTTGCCGTCGGCGAGCCACCCGGCGTTGCTCTTCCGGTGGCAGTCGATCACCGCGATCGTGTCCTGGTACATCGAGGGCTACCTCGACGTCTTCGCGGAGCCGTCCCTCGACCAGATCGACGCCGACGTCGACGCGATGGTCGCTCAGGGGGTCGCCGTGCTCGACGTGGCGCTCACCCGCCCCGGTTTGCGCCGGGAGGACCCGGCCTGACCTGGACCCCGCCTCACTCCCGCGTCCACAGGCTGCTGACCGGCGTGACCCAGATCCGCTCGTCGAGCTGGGCGCTTCCGGGCCCCGTGGTGAGGACGAGGCCGAGCCGGAAGCGAGGGCCGAGGCGGGCGGCGAGGAAGCGGAGTCCGCGGGCGTCCGAGCGGTCGGCGGTCGTGGCGCTCTTCACCTCGATACCGACGACCTGCCCGTCCGGCGTCTCGACGATGACATCCACCTCGACGCCGGTGAATCGTCCCGCTCCTAAGCCGAGGATCGTCCCACTCCTAGGCGGAGGATCGTCCCAGTCCAGGTCGGCGTCGTACCTGACTTTGCTCACGGTGCCGCGAGCAAAGTCAGGTGTTCCAGCCCTCTCGTCGGTGGCGACCTCGTCCGGGAACGACGTGACGACGGGCTCGGCGTCGAGCGCGGCGAGCAGCGTGTCGTACCGTTCGGCGGCGCAGGGGCACGAAGGTGCACCGCTCGGGGCCGGCCTCCTCGTGCAGCCGGAGGAACTCGTCGACGATCCACTTCTGCGAGGACCCGTCGTCGAACCGGTCAGGGCCGGTCCGGACCTCTCCGGGGTCGCCGCGACAGTGCGGCGACCCCGGCTCGCCGTCCGGTCAGCCGGCCAGCACGCGCTCCACGATCCGGGCCGCCAGCGCCGGGTCGACCTCGACGGCACTGAGCGGTTCCTCGAGCGTGGTCTCGGCCTCGGCCGCCATGGTGCGCGGCGCGCTCGACGCCTCCACCGGGATCGCGGCGACCTCGACCGGGGGCTGCTCGCAGACCGTGCCTTCGGCGGGCAGCGTCCCCGCCACCAGGTACGCGTCGACGGCGTCGACGACGCAGGTCCCGTTGGTTGGCTGGTACGAGACGTGACCCACGCCCTCGAGAGTGAGCAACCGGGCCTCGCCCCGATCGTCGAGCTGCTCGGTCAGGGCCACCGCGCCGGAGTACGGGGTCTGGGAGTCGATGGTGCCCCCGACGACGAGGATCGGGGCGTCGCCCGAGTACGCCCATGGCCCGGCGAACCGCTCCGGCGCGGCCGTCACCGGCCAGAATGCGCACGGCAGGAGACCGTTGTAACCGGAGGAAGCGAACCGCGGCGCGACGAAGGGCAGCACCTGGTTGAAGATGTCGAAACCGGCTGTCTCGCCGCGGGGGTAGTCCCGGTCGTTGCAGCTCGTGGCGTTGAGGGCGCCGGACTCGGGGGCCGGCTCGGCGCTCGGGTCCCCGACCAGGGAGTCGAGGAAGGCGGCGAACGCCGTGAAGTCGCCCTGTTCGGCTCCGGTGAGGATCGTCGTGAGCAGCGGCCATTCGGTCGGCTGCGGCATGAAGGTCCGGGTGATCAGGGTCAGCGTCACGCCGTCGATCGGCACGGTCAGCCCGCTGGTGGGCAGGGTGACCTCGACCGGCGCCGCGTCCAGCGCCGCGACCGTGGCGTCGAACCCGGCCCCCGGGTCGCCGCTGCCCAGCGGGCAGGCGTCGACCCCGGCCTCCCGGCACCGGTCGAAGTACGCCTCCAGGGTCTCCTCGGCGCCGTCGACCTGGGCGGCGTCGTTGAACAGTGGCCGGTTGGCCCACAGCTGCGGGTCCCAGGACGCGTCGAGGACGTACGTGCCGACCCGCTCCGGGAAGAGGGTGGCGTACGTCGCCCCGAGGAACGACCCGTACGAGGCCCCGAAGTAGTCCAGCTTCCCCTCGCCGAGGGCAGCCCGCAGCAGGTCCATGTCCCGGGCGACGTTCTCGCTGGTGATGCTCGCCAGGGCGTCGGCCGGGGTCTGCGCGCTGCAGCGGCGGGCGGTGTCCTGGGCGGCGACGACGAAGGCCTCCTGCACCTCGCCGGTCGGTGGCTCGGAGGACTGCGGAGCCGCCACCGTCGCCGGGTCGCAGAACACCCCGGCGCTGCGGTCGACGCCCCTGGGATCGAAGCCGACGATGTCGTACCGGTCGAGCACGGCCTCGGAGAAGCCGCCCGACGCGGCGCCGACCGCGAAGTCGACGCCCGATCCTCCGGGTCCGCCGGGGTTGACGACGAGCGAGCCGAGGCGCTGCCCGGGGTCGCGGGCCGGAACCTTGAGCACCGCCACCGGCAGGGTGGCGCCGTCGGGTTGGCCGTGGTCGACCGGGACCTCGAGCGTGGCGCACTGCAGCGCGGGGTCCTCGGGGCAGGGGCCGAAGGCGAGGGCCGGAGGGTCCTCGACGGCGACCGGGCCCCCGCCGGGGTCCAGCGGCTCCGAGGACGCCGGGGTCGTGGCCAGCGGCGCCACGACGCCGCCGGCCAGGACGAGAGCGGCCAGGGTGATCGTTCGGCCGGTGATGCGGCGGCGGGCTCCGGACCCGGGGGCCCCCGCCGGGATGCTGCGTCGCATGTCTCTCCTTGCACGTCACCGTCCGCGCCGGCGCGCGGCGGGGTGCCCGGACGAGCCCCCCCGCGGGGACGCTAGGAGTCCTGGTCCTGAATGTGCACAGAGCACATACTCGGACTTTCGTGAGGAAACGCACGAAACTCTCAGCGTAGGGCGACCGTGGCCCCGCGGGAGTAGAACGTGTCGTGGAGCTCGATCCGGTCCAGCTCCACGCCGGGCGGCACGTCGTACAGCAGCGGCGCCCCGACCACGGTGTTGCCCGGGTTGACGGTCCGGAAGAACGAGTCCTCGCCGCCGTCGACGAGGAACCAGCCGGACTGCGCCTCGAACAGCCGGCCCTGGACGTCGTAGAGGTCCTGGTCCCACGCGTTGAGGTCCCGCGGTTCGTCGCCGGTGTTCGTCACCGTGACCCGGATCAGCACGAACTCGCCCTGGGCGGTCTCGTTGACCCACTCGTTGCCCACCGTCCGGCCGATCCGCTCGACCGAGTCGACGGTGAACGTGAACTCGCCGTCGCTCACCGGAGTGCCGAGGCCGGGCACGGCCTCGGCCGGCGGCTCGGCGGGCGGCGGCTCCGCCGGGGGAGCCTGTCCCGCGTCCTCGGGCAGCGCCGTCCCTGCCGACGCCGCGCCGTCCTCGCCCGGCAAGGGTTCCCCGGCGTCCGGCGTCACCGCGGCCACGTCGTCGCCCGGCTCCTGCTCGGCGCCCGCGGCACCGAGCAGGGCGAGCCCGACCACGACGAACAGCCCGGAGATCACCGCTCCCGACACCGCGAGCCCGCGCCCGCCCGCCTTGCCGGGGCCGGTCCGGCCGAGCGCGACCAGGCTGAGCACCAGCCCGAGCGGGGCGAGGACGAAGGCCAGGACGAACCCGGCCACGGCGAGCCCGCTGGTCGGTCCGGTCGGCTCGGGCGGCGGTGGTCCGGCGGGCAGCTGTCGGGTCGGTACCGGCGGGTACGACACGAGACCGAGGCTACGGCGTCGTGGCGGCCGGGTCCCGGGCCAGCCCGGGTGCGGTCTCCGGCATCCGCAGCGCGGCGACGCCCACGACGGCCATGACCAACGCCGACACCCCGAACGCCAGGGGGTACCCGCTGAGGTCGGCCAGCGCCCCGGCGGCCAGCGGCCCCACGATGGCGCCGAGGTCGCTCGCCATCTGGAACACGGCCACCCGGGTCCCGGTCCGCCCCAGGTCGCCCAGCACGGCGCCCGGAGCGCTCGACAGGAAGGCCGCCGCACCGCCGAAGCCGGCCAGCGACACCGTCGCCAGGACGAGACCGGGCAGTCCCACCAGTGGGATCGCCAGCAGTCCGACGGCCGCCGCGGCCGCGAACGAGCCGACGACGATCGCCGGCCGCCGCCCCCGGCGGTCCGCCAGCCGCCCACCCCAGCGCAGCAGCGCCGCTTGCGTCACCGCACCCGCCACCAGCACGAGACCCGCGAACGTGGGGGTGCCGCCGATGTCGACGACGTACAGGGTGACGAGGGAGTTGCGGACCCCGAACAGCGTCCACCCGATGGCGAGGTTGGCGAGCAGGGCGACCGCGAACGCCGGGTGCAGCAGCAGGCGCCGCGCCGCCGCCACCCGGGTCCCGATGCCGGCGGCCTCCGCGGTGTCGGCCGCTGCGGGGGCGGCGACCTGCGGCGCGGGCAGCCCGGTCGCCGCCACCACGGCGGCGACCAGCAGGAAGCCGCCGTAGGTGACGAACGGCAGCCAGGCGGCGACGTCGGTCAGCAGGCCGCCGAGCCCGGGCCCGAACATCCCGCCCACCAGGAAGCCGCCCTGCATCACGGCCGCCGCGCGGGCCCGGCCGTGCTCGGGGGCCAGCCGCAGCAACAGCGAGAAGGCGGCCACCGTGAAGGCCGCCGACCCGACCCCGCCCGCGGCCCGCAGCAGCACGAACAGTCCGAAGGTGCCGGCGAAGCCGGCGGTGCCGCTCGTCACCGCCACCGTGAGCAGCCCGGCCACCAGCACCGGGCGTTCCCCGAACCGCTCGACCAGGCGCCCGCCCAGCGGACCTGAGACGAACCGGGCGAAGGCGAACGCGCTGACCGCGAGGCCGACCGCGGTCTTGCCGACGCCGAAGCCCTCGGCGAAGAGCGAGATCGCCGGGATGACGATCCCGAAGCCGAGGGCCACCACGAACGCGACCGCGGCGAGCATCCACACGCCCCGGGGCAGCCGTGCCTCCGGGGCCCCCGCCGCCGCACCGTGAGCCGCCGCACCGTGAGCTGCCGTCGGATCGGTCCCCCGCGCCGGACCCGGATCCCGCGCCCCGTCCGTGCTCATGGCGCGGCGCCCCCTCTCGATCCGTCCCGGGGCGGGGCGACGGCAACGGTTGAACAACGATTTCGGCGGCGATCCGGTGACCCGGTGAGGATAAGCAGCGGGTCGCCGCGCCCCGGGCCCGGGTCCTCGATCCGCCGTGGGCTACCGTCCTGCGGGTGACCTCACCCCTCCTCCCGGGGGAACCCGGGGTGCCCGTCATCGGCGTCTCGAGTTACGCCGAACGCGCGGTCTGGGGCGTGTGGGACGCCGAGGCGGTGGTACTGCCCCGCACGTACGTCACCTCGGTGACGGGCGCGGGCGGCGCGGCCGTCGTGCTGCCGCCGGAGCCCGGGGTCGAGCAGGTGGTGCCGCGCCTGGACGGGCTCGTCCTGTCCGGTGGCTCCGACATCGACCCCGCCCGCTACGGGGCCCGCCGGGACGCCCACGCCCAGCCACCGGTGCACGACCGGGACGACGCCGAGGCCGCCCTGCTCGCCGCCGCCCTGGACGCCGGCATCCCCGTGCTCGGCATCTGCCGCGGCATGCAGATGATCAATGTCTGCCGGGGCGGCTCCCTGCTGCAGCACCTGCCGGCCGTCGTCGGGCACACCGATCACTCGCCCACTCCCGCCGGCTTCGGTCGCCACGAGGTCCGGGTGGAGCCGGGTTCCCGGCTGGCCCGCCTGCTGCGCCGCTCCGGACCCGTCGTGGTGCCGACGAACCACCACCAGGCGGTGGAGCGCGTCGGCCGCGGCCTGGTCGCCAGCGCGTGGGCGACGGACGGGACGGTCGAGGCGGTCGAGGACCCGCGAGCCGGCTTCCTCGTCGGTGTCCAGTGGCACCCGGAGGCCGGGGACGACCACGTGATCTTCGCGGCGCTCGTCGCGGCGGCGAGGACGTACGCCGACAGCCGGGCCATCGCCCGGGTGCCAGCCGCCGCGGTGCCGGCCGGCACCCAGGCGACGGGCGCACTCGCCGCGCTGTAAGGGTCTTCCGTCCCGGGCGGCCCGCCGCGGCGGCCCGTAGGTTCGTCTGATGCACCCGGTCGACGAGTGGCCCCGGCTCCTCGTCGTCGATCCGGACGAGGAGCGGCGACGCGAGCTGTCGTGCGTCCTGGAGGAGCGCTACGGACCCGACACCGTCCTCATGGCGGGGACGGCGCAGGACGCCCTGGCCGTCGTGGCGGGCGCGACGCCCCCGGTCTCGGTGCTGCTGACCCCGGCCCGCCAGGCCCCGGACTCCGGCGTCGCCCTGCTGCGCGAGGTCCGCCGGCGGTTCCCGGACCTGGCCCGGGCGCTGGTCGCGGCGCCGTTCCGGGAGCGGCCCGCGGACTACGCGGACACCGAGGTGGTCGCCGGGGCCGTCGACGAGGGCCTGGTCCACGCCGTCGTGATCTGGCCGGTCCCGGCCGGCGCCGAGCGCCCGTTCCGCGGCCTCGACGACCTGCTCGACGCGCGGCGGCGGCCCGTCGCCCGCGACCCCGACGAGCGCGGCGTCCACGATGTCGTCGTCGTGGGCGGCGGCCCGGCGGGCGTCGCCGCCGCCGTGCACGCCGCCTCCGACGGCCTCGCCACCGTCGTCGTCGAGGCGGGCGGCCTCGGGGGGCAGGCCGGGACGAGCGGGCGGATCGACAACTACCCGGGCTTCCCGGCCGGCATCAGCGGGGCGGCGCTCATGGAGCGGGCCGGCGAGCAGGCCGCGCGCCTCGGCGCCGGGACCGTGCTGCGGCGCCGGGTGGTGAGCCTGGGCCGGGATGAGTCCGGGCTGCTCGTCGTCGGCCTGGCGGACGGGGAGGAGATGCGGGGGCGGGCCGTCGTGCTCGCGTCGGGGGTCCAGTACCGCCGCCTCGGCATCCCGTCGGTGGAGCGGCTGGTCGGTGCGGGGGTCCACTACGGTTCGCCGACGGTCGAGCTGCCGGGGATCCGGGGTGGGCGGGTGTACGTCGTCGGGGGCGGCGAGGCCGCGGGCCAGGCGGCGCTGCGGATGGCCGAGACGGCAGCGGCGGTGAGCCTCGTGGTGCGCCGTCCGTCGCCGTTCGGCGCCATGTCACGGCGGGTGGCCGACCGGGTGGCCGCCTCGCCGGCCGTGCGCGTCCTCACCTCCGTCGAGGTGGTGGGGGCGGTCGGGACGTCCCGGCTCTCCGGACTGCGGCTGCGGGACTCGTTCGGCGACCTCACCGCAGTCCCGGCGGACGCCCTGCTCGTGCTCATCGGCGCCGACCCGCGGACCGGCTGGCTGCCGCCGGAGGTGCGCCGGGACCGGCAGGGTTACGTGCTGACCGGCGGCGACCTCACGATCTCGGGGCGGCCGCTGCTGCCGCTGGAGACCAGCATGCCGGGGGTGTTCGCGGTGGGCGACGTCCGGCACCGCTCGATCAAGCGGGTGGCGGCTGCCGTCGGGGACGGGGCCACGGTGGTGTCGTCGGTGCAGGCCTACCTGGCGGACTCGGAGACCGGCTCGGGGACCGGCTGAGATCCGGCGGCGTCGCCCGCCCCGGCGTCGCCGCGCTCCTCCGCCGCCGGGCGGGTCCCCGACCACAGGACGAGCCCCAGGCCGAGGAGGAACGCCAGCAGGATCCCGACGACCGGCAGGGCGCACCCGGCGGCGACGCCCGGCAGCACCCGGCCCCGGCTGAACTCCGGCGGCGCGCCGAGGCCCGCGGTGATGCCCGTGGTGATGCCCGGCGTGGGGCCCGGCGGGCCGAGAGGACCGCTCACCCGGCTGCCGAGGCCACCGGCGCGGCGACCGGGACGACCATGAGGTGGCGGGACAGCGGCTCCCGGAGCACGACCGACCCGATCCCGCCGCGCACGGTGCGGCTGCCGTCCAGGGAGGTCGCGACGTGGCAGGTGCGCCCGATGTCGATCCCCGCCCCGAGGACCTCCGACAGCAGGTCGTGGTCGCTCTGCAGCGGCTCGCCGAAGCGGACGACCGTGGCGTCGCCGTCGACGGCGAGGTCCCGGACCGCGACGGCACCCGGGGTGTCGGCAGGGGTCGGTGCGTTCTCGGCCAGGGCGGCGAGGCCGGGCACCGGGTTGCCGAACGGGGACACCGTGGGGTCGGAGACGAGGGCGAGGACGCGCCGCTCGACCTCCTCGCTCATGACGTGCTCCCAGCGGCAGGCCTCGGCGTGGACCAGGTGCAGGTCGAGACCGATGACGTCCACCAGCAGGCGCTCGGCGAGGCGATGGCGGCGCAGCACCGCGGTCGCCCGGGCCCGGCCCTCGTCGGTGAGCCGCAGCGACCGGTCGTCGGCGAGCTCGACGAGGCCGTCGCGCTGCATCCGGGCGATCGTCTGCGAGACGGTCGGCCCGGCCTGGCCGAGCAGCTCGACGATCCGCGCCCGCATCGGCACCACGCCGTCCTCCTCGAGCTCGAGGATGGTGCGCAGGTACATCTCCGTGGTGTCGATGAGGTCGGACACGCCTCACATCATGCCTCGTCGCGTCGCTCCGCGGGGGTCGGGTCCAGCGGCCGCAGCGACTTGAGGATGGTCGGCCAGAACTCCGTGACGGTGGGGTGGATCGGCAGCATGTCGCCGAGCACCCGGCAGGTGGCGCCGGCGTGGATGAGGGCGCTGACGACCTGGACCACCTCGTCGCACGAGGGCCCCATGATGCTGGCGCCGAGGAACCGGTCGGTCGTCCGGTCGACGAGGATCTTGACGAAGCCGGCGGGCTCGCCGTCGAGGACGGCGCGGGTCACCCTCGACATCTCGTAGGTGGCGACGGCGGCGTCGATCCCGGCCGCCCGGACCTCGGCCTCGGTCATGCCGACCCGCCCCACCGGAGGGTCGGTGAAGATCCCGTAGGTGATGACCCGGCCCGCGACCGACCGCGACCCGCCCGCCAGGTTGTCGGCCGCGATCTCGCCGTCCTGGTAGCTGGTGTGGGTGAAGGCGCCGCGGCCGTTGATGTCGCCGAGAGCGAGGATCCCCGGCACCGACGTGGCGAAGTGGTCGTCGGTGACGACGTGGCCCCGGTCGGTCACCTCGACCCCGACGTCGGCGAGGCCGAGGTCGTCGGTGTTGGGCCGGCGGCCGGCGGCGAGCAGCAGGTGCGAGCCCTCGACCCGGGTGCCGTCGGCCAGCTCGACGACGACCCCGCCACCGGGGGCCGCCTCGACCCGGGTGGCCGCGGTGCCGGTGTGCACGGTGACGCCCTCGTCCGCCAGCACCTCGCGCAGCGCAGCCGAGATCTCCGGCTCCTCGCGCCCGGCGACCCGGGGGCCGCGCTCGACGATCGTCACCTCGGCGCCGAAGCGGCGGAACATCTGCCCGAACTCCAGGCCGATGTAGTTGCCGCCGAGCACCACGAGGTGTCCCGGCACCTCCTCGACGTCGAGGATCGAGGAGTTGTCCAGCCACGTCACCATGTCGAGGCCGGGCACCGGCGGCACCACCGTGCGGGTGCCGGTGATCAGATAGACGCGCGGGGCGGCCACCCGCCGCCCGTCGGCGCCCTCGACGACGTGGTGGCCGGCCGGCACGTCCGGGCCGGGTGGGACCAGCCGGGCGCGGGTGTTCCGGTAGTCGATGCCGTCGTCGGTGTCGAACCACTGCTGGATGCCGGCCCGCCAGCCGTCGATGAGCCGGTCCTTGCGGGCCACCACGGCGCCGATGTCGACCGACACCTCGCCGGTGGTGACGCCGAGGTCGCCGGCGCGCCGGGCGACGTGGGCGACCCGGGCCGACGCGCGCATCGCCTTGGTGGGGCGGCACCCGGTGTTGAGGCAGGTCCCGCCGGGCACCCGGGCCTCGAGCACCGCGACCCGCTCGCCGCGCTCCCGGTGGGCGGAGACGACGGTCCCGGCGGCCTGACCGGTGCCGACCACGATCGCGTCGACGAGGTCCACGTCTGTCACGCGGTCATCCTGTCAGAGCGGGTGCCGCCCGTCCTGTCCGGCGGCCGGGCGTCACCGGTTGGTCAGGGGCGCACCTACGCTGCGCTGGTGGCACGGCGGACGGCGCGGGTGGCGTGGGACCCGGAGCTGCTCGCCTACGACTTCGGCGACGGTCACCCGATGTCCCCGGTGCGCCTGGACCTCACCGAGCGGCTGTGCACGGAGCTCGGCCTGCTCGACGGGGCCGACCCGGACGGCCGCCCGGCCGAGGTGGTGGGCTGCCGGGTGCTGCGCGACGACGAGCTGCTGCGCGTCCACACCGCGGGGTACGTGTCGGCGGTGCGGGCGGCGGGCGACGACCCCGCCGGCGCCGACCCGGCGTGCGGCCTCGGGACGACCGACACCCCGGCCTTCCGCGGCGTGCACGAGGCGGCGGCCCGGATCGCCGGGGCGTCGTGCGACCTCGCGCTGGCGGTGTGGCGGGGCGAGACGGCGCACGGGGTGAACTTCAGCGGCGGGCTGCACCACGCGATGCCGGACCACGCCTCGGGGTTCTGCGTGTACAACGACGCGGCGCTGGCCATCGCCCGGCTGCTGGAGGCGGGGGCGCGGCGGGTGGTGTACGTCGACCTCGACGTCCACCACGGCGACGGGGTGGAGCGGGCGTTCTCCCATGACCCCCGGGTGGTGACGATCTCGGTCCACGAGTCGCCGACCACGCTGTTCCCCGGCACCGGCCGGCCCGAGGACATCGGCGGCCCGGGTGCGGAGGGCTCGGCCGTCAACGTGGCGCTGCCGGCGGGCACGGCGGACGCCGGGTGGCTGCGGGCGGTGCACGCCGTCGTGCCGGCGGTCGTGCGGGCGGAGCGGCCGGACGTCATCGTGAGCCAGCACGGCTGCGACACCCACGTGCTGGATCCCCTGGCGCACCTGCTGGTGACGGTGGACGCCCAGCGGGCGGCGGCGGCGCTGGTCCACTCCCTGGCGCACGAGCACGCGGCGGGGCGCTGGGTGGCGCTGGGCGGGGGCGGGTACGAGGTGGTGGACGTCGTGCCGCGGTCGTGGGCGCACCTGGTGGCGGTGGCCGGGCACGCCGACGTGCCGCCGGCGACCGGGGTGCCGCAGGGATGGCGGGACTACGTGCTGCGCCGGTTCGGGCGGCTGGCGCCGATGCGGATGACTGACGGGGCCGACGCCGCGTTCACGCCGTGGGAGGAGGGGTACGACCCGGCCGACCCCGTGGACCGGGCGGTGATGGCGACCCGGCGGGCGGTGTTCCCGCACCTGGGGCTGGACCCCTGGCTCGACTGAGGGTGGCGTCCGGGGCCGGCCAGGGGGCCGCTTCGTCACCGGCCGTGCGCTGACCGGATCGACCGCCGTCGCCCCGGGACGAGTGTTCTCTCTGAGTTGCGTGCAGAGTGCAACTTGCACACTGCAACGATTCCGGGGAGACGTACCGGTCGAGCGGGCGGAGGAACCACGGGGACGCGGGGATCGGCCGTCCTCAGCGGCCGTTGACTCGGTCCACTGTGCTGCGTGCGATCGTCTCCAGCGCTGCCGGGTCCATCGTCGTCAAACCACCGCTGACGAGGAGGACCTGGTATCGGTCCAGGCCGATAGCGACGGTGTCGGACACCACCTCCAGTCTGTCCGTCTCCCCCGCCAGGCGCACAGCGAGAGTGGAATCGCCCAGGTCGGGGAACGAGAGCGGAGACGCGGCGAACGTGATGGACCCGTCCTCGGGGTCCTGGATGGCAAAAGTGGGGCATTGGCCGAGGGCTTCTGCGAATCCGTCGAGTGCGGAGGCGTCGAAGCCGTTCGGGTAGTAGCGGATCTCTACGTCGAGTACGGGCCCGAGGGTACCCGCGGAGTACGTGGCGGTAGCGGCCGATTCGCGGGTGCCGCCGGTCTCGCGGAGACCGTCGAAGAGTACGCTGCACCCCGGCGGTGAGATCGTGCTGTTGTCCTCCTCCTCGGGTGCCGCGGCCGGGGCGGTCTCGACCGTCCAGCCGGTCGGAAGGTCCCCCACCGTGGGCAGGGCGGCTATCAATTGATCGACGGTGACGTCGGTGCCGTCACCCCCCGAGGCGTCCATGGGTGCCGAGGTCCCGACCATCGAACCGGGGGTCGCGGACTTCGGCGAGGTCGAGGGCGAGGGCGATGGCGGCAACTCGACCGTCGCCGCACGATCCTCGCCTCCGCATGCCGTCAACGTCATCATCGACAGCCCGGCGATGGCCACGCTCGTGGCCGAGCCTCGTCTCATGGATCTCCCGTCTCCGATCGCGGTGGTGTCGCGGCTCCCCGAGTGTGGGACGAGGAGGTCGGGCACGCGGTGGCATCCGTGACACGGGGGGCCCGGCGTGCGGTGCCGCGCCATGTCGATGCGGGCGCGGAACCGCTCCGGCCGGTCGTACAGGGCCGCCAGATCCCGGCACTCCTCGGGGGCGAGGAGCGCCGGGAGCAGGGCGTGGCCGTCGGTGTCGAGATCCCTGCCGATCGCCTCTCAGTCGAGGGCGTCGACCCGGTGGGCCAGGCCGGCCGGCGCCGACGGGTCGGCGTCACAGCAGTGCCCCCTGCCGCACCCCGGCCTCGAGGTCGAGCAGCTGCCGCTTGCGGTGCAGGCCGCCCGCGTAGCCCACCAGGGCGCCGTCGCTGCCCACGACCCGGTGGCACGGGACCACCAGGAGCAGCGGGTTGGCCCCGACGGCGGCCCCCACGGCCCGGACCCGGTCGAGCCGGCCGATCACACGGGCGATGTCGAGGTAGGAGGCCGTGGCGCCGGACGGGATCGCCGCGACGGCGTCCCACACCGCCCGCTGGAACGGGCTGCCGGCGGGTGCGAGCGGCAGGTCGAACCGGGTCCGGCCGCCGGCGAGGTACTCGTCGACCTGCCCGGCCGTGGCCGCGAGCACCGGGTGGGTGGGCTCGGGGTCCCCGGCCGGCACCGGGGCGTCGAAGGTGGCTCGCCGGAGGCCGTCGGGCGAGGCCTCGAGGCGGAGGGAGCCGAGGGGCGTCTCGTGCGTCGTCCAGCTCATGTCCGGAGAACGCGCGGCGACGCCCGCGCGTGAGACGGGAAGCGTGTCGATCAGGCCAGGCGACCTCGCACCCGGATGAGGCAGCGGAGGTGACGGCCCGCCTTGGGGCCGTTGACGTGCTCCACGACCGCGGACCGTTCGGTCAGCGATGAGACGAGGGCCACGAGCGGGTCGGGCACGAACCCGAACGAATGGTCGCGCCGTACCTGCAGAGCCAACGGGTTCACTCGGTTGGTCGGGTCGGGCACGATCTCCACCGCGTCGCCGGGCCGGAGTCCTCGCAGCACCTCCTCGGCGCGGTCGAAGTACCGCACCCCGTGCACCAGGCACAACTGGTCGACGGCGCCGGAGGCGTCCGGCTCCGCCAGCGGGATGAGCTCGATGCGATCGCCGCGGCGCCGGCCCCCCGAGCGCGCGAGGAACTCCATGGGGTGGACCTCGGCGTGCGGGAGCCCCAGCCAGGACAGCCACTGGTCGTAGTCCGGCCGGCGAGGCGAGGCGACCCGTTCGTCGAAGAGCGGGAACAGGTGGCGGCTGCGGTACGTGCGCGAGATGTCGTCGAAGCCGACGAGTGGGCGGACCGTCGCCGCCAGGCTCGTGTCGTACCGGAACGAATACCCGTCGTCGGAGCACTCGAGCACGCCGACGCGCTCGTAGCGCCTGGTCACCTCGTCCTGGCGGGTGACCATGAGGCGGGTGGTTCGTGGCGGGGCGACGACGGTGGGCGCGGCGGTCAGGCTAGAACTCATCGAGCAGCCTCCCTCGGTTCCGTTCCAGGACCTCTGTGACGAAGGTGCGCGTGACCTCGGACACGACGTCGATCCGGTCCGCCGCACTCCCCGATGGCTCGAACCCCGAACCGGAGCGTGACCGGTGCTCCGGCGATCAGCTCGCCCGGTACCGGCGCCAGCGGGTGTCGAGGAGGTCGCGGTCGGGGCGGTCGGCGGTGCTGCGCGGGACGACGCGGAGCCTGCTGCCGTGCAGTTCCTGCAGGCCGTGGCGGAGCATGGGCCCGTCGATCTCGGTGAGGACGTCGGCGCGGATGTCGACGAC
>JBHJOJ010000089.1:0-11816 GCA_050329835.1 Kineosporiaceae bacterium | reverse complement strand
CCGGCACGGCGCCCGGCCCGACCTCCGCCGGCCAGCCGGCCAGCTCGCCCGGGGCGCCCGCGGGCAGATGGAGGTCGACGACGCCGCCGGCCGTGACGAGGACGGCGGACCAGGGATCGGCCAGCCCGACGACCACCCGGGCCCGCCCGGGTGCCTCCGCGCCGGCCCCGGCCGCCGCCAGGGCAGGGGCGGTCAGGGGTTCGCCCGCGGTCACCGTCCTGGCGAGGGGTGCCCCCAGCGCGTCCGTCCGCTCGGCGGCTCGTCCCGGTGCCAGGGCCCGGGGCCACGGGACCTCCCGCACGTCGCCGGGACCCAGGACGGTGCCGGCGGGCAGGTCCCGGGTGGCCACCACGACCGGGACGGTCGCCGGAGCGGCGACGGCCAGGACCGCGGCCGTCGCCGACCAGGCGGCCCCGGCGGCCAGTAGGGCGGCGAGGGCGCGGCGGTGACGGGCGGCGCGGCGCGCGAGCCGGCGCGGCAACGAGGGTGCCGGCGGAGCGAATCGGATCACTCCGCGAGCCTGTCGGCGGGTCGCTCGGCGGCGCCGGTGCGGGTGGTCGCGTCTGTGGACGGACGTCGGTCGCGGGGGCTGTGGACGGAGGCCCCGTCGCTGGGCCGTGGACCGTCGGGAGAGCCGCGGCGTTCTCCTCAGGCCGCCGGCGCGGGTGCGGCGGCCGACGAGCCGGACGTCGACGGCGTCCCCGATCCCGAGGACGAACCGGCGGGTGCCGCGGAGGGCTTCGCACCGCTCGTCGCGCCGCCGTCGGAGGACCCGGTCCCTGCCGACCCGCCGTCCGCGGAGCTCGCCGCACCGTCACCGGAGCCGCCGGCCTTCGTCGCCGACCCTCCGTTCCGCGAGTCGGTCCGATAGAAGCCGGACCCCTTGAAGACCACCCCGACCGCCGAGAAGACCTTGCGCAGCCGCCCGGCGCACTCGGGGCAGTCCGTCAGGGCCGCGTCCGAGAACGACTGCTGCACGTCGAAGCGGTGGTCGCACGAGGTGCAGGCGTAGGAGTACGTGGGCACCGGCACAGATTGGCACTCCAAGGCCCCGAGTGCCAACACCCCGGGGGTCTCCGCGGGCGCGCCGGGCGGTCAGCGCCCCCGCACCAGCGCGAGGAACTCGGCGCGGGTGCGCAGGTCGTCCCGCAGGAGGCCGCGCATCGCCGACGTCGTCGTCACGGACCCCGCGGCCTTGGCACCGCGCAGCGTCATGCACGAGTGCTCCGCGACCAGCACCACCCCGACCCCGCGCGGGGCCAGCTCCCGCTCCAGCCAGGAGGCGATCTGGGCGGTGAGCCGCTCCTGGACCTGCGGGGCCCGGCTGAACAGCTCGACCACGCGGGCGAGCTTGCTGAGCCCGACGATCCGGTCGCCCGGCAGGTACCCGACGGCGGCCTTGCCCATGAAGGGCAGCAAGTGGTGCTCGCAGACCGACACGAAGTCGACCCCGTCGACGACCACCAGCTCGTCGTAGCCCTCGTCGTTGGCGAAGGTCGTCGCCTCGAACGCGCGCGGCGTCACCAGCTCGGCGTAGGCCCGGGCCATCCGCCCGGGCGTGCGGTCCCGCCCGTCCCGGCCCAGGTCCATCCCGAGGGCGAGGAGGAACTCGCGGGCGGCCCGCTCGGCGCGTTCGAGGTCGACGCCCGCCCCGGTCGGGGCCGGGTCGAGCTTCGGGTCGAGCTTCGGGTCGAGGTCCGGGTCGAGGTCCGGGTCGGTCGTCGTCATGTCGGGCTCCGGGGTGCGCAGGTCCGGCGTGGCGGACCGGTCCCCGGTGGTCAACGCCCGGCGATCGCGGCTCGTTCCGAAGCGCCCGGTCCGGGGCCTATGGTGCGCCGCATGGGCGGTTGCCGGGCCCCCGGCGCGACGGTGCGAGCGATGGGGATCACGCGGACGGTGCCCTGGTGAGGATCCTGGCCCGGGCCGCCGGAGCCGTCGCCGTGGTGGTCGCGGCCGCCGTCGTCGTCGCCGGTGCGACGGTCGCCGTGACCGTGCGACGGCCCTTCCCCGACCACGACGGCCGGGTCGTCCTGCAGGGGCTGACCGGACCGGTCGAGGTGCGCCGCGATGCCCGCGGGGTCCCGCACGTCGAGGCGGGGACGACGGCGGACCTGTTCTTCGCCCAGGGCTACGTGACCGCCCAGGACCGGTTCTTCGAGATGGACGTCCGCCGCCACGTCGCCGCCGGGCGGCTGTCCGAGCTGGTGGGGGCCGACCCCGACGCCCTGGCTGCCGACCGGGTGATCCGCACCATGGGGTGGCGCCGGGTGGCCGAGCAGGAGGCCCGGGCCATGCCCGCGCCGGACTCGGCGGTCCTCGAGGCCTACAGCGCCGGCGTCAACGCCTACCTCGAGGGGCGGTCGCCGGGCGAGGTCTCGGTGGCCTACAGCGTCCTGGGCCTCCAGCTCCCGCTGCGCCGGATCGAGCGGTGGACGCCGGTGGACTCCCTGTCCTGGCTCAAGGCGATCGCCTGGGAGCTGTCGAGCAACCGCACGGAGGAGGCGGTGCGGGCCCTGCTGCTGGCCGACGGCCTGCCGGCCTCCCAGGTGGCGCAGCTGCTGCCCGAGTACCCCGCGGACCGGCCGACGATCGTCGAGGGCCGGCCGGGACCGGCCCCGGGGACGCCCACCGCCGGCGCCGACGACGCCGCCGAGTCCGGCACGGCCGCCGCCGGGGCCGCGACGGCTCCCGCCGCCGCCGTCCCCGCGCTGCGCTCGGCCCTGGCCGCGGTGACGGCCGTGCCGACCACCGTCGGCGGCCCCGGGACCGGGGGCTCCAACTCGTGGGTGGTGTCCGGGGAGCACACCGCCTCCGGACGGCCGCTGCTCGCCAACGACCCCCACCTCGGCCCCTCCGTTCCCTCGGTCTGGTACCAGGTCGGGCTGCGCTGCCGGGAGCTTGGCGCCGAGTGCCCGTACGAGGTCTCGGGGTTCGCCTTCGCCGGGGTCCCCGGCGTGCTCATCGGCCGCAACGCCCGCGTCGCCTGGGGCCTCACGACCATGTACACCGACGACGCCGACTACGTCGTCGAGCGCGTGGTCCGCGGCACCCGGTACGTCGTCGACGGCGCCGAGCGTCCGATGCGGGTCCGGTCCGAGGTGATCCGGGTGGCCGGCGGGGACGACGTCCCCCTGACCGTCCGCACCACCCGTCACGGGCCCGTCGTCAGCGACGTGCTCGACGGCGCCGGGGCGGTGGCCGGTGCGGCGCCCCTGCCCGGGAGCCCGCCCTCGGGGCGCGGGGGTGCCGGGGAGTACGCGGTCTCGCTGGCGTGGACCGGGTCCGAGCCCGGGCGCACCTTCCAGGCCCTGCTCGCGGTCAACACCTCCCGGGACTGGGAGTCGTTCCGCGCCGCCGCCGCCCTGCTCGACTCGCCGGGCCAGAACCTCGTCTACGCCGACGTCGACGGCCGGATCGGGTACCAGTCGCCGGGCCTGGTCCCGGTCCGCGGAGCGGGTGACGGCCGGCTCCCCGCCCCCGGCTGGGACGCCCGGTCCGGCTGGCGCGGCTGGGTGCCCTTCGAGCGGATGCCGTCCGTCACCGACCCGCCCGCCGGGTACCTCGTGACGGCGAACAACAAGGTGACCCGGGATCCGGCCGCCCCGTACCTCGGGTCCGACACGGCGCACGGTGCCCGGGCCGCGCGGATCGACGACGAGCTGGCCCGGCTGGTGGCCCGCGGCGGCGTCACGGCCGCGGAGCTGGCGGAGCTGCAGGTGGACGACGTCTCGCCGCTGGCCGCGGACCTGGTCCCGGCCCTGCTCGAGGTCGACGGGCTGGACCCGTTCACCGAGGAGGCGGTGGACCTGCTGCGTGGCTGGGACGGCGGCACCCCCGGCGACTCCGCGGCGGCCGCCTACGCCCACGCGGTGTGGGAACGGGTGCTCGCGCTGACGTTCCACGACGAGATCCCCGAGGGGTGGCGGCCCAGCGGGTCCGACCGCGACCTGGTGGCGGTGCGGGCGCTGCTCGCCGAGCCCTCGGCCGCCTGGTGGGACGACGTCACGACCCCACGGGTCGTCGAGGGCCGCGACGACGTCCTCGCCCGCGCGCTCACCGAGGCGCGCCTGGACCTCACCCGGTCCCTGGCCAAGGACCCCCGCGACTGGCGGTGGGACCGGCTGCACGTGCTGCGGGCCCGGCAGCTGCCGCTCGGGTCCGACGGCGTGCCCTGGCCGGTGCGGCGCTTCGTCAACCTCGGCGAGGTGGGCCTGGCGGGCAGCTCGGACGCGGTGAACGCCACCGGCTTCGACGCCGCCACCGGGTCGTTCGAGGTGACGGCGGTGCCGAGCCTGCGGATGGTGGTGGACCTCGGCGACCCCGACGGCGGCACGTGGGTCCACACCACCGGTGCGTCCGGTCATCCCGGTCATCCGCACTACGGCGACCAGCGGGACGCCTGGGCGCGCGGCGAGACGTTCGCCTGGCCGTTCTCCGCCGACGCCGTCCGGGAGGCCGAGCGGGACCTGCTCGTCCTGGAACCGCCGGGCTGACCCCTGGCGCCGGAGCAACCCGAGGAGTGGAATTCGCCTCGTGACGGTGACCACCGCGGCTCCGGCGGCGCGACTGGAGCAGGTCCGGGTGGTCCGCGGGCGCCGGGTCGTCCTCGACGAGGTCTCGCTGTCCGTGCGGGCGGGTGCGGTCACCGGCCTGCTCGGTCCGAGCGGGTCCGGGAAGACGACCCTGATGCGCGCGGTGGTCGGCGTCCAGGCCCGGGTCACCGGCGCCGTCGAGGTGCTGGGCCGCCCGGCCGGCACCGCGGTGCTGCGCCGGGAGGTCGCCTACGTCGCCCAGGGCGGCGGGGTGTACCGCGACCTCACCGTCGCCCAGAACCTGCGCTACCTGGCGGCCCTGCTCGGCCTGCGCGGCCGGCGGCGGGAGGCGGCGGTGGACCGGGCGCTCGCCGTGGTGGGCCTCGCCGACCGCCGGGGCGACCTGGTCGGTCGGCTGTCGGGCGGCCAGGAGAGCCGGGTGTCGCTGGCCGGTGCCCTGCTGGGCGAGCCGCGCCTGCTCGTCCTCGACGAGCCGACCGTCGGCCTGGACCCGGTGCTGCGCGACGACCTGTGGCGGACCTTCGCCGAGCTGGCCCGCGGCGGCGTCTCGCTGCTGGTGTCGACGCACGTCATGGACGAGGCCGCCCGCTGCGAGGACCTCGTCCTGCTGCGCGAGGGCCGGGTGCTCGCCACCGGGGCGCCGCGGGAGCTGCTGGACCGCACGGGGGCGGGCGACCTCGACGGGGCGTTCCTCCACCTGATCCGCGAGCGGGAGGTGGCGGCGTGACCGGCGGCGGGACCCTCGCCACGGCGGAGCGGGTGCTCGGACAGGTCCGCCACGACCCCCGGACCGTCGCCCTGCTGCTGGTCGTGCCCTGCATCCTGCTCGGCCTCATGGCCTGGGTGTTCGTCGACACCCCGACGTTCGACCGGCTGGGGGCGTCGATCCTCGGGCTGTTCCCGTTCGTCGTCATGTTCATCGTCACCAGCGTCGTCATGCTGCGCGAGCGGCAGGCCGGCACGCTGGAGCGGCTGATGACCACCCCGCTCGGCCGGGTCGACCTCCTGCTCGGCTACGCCCTGGCGTTCGGGGTGCTCGCCGTGGCGCAGGCCGTCATCGCCACCGCCTTCGCGGTGTGGGTGGCCGGGCTGGACGTCGCGGGCGACACGTGGGTGCTGGTCGTCGTCGCGGTGGGCGTCGCCCTGCTCGGCGTCACCCTGGGGCTGCTCGGCAGTGCCTTCGCCTCGACGGAGCTGCAGGCGGTCCAGCTGATGCCGGCCGTCGTGCTGCCGCAGTTCTTCCTGTGCGGGCTGCTGGTGCCGCGGGCCGACCTGCCGCGCGGCCTTCAGGAGCTGTCGGACGTCCTGCCGCTGAGCTACGCCGTGGACGCGATGCGGACGGTGACGGTGGAGGCGGGCGCACCGTCGTCGCTGTGGGGCGATCTCGCGGTCCTGGCCGGGTTCGTCGTCGGCGCGGTGGTACTGGCGTCGCTGACCTTGCGGCGCCGCACGCCCTGAGGGCGGGCCGCTGGCCGAGCGCCGGGCCGGTAGCCCGGACGGGCGGCCTGAGGTTGGGTCCGGCGACCCATGTGTGAGTGACCGTGTGCTGAGTGTGATGTCCCGCAGCCGGACGTTCAGCAGTCAGGGGTCACCGTCGACCACGACACGACCTTGGGGGATCTATGGCTCACGGTGCGTATGGCGGTCTCGACCCGCTGGTCGGGGCCTCCACCGCTTCCGCCACGACGTTGACGGAAGCGGTGGACGCCGGGATCCGTGCCCGCGCGTCGAGTGGTCCGCGGATGTGGGCGCTCGCGGTCGGACCCGACGGGCCGACCATGTCATGGAGTGCGCTCGACCGCGCCGCCGACCGGCTGGCGGCGGCCCTCGGGCGGGCGGGCGCCGGGCGCGGGGACCTGGTCGCCGTGGCCTGCGACCGCGGCCCCGACCTCGTCACGGCACTGGTGGCTGCGCTTCGCAGCGGAGCCGCCTACCTGCCGCTGGATCTCTCCGCGCCGCCCGCCCGAGACCTGGACATCCTGCGAGAAGCCAGGCCGGCGGCGGTCCTGGCCCAGGATGCCCACGCCGCGCGGGCGACGGCGGCGGACACTCCCCTCGTGCTCGTCCCGGGAGACGGCGCCGATGCCGCCGGCCCGCCCGCCGGGGAGGAGGTGAGGCGGAACCCGACGATGCCCGACGACCTCGCGTACGTGCTCTACACCTCGGGCTCGACCGGCCGACCCAAGGGAGTCATGGTCGAGCACCTTGCGATCATGAATCGGCTGGCCTGGATGCAGGACACCTTCCCCCTCGGCGAGGACGACGTCGTCCTCCAGAAAACGCCAGTCACCTTTGACGTCTCCGTCTGGGAGCTCTTCTGGCCCCTCATGACGGGCACCCCGATGGTCCTGGCCGAACCCGGCCGGCACGGCGACCCGCGCCACCTGGTCGAGACCATCGCAGCGCGACGAGTCACCACCCTGCACTTCGTCCCGACGATGCTCGGTCTCCAGCTCCGGCACCGCGGCCTGCTGCCGGGCACCGTCCGAAGGGTCTTCGCCAGCGGCGAAGCCCTCGCCCCGGGTCTGGTCTCGCGGTACGTGCGCGAGGGGAACACCGCGGAGCTGCACAACCTCTACGGCCCCACCGAGGCGGCGGTCGACGTCACCTGGTGGCCGGTCCCGGCCTCCGCCGACCTGGCCGAGATCCCGATCGGCCGGGCGATCACCGGGATGGCCGCCGAGGTGCTCGACGCCGACCTCGAGCCCGTCCCCACCGGCACCGCCGGGGAGCTCCACCTGTCCGGAGTAGGGCTGGCCCGCGGTTACCTGGGGCGCCCCGACCTCACGGCGGAGCGCTTCCTCCGCCACTCGCGCACCGGTGTCCGCTGGTACCGCACCGGGGATCTGGCGATGCGGCGCCCGGACGGCGCCCTGGTGTTCCTGGGCCGCCTGGACGATCAGGTGAAGCTGCGTGGGCTGCGGATCGAGCTGGGCGAGGTCGACGCGGTGCTCACCGCCGCCCCTGGGGTCGCGGCGGCGGCCACCGCCCTCCGGGACGCCCGGCCCGGCGAGGACGCCGGTGACGGCGTCGACCGGCGGGAGCTGGTCGCGGCCGTCGTGCCCGCGCCCCACCGGGTGCAGGTCCTGCGGGACCGTTGGCAGCGGCGGTGGGCCGAGGTGTTCGACGAAGGCCATGCCGAGGCCTCCGGTTCGGGTGGGCCCGGGTACGCGACCTGGACCGACAGCGTCACTGGGGAGCCGATCCCGGCGCACGAGATGCGCCGCTGGCTCGACACGACGGCGGCCCGGATCCGGTCGCTTGGCCCCGGACGCGTCCTCGAGGTCGGGTGCGGTGACGGCCTGCTGGCGGAGGCGCTGTGGGACGGACTGGACGCCTACGTCGGCATCGACCCGTCGGCGCGAGCGCTGGACGTCGCCCGGGCACGGGCGGCGCGGCGCGACGCGATGCCTGGCGGCGTCGAGATCGTCCTCCGGCAGGGCGGCGCGGAGGACGTCCCGCGCGGCGACCTCGCGGACGCCGACTGCGTCGTCGTCAACTCGGTCGTCCAGTACTTCCCGGACCTGGAGTACGCGGAGCGGTTCCTCCGCCGGCTCGTCGCCGGCCTCGGACACGGTCCCGGGGGGACCGCGACGGGAGGGCCCGGCGCGGGACGGCGACGGCACGTGGTGGTCGGGGACGTCCGCGACCTCCGGTTGTGGAGCCTCCATGCCACGGCCGTCGAGCACGCCCGGGCCGGTGCCGACACCGACCCCGGGGTGATCGCGGCCCGTGCCCGGACCCGCATGGCGGGGGAGCGGGAGCTCCTGGTGGACCCGGCGTTCTTCGCCCTGCTCCCCGGGCGGCTCCCCGGTGTCGTGGCCGTCCAGGTCCGGCCCAAGCGCGGCGGCCTCGACAACGAGCTGGGCCGATACCGGTACGACGTCGTCATCGCGGTCGGCGATCGCACCGGCGGCGGTACCGGTGACCCGGCCCACGGCGACGATCCCGACCTCACTGCCGTCGAGGTCGCCGGCCACGACTGCAGGACCCCGTCGCAGCTACGGGAGATCCTCGCCGGCGCCCGCCGGCGCCGGGTGACGGTCGCCGGCCTCCCCGACCGTCGGCTCGCCGCGGATCTCGCGACCTTCCTACGGGTTCACGGCGGTCGGTGGCCCGGCACGTCGGCGGTCGCGGGCGATGAGACGGCGGGCGCCTGGGACCCCGAGGACGTGCTGGCGCTCGCCGCCGGGGAGGGCCGCGCAGCGGCACTGACCCGCCATCCGGATCGGCCGGCGTGGACCTTCGACGTGACCGTCGAGCCGTTGGGCGCGGACCGTCACGCCGGTGGCGAGGAAGCGGGCGCGGCGCTGGCCCCACCGCGGTCGCGACCGGCCGGGAGCGGACCCCTGTCCAATGCCCCGGTGGTCGCCGCCGCGGTGCGCGACCTGTTGCCCGAACTCAGGCGCGTCGCTGGGCAGCGGCTCCCGCACCACATGGTGCCGTCGGTGTTCGCTCCGGTCGAGAGGCTTCCGCTCACCTCGTCCGGCAAGGCCGACCGCAGGGTGGTGGCTGCCCTGCCGACCCTCGACGGCCGGCGCCGAGCCCCGGCCCCGGCGGCCCCCCCGGCCGGGCGCGACGCCGTCCGCGCCCTCGGAAGCGACTGGGCGCGGGTGCTCGGCGTCGCCGCCGTGGGTCCCGAGGACCATTTCGTCGATCTCGGTGGGGACTCCCTGCTGGCGGTCGAGCTCACGGCCCGGCTCTCCGAGCGGGGCGTCCACGTCCCGGTGCGCTTCTGGTTCGACCATCCGGTGCTCCACGAGGCCGCGGGCCGGCTGCCGCCGGCGCTACCGGTGGCTGCGGACGACGAGCCGCCGGTCCCCGAGGCGGAGGGGGCTCCGGTGACGATGCCGGCGTCGGCGCTGCAGTGGCACATGCTGGATCAGCTGGCCCACACGCCGCAGCCGGGCCTCTACGTCGACCACGCCGAGTTCACGGTCCGCGGCGCCTTGGACGTCGACGCCTTCGCGGCCGCCTGGCGCTACACCGTCCAGCGGACCCCCGCCCGACGGGTGTCCCTGCATCCGGGCCCAACGGCGGGGGCACCCCCGGTGCAGACCCTGCACCCGCCGGGTGACGTCCCCCTGAGCGTCACAGTGCTGTCGGAGACCCCGGACGGCGACGAGGCGACCCGGGCCCGCGTCGAGCGCTGGCTGCGCGAGGACCGCCTCCGGGGCTTCGACCGGTCGCGTCCCGAGTCGATGCGGGCGCTCCTCGTGGAGCGGGTCGCCGGGGACACGGGGTGGTTCACGATGTACCTGTCGTTCGACTACGCCCGTGTCGAGGGCTGGAGCCTGCGATACGAACTCGACACTTTCGCGGCGGCGTACACCGCCTACCGCGACGGTGGTCGACCCGGGCCCCGGCCGCCCCAGCCCGACTACCGGGAGTACCTGCCGTGGCTCGCGTCGCGGGACCGTGATGCCGCGCGCCGGTACTTCCGCGAGATGCTGGCCGGCACCCGCCCGGCGGTCGGCGGGGTCGGCGCCCCGACGTCCACCGCGGGACCGGTCGCGTGGGCGTCGGCGTGGGTGCCGGCCGCCGAGGCCCGGGCGGCGGCCGACGCGGCGCGAGCGCTCCGGCTGCCCCTCTCAGGAGTCCTGGTCGGGGAGTGGGCCCGAGTCCTGTGCGGCCGGGGCAGCCCTCTCGGGGTGGCCGTCCACGGGGGGGAGGTGCTGTTCGGGCTGGCCGTGAACGGGCGCTCCGGGTACGGGCAGGACCTCGCGCGGCTGTCGGCCCAGCTGCTCAACGTCCTGCCGTTCCGGGCCCGCGCCGCGGGGGACCGGGGCGAGGTGTGGGCGGAGGCCGCGGCCCGCCAACTCCAGCTGCGTGAACACGAGTGGGCGCCGCTGCCCCTAGTGCGGTCCTGGGCCGGTTCACACCCGACGCACCCACTGACGGACACCTACCTCGTCATCCAGAACCTGCCGGCCCTCACCGGCGCGGCGGCGGACCTCTTCGTGCCTCCGGTCGCCGGCTCGGCGCCGGTGGAGGTGCCACAGATGGAGTACCCGCTGCGGATGACGGTGACGCCGTACCCGCACGGCCTCCACCTGGGCACGGTCTTCCGGCCGGAGCTCGTGGCGGCGGGCACCGCGCAGCGGCTGCTCCACGGCTACGTGGAGGCCCTCGTCTCGGTCGGCCGGACCCCGGGCGCCGGGTCGCGCTGACGGGTGGCGTCCGACCGCGGTCATGCCCGGCGCTCCCGTCCGCGGCTCCCGCCGGGACCCGGGCGTGCGGGCATTCGACAGCCTCGGCGACGGGGTGGGTCGTCCCCGCCGCCCGACGTGGCTCGCTCCGAGTCATCCTTGCCGGCGCCGCCTCGGCGTCGGTGACCGTCGGCATGGCGTCCTGTCGGCAAGGGCTCAGCGTGGGGACGAAGCCCGCAGCCCGGCCAGGTCCACGTACCGGGTCGGGGTGAGAACCGCGTCGACCCGCCGGTCGTGCGGCTCCTCGGGCAGCGGGTGCCGCCGCGCGTCGAGCAGCTCGTCCTCGTGGACGCAGGCGACCACGAGCGGGCGGCCCTGTCCCACGGTGCCGGCCAGCCGCGCGAGCACCCGGTCGTAGGAGCCGCCGCCCTGCCCCAGCCGGCGGCCCGCGGTGTCGACCGCGAGCGCGGGCACCAGCAGGACGTCGACGCCGTGGATCGCGTTGAGGCCGAGCCGGTCGCCGGGCGGGCGCATCGGGGCGCCCGGCAGCTCCGCCGGCCCGGGGTCGCTCACCCAGTCGAGGTCCCGGTCCTCCTGCAACCACGGCAGCAGCACCCGCACTCCCGTCCCCAGGAGCGCCGCCCGCAGCGCCTCCGTCCCCGGCTCCCCCGCTCGCGACAGGTACAGCGCGACCCCTCCGCCGCGCTCCTCCCGCGGTGGGTTATGGACGGATAACCGGCCCGGGGAGGGTCCCTGGGGTGGGTTATGGACGGATAACCGGGTCCGGGGCGCCGCGAGGTAGGTGCGCGCGAGGGCGTCCGCGACGGCGTCCGCGGCGGTCCCGTCGGCCGCCCGGGCGGCTCTCCGTTCGCGAAGCTCGCGGCGAATGTCCTGCTTGGAGGCGTGTCGGGGCGGCTGGAACGCCCGCGCGGACGACGCCGTCATGTCACGATCCTGGCGCACGGTCGACGCCGTGGCCCGGTCGGGCACGTGACGGGAGGAGACGCCGTGGGCATCCGCACGCGAGTCGCGACCGTGCTCGCCGCCGCCTCGCTCGTCCCGCTCGTGGCCGCCGTCGCGTTCACCGCATGGTGGCTGCCGCGAGCGGCCGCCG
>JBHJOJ010000088.1:0-4404 GCA_050329835.1 Kineosporiaceae bacterium | reverse complement strand
CCGCGGGGCCGGGACGCCACGGGCCGGCCAGCAGCGCGCCGGCCGCGGCAAGCACGAGCCCCGCCGTGACGGCCATCGACCGGCGCGGCCCGATCCGCTGCGGCAGCCCGCGGACCCCGGTCGCGGCGTCGGTGTCGGCGTCGGCCACCGTGTTGGCGAAGTGCGCGGCGCAGCCCAGCGCCGCGGCCGCCACGACCACTCCCGCCGCGGGCCAGCCCGCCGGCCGTGCTGCGGTGGTCGCGACCGCGGGCAGCAGGCCGAACGCCACTGCGTACGGCACCGGGCTGGCAAGGGTGGACTTGAGGCGGAGGTTGTAGGCCCAGCCGGCCGCGACCGCCGCCAGGTGCACCGCCCCGGGCAGCACGCCCAGCGCCAGCGAGGCGACGGCGCAGGCGGCGGCGGCCGCCCCGGCCGCCGCCCACAGCACCCGGGCGCCGACGTCGCCGCGCACGACCGGCTTGTCGGCCCGGGCGGCGGCCCGGTCCCGGGCCGCGTCCACGGCGTCGTTCGACCAGCCGATCGACAGCTGCCCGAGCAGCACCGCCCCGGTGACCAGCGCCGCCCGCCCCGCCGGCAGCCCCACCGCCAGGACCGCCCAGGCAGCGGCGAACGCCGTGACGGCGGCCGTGGGACCCGGGTGGCAGGCCCGCAGCAGACCGGTCACTGACACGGCCGCTCACGGTAGGGCTCGCCCCGCCGGGTCGCCCGGCAGGACCCGCGCCTACAGTCCCGACATGTCGAGGATCGCGGCGGTCCGGGGAGTTCTGCCCCCGCACCGGCATCCGCAGGCCGAGATCACCGCCACGATCGGCGACGTCGTGCTGGGAGCCCAGGCGCACCGCCGTCCCGTCCTCGAGCGCCTCCACGCCTCCGCCCAGGTCCGGCACCGCCACCTGGCCCTCC
The DNA here is from genome assembly GCA_050329835.1 of Kineosporiaceae bacterium. Classification (GTDB taxonomy): domain Bacteria; phylum Actinomycetota; class Actinomycetes; order Actinomycetales; family JBBAYJ01; genus JANNOG01. Next base: position 3,501 of record JBHJOJ010000088.1, on the reverse strand, counting down.
CCCTGGCCGCCTACGCCGGTCTCGACGGGTTCACCGCCGCCAACGACGCGTTCATCGACGTCGGGCTGGGGCTGGCCCGTGACGCCGTCACCGCGGCCCTGGCCGGCGCGGGGCTCGCGGCCTCCGACGTCGACCTCGTCATGTCGACGTCGGTCACCGGGGTCGCGGCCCCCAGTCTGGACGCCCGGCTCGCGCCGCTGGTCGGCCTCCGCCCGGACGTGCGGCGGATCCCGATCTTCGGGCTGGGATGCGTGGCCGGGGCGGCCGGGATCGCCCGGGTGCACGACTACCTGCTCGGCCACCCCGACGGGGTCGCGGTCCTGGTGTCGGTCGAGCTGTGCTCGCTCACCCTGCAGCGGGACGACACGTCGATGGCGAACCTCGTGGCCAGCGGGCTGTTCGGGGACGGTGCCGCCGCCGTCGTCATGGTCGGTCGGCAGCGCGCCGCCGAGCTGGGACTCGACGCCGCCGACGCCGGGCGGCCCGAGGTGCTGGACAGCCGCAGCCGCCTGTACCCGGACACCGAGCGGGTCATGGGGTGGGACGTCGGCACCGGCGGGTTCACGATCGTGCTGGACGCCACGGTGCCCGACGTCGTCGAGAAGTACCTGCGGGACGACGTCGACGCCTTCCTCGCCTCGCACTCGCTGACCCTGGCCGACATCGGCACCTTCGTCGCCCACCCGGGCGGGCCGAAGGTGCTCCACGCGATGGCCCGGGCGATGGACCTGCCCCCGGACGCGCTCGGCGTGACCTGGGAGTGCCTCGCCGAGGCGGGGAACCTGTCGTCGGCGTCCGTGCTCCACGTCCTCGAGCGGACCCTGTCGACACGGCGCCCCGAGCCCGGTTCGCTGGGACTCGTGCTGGCGATGGGCCCCGGTTTCTGCGCGGAGCTGGTGTTGCTGCGATGGTGAGCGTCGCGCTCTACCTCGCGCTGGTGGGGGCGGTCGTCGTCGCGCGCCTCGTGGAACTGCGGGTGGCGCGCCGGCACCTGCGGTGGGCCCGCGAGCGCGGCGGGGTCGAGACCGGCGCCGGGCACTACCCGGTGATGGTCGCCCTGCACACGGCGCTGCTGCTGGGCTGCGTCGTCGAGGTGCTCGTCGCGGACCGGCCGTTCCTGCCGTGGCTGGGTTGGCCGATGCTCGGGCTGCTCGTCGCCGCGCACGGGCTGCGGTGGTGGTGCATCCGCACCCTCGGCCCGCAGTGGAACACCCGGGTCGTCGTGGTCCCGGGGATGCCGCTGGTCACGGGGGGGCCCTACCGGTGGCTGCGCCACCCCAACTACGTCGCCGTCGTGCTGGAGGGGATCGCGCTGCCCCTGGTGCACACCGCCTGGCTGACGGCTGTGGGGTTCACGGTGCTCAACCTCGTGCTGCTGCTCGGGGTCCGGATCCCGGCCGAGGAGCGGGCCCTGCGCTCCGCTGCCGCTTCGTGACCACGGGCGGCGCGGCCATGGATGCCGACCTGCTGGTCGTGGGCGGCGGGCCGGCCGGGTGCGCGACCGCGATCGGGGCGCGGCTGGCGGGGCTGAGCGTGGTGCTCGTGGACCCGCGGCAGCCGCCCGTCGACAAGGCCTGTGGCGAGGGCCTCATGCCGGGGGCGCGCGCCGCCCTGGACGCGCTCGGGGTGGCGGTCGCCGGGCGGGAGTTCCGCGGGATCCGCTACCGCTCGCCCGGTCACGAGGCCGTCGCCCGCTTCCGGGGTCGCGCCGGGCTGGGGGTGCGCCGGCTCGAGCTGTCACGGGGGCTGGCCGCTCGCGCCGACGAGCTCGGCGTCGGTCGTCTGACCGCCCGGGCCGGGGTGCCGGTCCAGGGGCCGGGCTGGGTGTCGGTGGCCGGGGTGCGGGGTCGCTGGCTGGTCGCCGCGGACGGGCTGCACTCTCCCACCCGGCGGGCCCTCGGGCTCGCGATCCCGCCCCGGCGCGGGCCGCGGCACGGCCTGCGCCGGCACTACGCGGTCGCGCCGTGGACGGACCTGGTCGAGGTCCACTGGGCGGGGGCGGCCGAGGCCTACGTCACGCCGGTGGACGACGCCACCGTCGGTGTCGCGGTGCTGTCCGGCGGCGGCGCGTCGTTCGACGGATGGCTGGCGGAGTTCCCCGAGCTGGCGCGGCGGCTGGCGGGGGCGCCGGTCGTCTCCTCCGATCGCGGGGCGGGACCGCTGCGGCAACGGGCGAGCCGCCGCGTCGCCGGCCGGGTGCTGCTGGTGGGTGACGCCGCCGGCTACGTCGACGCCCTCACCGGCGAGGGGATCGCGGTGGGGTTGGCGGCGGCTCGCGAGGCCGTGGCCGCGATCGTCGCCGAGGACCCGGCCCGCTACGAGCGCCGCTGGCGCGCGGTCACCCGGCGGTACCGCCTGCTCACCGAGGCGCTGCTGCGGGCCTCCCGGCTGCCGGCCGTCCGCCGCGGGATCGTGCCCGCCGCGCAGCGCCTGCCGGGCGCTTTCCCGGCCGTGGTCCGCGCCCTGGCCTGACCGACACCGCTGCCTCACCGGTGGATCCAGGCTGAGGGCGCCGGGCCGGCGGGCGCCCGGGTCGCAGCGTCACTCGGTGTCGAAATTCGACCACCATGAGTCAATCGGCTGGGATCGGGCCGTCCGTCCCGGATTCTGACGAGTAGATGGTGACACTGCCCTGCCTCTCGCGCGGCACTCCCGGTCGCCGTACCATCCGCCCACGCCGCTCTCGTGCTGGAGGTCCTCTTGGCGACAAGACCACGATCCGGCCCGGCTGACGGTGCCGGTGCGCCGCGGGTGACGGAGGAGACCCTGAAGCCGGGCGCGATCTCCTTTCTCGACGCCCTCGTGATCGGGCTGGCCTCCACCTCGCCGGCCTACTCCCTGGCGGCGGTCCTCGGCCCGATCGTGGTGCTGGTCGGCGTCGCAGCGCCGGGGGCGCTGCTGGCCTCCTTCGTTCCGATGGTCCTCATCGCGGGGGCGTTCTACTACCTCAACAAGGTCGACCCGGACTGCGGCACGACGTTCTCCTGGGTGACGCGGTCCATGGGCCCCTGGCTGGGATGGGCGGGCGGCTGGGCCATCACCATGACGGGTGTCCTCGTGGTGGGTTCGCTCGCCGACGTCGGGGTGAGGTTCGGATACCTGGCGCTGGGACTGGACTCGCTGGCCGAGTCGTCCGTCGCGGTGCAGGCGGGAGCCGTGGTCCTCATTCTCGTCATGACCGGGATCTGCGTCGTCGGGACCGAGTTGTCGGCTCGCCTCCAGAACGTGCTCATCCTGGCGCAGACGGTGACCCTCCTGGCGTTCGCGGTCGTCATGGTCGTGCGTGCCGTCAACGGCGACGGCCCCGAGGGTGCCCCGGGGTTCACCGTCGGGTGGCTGAACCCCTTCGCGGCCGGCGGCGCCGCCCTCACCGGCGGCCTGCTGCTCGGCGTCTTCGCCTACTGGGGCTGGGAGTCGGCCGTCAACCTCACGGAGGAGACGGAGGACAGCAAGACCACGCCAGGACGAGCAGCGATCGTGTCGACCGTGCTCCTGCTGGTC
>JBHJOJ010000087.1:0-4700 GCA_050329835.1 Kineosporiaceae bacterium | reverse complement strand
GGGTCGCCAGGTCGAGGCCGAGCGCCCCGCGGCCGGGCCCGCCGGCGGCTGACGGCGTGGACCCGTCCGGGCGGTGCCCGTGGGCGGTCGGCGACGACTACGTGGCATACCACGACACCGAGTGGGGCCGCCCGGTGCGCGGCGAGGTCCCGCTGTTCGAGCGGTTCAGCCTCGAGGCGTTCCAGTCCGGGCTGTCGTGGCTCACGATCCTCCGCAAGCGCGACGGGTTCCGCCGGGCCTTCGCCGGGTTCGTCCCGGACGAGGTCGCGCGCTTCGCTGCGGCGGACGTCGAGCGTCTGCTGCAGGACCCCGGGATCGTCCGGAACCGGGCCAAGATCGAGGCCGTGGTGGGCAACGCGGCGGCCGTCCTCCGGCTGCGGGAGCGGGGCGGCCTGGAGGCGCTGGTGTGGGCGCACGTCCCGGTCGAGCCACCCCCGCCGCCCGTCGCCCCCGCCGACGTGCCGGCGGTGACCGCCGAGTCGCGGGCCCTGGCCGCCACCCTGCGGCGGGAGGGCTTCCGTTTCGTCGGGCCGACGACCGCCTACGCCGCCATGCAGGCGTGCGGGCTGGTCGACGATCACCTCGTCGGGTGCCCGGCGCGGGGCGCCGTGACGCCGGATCCGTCCGGGGAGGGATAATGACCCCGCTGATCGCGAGAAAGGATGGGTCGATGGCGGCGATGAAGCCCCGCACGGGTGACGGTCCGCTGGAGGTCACCAAGGAGGGCCGCGGGATCGTCATGCGGGTGCCGTTGGAGGGCGGCGGCCGGTTGGTCGTCGAGATGTCCCCCGACGAGGCCGGCGAGCTCGGGGACGCCCTCAGGTCGGTCGTTCCCCAGGCCTGACACGGCAGAGCCGACAAGCAGCAGGGCCGGCTGCATCAGACGGGACGGCGCCCGGCCAGCAGCACGCCGTCCCCCGTCGGGATCAGCGACACGTGGAACCGCTCCCCGGACGCCACGACGTCGAGCAGCTCCCGGGCCGCGACCGTCCCCGGGTCCCGTCGCGTCGGGTCGGGCACCCGGTCACCGTGCAGGGCGCCCGTCACCACCAGCAGGCCGCGCGGCCGCAGCAGGGGGACGGCGAGGCGGCACGCCTCGACGGCGGACTCGGCCGGGTCGACGTCGACCACCACGAGCTCGTACGACGCCTCGGCCAGCCGCGGCAGGACGTCGAGGGCGTCGCCGACGATGAGGCGCGCCCGGTTCGGCCGGTGCCCCGCCGCGGCGAAGGCGGCCCGTGCCAGCGCCTGGTGCTCGGCCTCGACGTCGATCGACGTCAGGACCGCCGTGTCGGGCAGCCCGGCCAGCAGGTAGAGGCCGGACACCCCGGCGCCCGTGCCGACCTCGACGGCGCTGCGCACGGTCGCCGTCGCCGCCAGCGTCCGCAGCAGCGCCCCGGTCCCGGGCGACACCGCGCGGCAGCCGAGGCCCGACGCCCGGGCCCGGGCGTCGAGTACGAGGTCGTCCTCCTCGAGGAACTCCTCGGCGAACGACCAGCTGCCGGCCTTGGACACGTGATGCCGTCCCCTTCCGCCGCCGGGTCGCCCACCGGTCTGGGGCGGCGCCGACGGGGGAACTCTACGGTGGACGGGTGCCGGACCCGCGGAACGAACGAGGGCCGTCGTGCGTTCAGCCCGATGAGTACCGGTGGTCGCGGTCTGCGGGGGCCGGGAGCCGGCGGGAGGTGGAGGGCAGCGTGAGGGTGGACACGGTCCGGCCGGCCGGGGAGCGGGCGACCGCCGCCGGCGACACCGACGCCGCGTGGACGCCGCCGAGCTGGGAGGAGATCGTCGAGCAGCACTCCCCGCGGGTCTACCGGCTGGCCTACCGGCTGACCGGGGACCGGCACGACGCCGAGGACCTCACCCAGGAGGTCTTCGTCCGGGTCTTCCGGTCACTGGCGACGTACCGCCCCGGCACCTTCGAGGGCTGGCTGCACCGGATCACCGTCAACCTGTTCCTGGACGGCGCCCGCCGTCGGCAGCGCCAGCGCACCGACGCCCTCGCGGAGGACGCCGCCGAGCGGCTGCCGGGCGACGACCCGGGCCCGGAGCGCGCCTACGAGTTCCGCAACCTCACCGACGACGTCCAGCAGGCGCTGAGCGAGCTGCCGCCGGAGTTCCGGGCCGCGGTCGTGCTGTCCGACATCGAGGGCCTCTCCTACGAGGAGGTCGGCCAGGCCCTGGGCATCAAGCTGGGGACCGTCCGTTCCCGCATCCACCGGGCCCGGGCGCGGCTGCGTCAGGCGCTCGCCCACCGCCAGCCCCCCTCGCCCACCGCCGCCTCGCGGCCGGCGGTGCTGGGGGCGCTGTGATCCTCCCGCTCCACGGCCACCTCCACGGGGCCCGGCTCAGCGCCTTCGTCGACGGCGAGCTGGACCACGACGAGGCACACCGCTGGCGGCTGCACCTGATGGCCTGCACGGCGTGCAGCGCCGCGGTCTCCGAGGAGCGGGCCGTCCGGGCCCGGATCCGGCACGCCGGCGCGCCGCCGCCGCCGTCGACACTCGTCATGTCCCTCCGGGTGGTCGCCGTCACCGGGCGCTGCGCGGAGGTCCCGGACACCGGGCCGCGGGCCCGGCCCGGCGGCGGTGTGGTCCGGCGCCTGCCGGTGGGCGTCCTTGCGGCCACCACCACCGTCGCCGCGGCCGCCGTGGTCGGGCTGGCGGTCACCGCGCTGGCCCCGCCCCCCGGGTCCGCGGGGACGCAGCGGCCGGCTGCGGCCGTCACCGTGGCGCCCGCCGCGCTCCTGCCGGCCGCGGTCCCGGCGGTCCCGGCGACCCTCACCCGCGCCCCGGCGGCGACCGAGCTGCCGGCGGGGTTCCCCGTCGGCACCACCGGCACGGTGACGGCCACCATGTCGTCGGGCATCGCCCCGACCCAGGGTGCGCGCCCGCCGCTCCTCCCCCTGGCGACGGCCCAGCGGTAGGTCAGTCAGACTCGACGCACCGGGGGCGGCCGCTCCCGCGATGCCACGAGACCAGGAGACCGGTGCATGAGCCAGGACCCGTACGCCCCGCCCGCCGCGTCCGGCTCCTGGTTCCCGCCCGAGTCGCCGTACGACGTGCGGCACGACGCCCTCGGCCGGCCGGCGCGGGACCCGGCGCCCCCGGGCGGCGGGCGGCGCGGCTTCGCCGCCGGGCTGGCCGCGGGGCTGATCACGGGGCTGATCGCGGGGGTGGTGGGGGGCGCCGGCGTGGTCGCGGCGGACCGGTTCCTCCTCGACGACGCAGCGGTGGCGGACCGGGCGAGCGACTCGGCCGGAGCCGCCGGGGACGACGGGGCGGGAGCGCCGGAACGGGACCGGGGGGCGGGCGCCGCGGCACCGGCGCCCGATGGATCGCTCCCTGCGGTCGTGGACGACGTGCTGCCCGGGGTCGTCTCCATCGAGGTGACCACACCCGTGGGTGTGGGGTCCGGCTCCGGTTTCGTCATCGACGGCGACGAGGGGCTGGTCCTCACGAACAACCACGTCGTCGGGGCGGCCGCCGACGGTGCCGGGGACATCACGGTCCTCTTCGACGACGGGTCCCAGGTCGGTGCCGAGATCGTGGGCCGGGAGGCGTCGTACGACCTCGCGGTCCTCCAGGTGCCGCGGTCGGGGCTGCCGGAGCTCGCCTTCGCCGACTCCGACTCGGTCGCGGTGGGCCAGTCCGTGCTCGCCGTCGGGGCGCCGCTGGGGCTGGAGTCGACCGTGACGTCCGGGATCGTCAGCGCCCTCAACCGGCCGGTGGCCGCCGGCGGCGGCGGGGAGGAGACCGCCTTCATCAACGCCATCCAGACCGACGCCGCGATCAACCCGGGCAACTCCGGGGGCCCGCTGGTGGACCTGGACGGGCGCGTGGTCGGCATCAACTCGGCCATCGCCCGGGCCCCCGGCGGCGGCGAGGGCAACGTCGGGCTCGGCTTCGCCATCCCCAGCAACCAGGCCGAGCGCACCGCGCGGCAGCTCATCGACACCGGCGAGGCGACGTTCCCCGTCATCGGGGTGCTGCTGGACCGGTCGTACACCGGCGAGGGGGTGCGCATCCTCGACACCGAGGTCGAGGGTCAGGCCCCGGTGGTCCCCGGCGGCCCGGCCGACCGGGCCGGGGTCCGGCCCGGGGAGGTCGTGCTCGCCATCGACGGCCGGCCCGTGACGGCACCCGACGAGCTCATCGTCTACATCCGGGCGCAGGAACCGGGGGACGAGGTCGTGCTGACGGTGCGCCGCGGCGAGGGGACCGAGGACGTCCCGGTGACCCTGGAGGCGAGCGAGGAGTGAGCGCCTCCGACGGCACCGGTCACCAGAAGTACGGCGGGCGGCGTCTACCCTGCTGTCGACCGGGGCCGGCGGCGGACCCGCAGGGACGGTGACCGATGTTCAACATCAACGCCTGGGAGCTGGGCGTCATCGTCATCGTCGCCATGCTCCTGCTGGGACCGGACCGGTTGCCGGAGTACGCCGCCGGCCTCGCCCGGCTCATCCGCCGGGGCCGCGACTTCGCCCGGGGGGCCCGGGAGCAGGTCCGATCGGAGATGGGACCGGAGTTCGACGAGATCGACTGGCAGAAGTACGACCCGCGCCGTTACCACCCGCGGTCGATCGTCCGCAACGCCCTGGCCGACACCTTCGCCGACGACGACGAGCCGGCCACCTCACCGGCGCGGGGCGCGGCCGGCGGCGCCCCGGCCGCGTCGAACGGGCGCCGCCCGGCCCG
>JBHJOJ010000086.1:0-10741 GCA_050329835.1 Kineosporiaceae bacterium | reverse complement strand
GACCAGGCGCACAGCGACGAGCTGCTGACCCCCGCCGAGGTCGCCGCCATGTTCCGGGTCGACCCCAAGACCGTGACCCGCTGGGCCAAGGCGGGGAAGCTCTCGTCGATCCGCACCCTGGGCGGTCACCGCCGCTACCGGGCGTCGGAGGTCCGGGCGCTGCGGACCGGCATGGGGGAGACCATCGAGGTCTGAGGCGGCTCACCGAACCAGCGACGGGCGGGGCGTACCGGGTGACCGGTGCGCCCCGCCCGTCGTCGTGGGCGAGAGATCCGGCGCGCGACGCTCCGGCGTTCGGGTGCCGGCGTCCGGAAGGCAGGGCCGGTCGCGTCGTCCGGGACTGGGCTTGTCTCGATGACGAAATACTTGACACCGTGCAGATATTTCTGCACGGTGTCGTCGTGGATCTGGGATCTCCACTCCGCTCGCTGGCTCCGGGCCTGGACTCGGCTGTTCTCGACGTTCTCTGCCGGACCGAGTCCGGGCTGAACGCCGCCCAGATCGCACGCCTGTCGTCCCGAGGGACGCGGATGGGACAGCGACCCGTACTCGAGCGACTGGTCGAACACGGCCTGGTGATCGCCGACCCCGCCAACACCGGATTCCTCTATCGCCTCAACCGCGACCACGTGCTGGCCCCCGCCGTCCTGACTGCGGTCGCCGCTCGGGCGGACGTGCTCGACCGACTCACGGCCGCATGCCGAGCACTGACTCCTGGTCCGGTGCACGCCTCGGTCTTCGGATCGTTCGCGCGGCGCGAGGGCGGTCCCGCCAGTGACATCGACCTCATGTTGATCGTGACGGACGGCGTCGACCCGCACGGTGACCAGTGGGAGGACCAGACGCGCCGGCTCGCGGGCGACGTGATGGCGTGGACCGGGAACCGCCTCCAAGCCCTCACCTTCACCGAGACACGAGTCGCGCAGCTCGTCGGAGCAGGGGAGCCCCTGGTCGACACCTGGTCGGCTGACGCCGTGACACTGGTCGGCCCGCCGCCCGGGGCCCTGACGGCTCGGCTCGGCGACGGGGCGGAGACATGAGCCCGAAGAAGCTGCAGACACGTCCTGGTGACGTCGGCCAGGCCCGATCCCGACGAGTGATCGCCCAGAAGTACCTGGAGGTCGCCGAGCTGATCGCCACTGAGGACGGGATGTCGGTCAACGTGTGCATCGCGTTGACGGTTCTCGCGGGAATGGCTGCGGGTGACGCGATCTGCCTGTCGGCCACCGGAGAGCGGTACTCCGGGCCGGACCACGCTGCGGCAGCTGACCTGCTCGCTCGCGTCGACTCGAATGCGGGCAAGAACCTGCAGCGTCTCGTCAGTTTCAAGGCCGCCAGCCACTACGGTGCGCGCCTTCTCGACGAGGACGACCGGAGGGCGGCGCTGCGTGCCGCCGCCGATCTCGTCCGGGAGGCGGCTCGGCGGACCTGACGTCGGTGCCTGCTGCCGGGGCCGCCTGCCGACATCACTACCCGGTCCCGTAGGTTGAGGCGTCCGCCGTCGGAGGGCATTGTCGGACGGTGGCACGACGGGCGGCCGGCATCCTCCTGTGGCGACGGTCGCGCGACCGGGTGGAGGTTCTGCTCGCCCACCCGGGGGGCCCGCTGTTCGCGGCCCGGGACCACGGCTCGTGGACCGTGCCCAAGGGCGAGCCGGACCCGGGCGAGGACGAGCTCGCCGCCGCCCGGCGCGAGTTCTCGGAGGAGACCGGGGCCGAGCCCCCGGTCGGCGAGGCGGTGCCGCTCGGCGAGGCGCGGCAGAAGGGCGGCAAGGTCAACGTCGTGTGGGCCGTCGAGGGCGACCTCGACGCCGCCGCGGTCCGCAGCAACGTCTTCGAGATGGAGTGGCCGCCGCGCTCGGGCCGCCGGCAGTCGTTCCCGGAGGTCGACCGGGCGGCCTGGTTCGACCTCGAGGGGGAGGCGTACCGCCGGATCCGGGACGGCCAGTCCGCCTTCCTCGACCGGCTGCGGGAGGTGCTCGGCCGGCCGTGAGGGCATCGCCCCGGGCCGGCCCCGGTGGTCGGTCACTCCCGGCCGCGGCGCACCAGCTGCTCGACGATCCGCCGGACGACGACCCGCGGGTCGGCGTCCGGGTCGAGCGGGACGGTGACCCGGTCCAGCACCAGCCCGTTCACCGCGTGATGGAGATCGATCACGCTCTCGGCGCCACCGGGGAGGCCCCGCCCCACGTGGAACGCGACGTCCGCCGTCAGCTCCCGGCGGAGGAAGGGCCCGAGGGCAGCCGCGATGTCGGTGTTGCGAGCGGCCTCGAGACGCAGCTCGAGCAGCGCCAGCGTGAGGTCCGGTGCCGCGAGCAGGCGTTCCACCACGTCCTGGATGTACTCCACGACCGCGTCGACGTCCGGCGGGAGGCGGCCTAGGCGTTCCAGCCGGGCCGCGTCCGGTCGCAGTCGATCGAAGATCCTCTCCGTCATGCCGAGGAGCAGCGCCGCCCGGGTCGGGAAGTAGTTGGCCGCGGTGCCCCGGGGGAACGCGCCCGCGGCGTCGACGGCCCGGTGGGTGAGCCCTCGTCCTCCCGAGCGTCCGAGCACGACGAGGGCGGCGTCGGACACCCGAGCGCGCCGCTCGGGATTGGCGGCCACGGGTGGACGGTACGTCAACCGGGACGGGTGTAGTAGTCTCTCGAATCACGACACCTGTACTGATCGGGGTCATCGTGCGTTCTCTCGTCTACTACGTCGCGACCTCGGTCGACGGCTTCATCGCCGATCGCGAGGGCGGCGTCGGCGCCTTCCCCGTTGATCGAGGGACGCTCGCGGCGCTGTTCGACCGATACCCCGAGACCTGTCCAGCTCATCTCCGGGACGCGCTGGGAGTGAACGGGGAGGCGCAACGATTCGACACGGTGATCATGGGCGCCCGAACCCATGAACCCGCCCTGGAGGCCGGGCTGACCAGCGCCTACCCGCATCTCCGGCAGTACATCGCCACCCACCGCGAACTGCCGCCCGACCCGACCGTGACCACCGTCGCGGGCGACGTCGGTGCGGTCGTGCGGGATCTGCGATCGCTCCCGGGGCGGGACATCTGGCTCTGCGGTGGGGCTGACCTCGCCGGGCAGCTGATCGACGAGATCGACGAGATCCAGCTCAAGGTGAACCCCGTCGTCCTCGGGGACGGCGTGCCACTGTTCGCGGGGCGGGGCCGTCCTCACGGGCTGACGCACCACTCGGCCGAGGTCCTGCCCGGCGGGGTCGTCCTCACGACCTATCGCCGCCCCCGGCCCGCGACGCCGGCCGACGCCTGACGTCGCGGCCCGGGGACGCCGACCGCTACTCGCCGCCCTCGCGCAGCTCGACCTCCACCGGCTCCCAGCCCTCGCCGGTCACGTCGACGCCGTCCTCCTCCAGCGCCGCCACGGCCGCCTCGGCGAACTCCGTCGTGTAGGAGCCGTCCGGGATCTCCTGACCCTCGAGCTCCGGGATCTGCGACGAGGCGATCTCGACGGTCTGGGTCCACTGCTCGGTGTCCATGACCCCGACGGCGGTGGTCGACGGCCAGATCAGCTTGTTGACCTCGTTCATCTGCCACGTCTGGTGGCTCTCGCCCAGCGTCGGCCCGGCGTCCAGCACGTGGCCGACGCAGGTGTCGGGCTCGTCCCGGCACAACGCCCAGCCCCGGAACGTGGCCCTCAGGAACGCCTCCACGGTGTCGCCGTTCTCGGCCGCGTAGTCCTCGGTCACCCACAGGGCGTCCTGCAGCATCGCCGTGCCCACGTCGTTGAAGTCGACGACGGTGAAGTCCTCCGGCTGATAGAGCTCACCGGTCTCCGGGTCCACCGTCTCCAGCAGCTGGGCGTACTCGTTGTACGTCATGGCCTGGGCGGCGTCGATCTCCCGGTTGAGCAGGGCCTCCATGTCGAAGTTCTGGGCGACCAGCTCGACGCCCTCGACGCCCTCCTGCTCGATCGCCGCGGTGAGCTCGTACTCGTTGCCGAAGCCCCAGTTCCCGACCGGCCGCCCGGCCCAGTCCGCCGGCTCGGCGACCCCGGAGTCGGCCCACGACACCATGAGCGTGCCCGACCGCTGGAAGACCTGGGCCACGTTGACCAGGCCCGCGTCCTCGGTGTTCGAGACCAGGGCCTTGGGGACCCAGGCGACGCCGAACTCCGCCCCACCGGTGGCGACCACCTGCTGGGGGACGATGTCGACGGCGCCCTCCAGGATCTCGACGTCGAGGCCCTCGTCGGCGTAGTAGCCCTCGGCGGCCGCGGCGTAGTACCCGGCGAACTGCGCCTGGGCGAACCACTGCAGCTGCAGCCGGACGGGGGTCGTCCCGCCGCCGCCCTCGGTGGCTCCGCCGGTAGCGCCGCCGTCACCTGCCGAGTCCTCACCGTCCCCACCGCCGCCGCAGGCGGCGAGCAGGAGGGCGCCGCCGGTGAGGACCGCGACGGCGAGGCGGGCTGGGGATGCGCGCATGGGACGCTCCTTGGGGTCGGTGCTGCGGGTGCTGCGGGTCAGGTGGCGGGACGGACGGACACGTGCCACGGCATGGCCAGCCGTTCGGCGGCCACGACGAGCAGGTACAGGGCGATGCCGAAGGCCGACGCCAGGGCGATGGCGGCCCAGGCCTGGTCGAACTGGAAGAGGGCCGCCTTCGTCGTGATGTACTGCCCGAGCCGGTCCTGGGGGCCGCCGAAGTACTCCTTGACGATCGCCCCGATGATCGACAGAGGGACGGCGATCTTCAGCGCCGAGAACGCGAACGGCAGCGCGGACGGCACCCGGAGCGACGCCAGGACCGTGCGCGGGCCGGCGGCGTACGTGGCGAGGAGCTCGTGCTGGGACCGGGTCGGTGACAGCAGGCCGGTCACGAGGTTCACCAGCACCGGGAAGAACACCAGCACCGCGACCACCGAGACGGTCGACACCGGACTGGTGAGCCCGAACCATGCGTTGGCCACCGGGGCCAGCACGATGATCGGGGTGGAGTTGGCCGCCACCGCGAAGGGCAGGAGCCCCGCCCGCAGGCCTGCCCACCGCACCGACGCGGCCGCGACCACGGCCGCCGCGAGCACCCCCACGGCCAGGCCCGCCAGCGCCCCCGACACCGTGCCGGTGGTCGCGGCCCACAGGTCCGGCCACTGCGAGCCCACGGCCCGGGCGATGGCCGAGGGCGGCGGCAGCACGAAGGCCTGCACGCCGGTCCCGCGGACCAGGCCCTCCCACACGGCGAGGGCCCCGACGAACACCGCCGCGGCCGGGACCGCAGCCCGGGCCGTCGCCAGCCGGCTCACCGGGGGTGCTCCAGGCGTCGCAGGCTCTCCCGCACCCGGGTGACGAGGTCGTAGAAGGCCTGGTCCTCCCGGGTGTCGTCGTCGCGGACCCGGGGCAGGCCGACATCGACGACGTCGGCGATCCGCCCCGGGCGCGGCGACATCACGACGACCCGGGTCGACAGGAACACCGCCTCGGGGATGGAGTGGGTGACGAAGACGACGGTCGTCCCCGTCTCCCGCCAGATCCGCAGCACCTCGGTCTGCATCCGTTCCCGGGTCATCTCGTCGAGGGCGCCGAACGGCTCGTCCATCAGCAGCAGCGAGGGGCGGAAGGACAGGGCCCGGGCGATCGACACCCGCTGCTGCATGCCGCCGGACAGCTGCCAGGGGCGGTGGCCGTCGAAGGCCGACAGCCCGACGAGCTCGAGCATCTCCCGCGCGCGGGCGTCCCGCTCGCGCCGGGGGACGCCCATCACCTCCAGCGGCAGCCGCACGTTGTCGAGCACCGAGCGCCAGTCGAACAGCGTCGCAGACTGGAAGACGAACCCGTACGAGCGGTCGCGCCGGGCGCGGGCGGCCGGGACCCCGTTGACCGAGACGTCGCCGGAGGTCGGCCGCTGGAGGTCGGCGACCACCCGCAGCAGTGTCGACTTGCCGCACCCGGACGGCCCGATGAGCGACACGAACTCGCCGGCCTGGACGTCCAGGGTGATGCCGTCGAGCGCGTGGACCTCGTTGGCGCGGCCCTCGTTGAAGCGCACGCCGACGTCCGCCAGGGACACCGCGGCCGGGGTCCGGTCGGCCCCCGCGCCGCCGGCGGGACCGGACCCGGGCGCCGGGACGGTGCTCACGTGCTCACCTCCGTCGTGGGAGCGGAGCGACCCCGCAGCGCCAGGCGTTCCGCGGCCGCGACGGCGCCGACGAAGACGAGCCCGAGCAGCGCCGCCACGGCCACCGAGGCGAAGAGCTTCTCGGGAGCGCTGGAGAAGCTCGAGGCGAAACCGAGGATCTGGCGGCCGAGGCCGTCGGACTGCCCGGCGGGGAGCTCGCCGACGATGGCACCGATCACGGAGGCGGTCGCGGCGATCTTCAGGGCGGGGAAGAGGGCGGGCAGGGCCGCGGGCAGCTCGAGTAGCCGGAAGCCCTGGGCGCCGGAGGCCGCGTACGAGCGCAGCAGCTCCCGGGCCAGCGGGTCGGGGGACCGGAGCCCGCGGACCGTCGCGATGGTGACCGGGTAGAAGGCCAGGTAGCCCGACAGGATGGCGATCGGCACCCACAGCGGCAGCTCCGACCGCCGGGCCCAGGTGATGAGGACGGGGGCGATCGCGAGCACGGGGACGGTCTGCGACGCGACGACGTAGGGCAGGAGGCCGCGCTCGGCGATCCGGGACCGCACCAGCAGCAGCCCCAGCCCGATCCCCACCAGGGCGCCCGCGACGAAGCCGAGCAGGGCCGTCCGCCACGTCACCCACGCCGCCTGGAGGAGGATGACGACCAGGACGTCCTCGCCCCCGCGCCGTGCCGGCCGGACCAGGGCGGCCGCGATGTCCCAGACGTGCGGCATGGCCCGGTCGTTGGTCCGGACGCCGAACTCGATGCCGGTGGTCTGCCCGAACGCCTTGTAGCCCTCCCACAGCAGCACCAGCGCCACGACGACGCCGAGGAACGACGCCGCGGCGGCGCCACGGGTCCTCGCCGGCGACGTCACCGCCGCACTCTGGCAAGCCCCGGGTCCGGCGGCAAGGGTCGGCACGTTACCCCTGGGTTACTGCGACGGTTGCCCGGCGCTGCCGTCGCTACAGTGCGTGTCCGACATGGGGGTCGCCCCGTGTCGTCGTCCGGATCCCGGTCCCGAGGGCAGGAGCCAGTCCATGTCGAACCACCGCATCGGCCGGCGGACGTTCCTGCGAGGGACGGGCGCCGCGGCGGCGGCCGTCGCCGGCGCCTCGGTCGCCTCGTGCGGCGGGGGTGAGGAGCGCGACGGCGCCACCGGGCCCGCGTCGGTGGGCGGGGACGCGCGGCCCATCCGGCTCGGGTACATCACGCCGCAGACCGGCAGCCTCGCCCCGTTCGGCGAGGCGGACGCCTTCGTGGTGTCCGCCCTCGAGGCGCACTTCGCCGCCCAGGGGCTGGCGACCGGGTCCGGCGTGAGCCCCGTGGAGATCCTCCAGCGGGACACCGGGTCCGACCCGGCGACCGCGGCGGCGGCGGCCACCGAGTTCGTCGAGCAGGAGCAGGTCG
Organism: Kineosporiaceae bacterium; assembly: GCA_050329835.1. Lineage (GTDB taxonomy): Bacteria > Actinomycetota > Actinomycetes > Actinomycetales > JBBAYJ01 > JANNOG01. The sequence goes on along the minus strand of JBHJOJ010000086.1, from coordinate 3,261 downwards.
ACCTCGTGCTGGTGTCCTCGACGCCGGACATGACGAACCCCGTGGGCGACGTCTGCGAGGAGCGGGGCGTCCCGTGCATCTCGACCGTGGCGCCCTGGGAGGCGTGGTTCTTCGGGCGCGGCGCCTCGACCGTCTCGCGCTTCCGATGGACCTATCACTTCTTCTGGGGCCTGGCGGACGTGCAGGCCGTCTTCATGGACATGTGGGACGAGATCGACACCAACCGCCGGGCCGGCGCGCTGTGGCCCGACGACGCCGACGGGAACGCCTGGGGCGACCCCGCCACGGGCTTCGTCCCGGCCATCGCCGAGCGCGGTTACGACATCGTCGACCCGGGGTTCTACCGCAACGGCATCGGGGACTTCTCCTCGCTCATCGACCGTTTCCTGGCGGAGGAGGCCGAGGTCCTCGTCGGTGTGCCGATCCCGCCCGACTTCCCGGCCTTCTGGACCCAGGCGGCGGACGCCGGGTTCCGGCCGCGGGTCGCCACGGTGGCCAAGGCCCTGCTCTTCCCCTCGGCGGTCGAGGCGCTCGGCGACCTCGGCAACAACCTGGGCACCGAGGTCTGGTGGTCGCCCACGCACCCGTTCACGTCGTCGCTGACCGGCCAGACGGCGGCCGAACTGGCCGAGTCCTACACGGCCCAGAGCGGCCGGCCCTGGACCCAGCCCATCGGTCTGGTCCACGCCCTGTTCGAGGTGGCGGCCGCCGCCCTGGCGGCCGCCGACGGCCCCGACGACCGCGAGGGCGTCGTCGAGGCCCTGTCGCGGATGCGGCTGGACACCGTGTGCGGGTCCCTCGACTGGAACGGGGGCCCGGTGCCGAACGTCGCCAGGATCCCCCTCGTGGGCGGGCAGTGGCGGCTCGAGTCCGGCAGTCCGGAACTCGTCGTCGTGTCGAACGCCCAGGCGCTGGGCATCCCGAAAGCCAGCGAGCTGCAGGAACTCGGGTGACCGGCCCGTTCCGGGCGGTCCTCAGCCTGCCCCGACCGCCGCCCCGGCGCGCACCATGGCGAACTCGACGAGGCGGATGAGCGCGGCCTTCACCTGCTGCCGATCCCGTGCGTCCGCCACCGTCATCGGCACGTCCAGCGGGATGGCGAGGGCCTCGCGGACGTCGTCCATCGAGTGGGCGAGCACGCCGTCGAAGGGGTTGACGGCCACGATGTACGGCAGGTGGCGGCTCTCGAAGAAGTCGATCGCGCCGAAGCAGTCGGCCAGCCGGCGGGTGTCGACGAGGACGACGGCGCCGATGGCACCGCGCACCAGGTCGTCCCACATGAACCAGAACCGGGTCTGTCCGGGGGTGCCGAAGAGGTAGAGGACGAGCTCCCGGTCGAGGCTGATCCGGCCGAAGTCCATCGCCACGGTGGTCGTCGACTTGTTGGGGGTCAGCGACAGGTCGTCGACCGGGACGCTCGCCTCGGTCATGACCGCCTCGGTGGTCAGCGGGACGATCTCGGACACCGCGCCGACGAAGGTGGTCTTGCCGACGCCGAAGCCGCCGGCCACGACGATCTTCGTGGAGATCGTCGGGCGCGGGGCCGGCGTCCCGGCCGGGTAGGCGTCAGAGGCGCTGGAGGCCATGGAGGACCCTCTCCATCAGTGCGGTGTCGGGCCGCAGGTCGCCGGACACCGCCAGCTGCTCGGCCATGTGGTCGTGGACGGAGATGACCCCCATGGACGCCATGTCCCCCAGCAGGACCCGTGCGACGCCCACCGGGATGCCGAGCAGGGCCGACACCTCGGCCACGGACATCGAGTACCGGCACAGCGCGGCGATCTCGCGGTGCTCCGGCGCGATGTCCGGGTCCTCGGCGGTCCGCGGGTCCAGCGTCATCACCAGCGCCTCCAGGGCGTAGTTCTGCGCCGGGCGGGTCCGCCCCCGGGTGCGGGCGTACGGTCGCACGAGGCCGGGCGCGGTGTCCGGCTCGTGCTGCGGGAACGCGGTCATGGGTCGCTACCCTCCTCGGGAGTCCGGCTCCCCCTCAGGGGACGCCGGCGCCCCTGGTCCTCGGTGTCAACGACTGCCCCACCCGGTCCACCAGCAGTGTCATCTCGTACCCCACCAGGCCGATGTCGCACGTCGGGTCGGCGAGCGCGGACAGGCTCGACCCGTCACTGATCGACATGAGGAGCAGGAACCCCGCCTCCATCTCCACCACGGTCTGCACCACGGCCCCCCCGTCGAAGCAGCGGGAGGCCCCCCTCGTCAGGCTGGACAGCCCCGAGGCGATGGCGGCCAGCTGGTCGGCGCGGTCCTTCGGCAGCGCCGACGACGCGGCCATCAGCAGGCCGTCGGCGGACACCACGGCGGCGTGCGCCACTCCCGGCGTGCGGTCGACGAACCCGTCGACCAGCCAGGCGAAGTCGCCGTTCGCCTGCGGGGCCAGGTCGGCGCTGGGGGGGAAGGCGGTCACGGGGCGTACCTCCGCTGGTCGCTCTGCTCGAGTTCGGTGTCGGACGGTGGCCCGGATCCGTCGGCCGCGGTCCGGATCCGGTTGCGGCCGGACTGGAGTCCTCGCTGGTAGTTCGCGAGCCGGCCGCGGACGGCGTCGGCGTCCCGGGGTCGCCGGGCGGGCGCGGCCGTCGCCGTCCCCTGCGGTGCCGAGCCGGGGACGAGCTGGGCCATCGGGCGGCGGCGGGGCAGCCCGGCGGCGGTGAGCTCGGCCGGCTGACCGGCCTCGGCGGCGGCCGCCGCCTGCCAGCCCTCGTCCGCGGCCGAGGCGAAGGCGGAGCTGGGCATGACCGGCTCCGGGGCGAGCGGTGTCGAGGGGATGCGGTGGACGGTGCCCTCCCGCTCCGAGGGGCGGCCGGGAGTCCCGTCCGCGGCCGCAGCGGCAGCAACCGGTGCGGGTGCAACCGGTGCGGGTGCGGACGGTGCAGGTGCGGACGGTGCAGGGAGGGGCGCAGCTGCGGGCGGTGCGGGGAGGGGTGCAGCTGCGGACGGTGCAGGGAGTGATGCGGGTGCGGCCGGGCGGGACGGCTGCGGCGCCCCGTTGACCGACTCCGGCGCCCGCACCGCGCCCGTGCCCGGGGTGCTGGCACGGAACCATGCCGAGAGCTCACGGAAGATCGGCGTCTCCTCCTCCGAGGGGACCTCCCACGGGTCCGTGTGCGGCACCGAGGCAGCCGGTTCCGCAGGTCGCACCCGCTCCACCGGCCCCGTCAGGGAGTCCGCCCCGGTGGCCGCCGACTCCGCGCCGGCCGACGCCGGCTCGGGCCGCGGCGGGGGACCGCCGGCCGCGGGGGCTTCGGCCGC
>JBHJOJ010000085.1:0-5803 GCA_050329835.1 Kineosporiaceae bacterium | reverse complement strand
GTCGAGAACGAGGCGGTCGAGCAGGTCGCCTTCGCCGACCGGATCATCCTCAACAAGCGGGACCTGGTCGACGACGCCCACGTGGACCTCGTGACGGCGCGGGTCCGCGCGATCAACGCGGGCGTTCCCGTCACCACCGCCGTCCGGTGCGACGTCGACCTCGCCGACGTGCTCGACGTCCACGCCTTCGACCTCGACCGGGTGCTCGCCGACGAGCCCGAGTTCCTCGACCCCGACGCCGAGCACCAGCACGACCAGTCCGTCACGAGCGTCGGCGTCGAGGTCGACGGCACCGTCGACGTGCCACGGCTCAACGAGTGGCTGGGCCGGCTGCTCGCCGAGAAGGGCACCGACATCTTCCGCAGCAAGGGCGTCCTCAACCTCGCCGGCACCGACCAGCGGTACGTGTTCCAGGGCGTCCACATGCTGCACGACGGCGAGCTGGGTGCGCCGTGGCGGGACGGCGAGCGCCGGACCAACCGGATGGTGTTCATCGGACGCCGGCTGGACCGGGCCGAGCTGGAGTCCAGCTTCCGGGCGTGCCTGACCCCGGAGCCGGTGGGCGCCCGGTGACGGCCACCACCGTGTCGGGCTCGTCCGGGACCGCGACCCCGGCCTGGGAGCTGGACCTCGGGGAGCCGGTCACGCACCTGGCCGCCCTGGACGGTGGCGGGGTCGTCGCGGGCGGTTCCGAGGGCGCCCTGGTCGCCGTCGGCGCCGACGGCCGGATCGTCCGCCGCCTCCATCTCGGCGACCCGCTGCTGACCCTCGCGGTCAGTCCGGACGGGACCCGGCTGGCGGCCGGCGGCGGGAACCGGCTGGCGCTCTTCGACCTCACCGTCGACCGGGTCCTCGCCGACCGGCGGACCCGGTGGTGCGGGGCCGCGGCGTGGGCCGCCCACTCCCGCGACGTCGTCGTCGGGGACGGCCGGCGCTGCCACCTGCTCGGCCGGGAGGGCGAGCTGCACTGGACCTCCCCCGAGCTCGCCAGCACCGTGGCCGGCCTGGCGTTCCTCCGCCCCGACGGGCGCCGGGTGGCGGCGGCCGCCTACCAGGGAGTCACCCTGTTCGAGCCCGCCGCCGACCGGCTCGTCGAGCAGCTCGCCGCGCCCGGGGCCATCGCGGGTCTCACGGTGTCGCCGAACGGGCGGTGGGTCGTCGGGGGCAGCCAGGACGCCACCCTCCACGGGTGGAAGGTGCCGGCCGGCGGCGACTTCCGGATGAGCGGGTTCCCCACGACGGTGTCCCGGCTGGCGTTCGAGCCCGCGGGACGGTGGCTGGCCTGCGACGGCGGGGACGCCGTCGCGCTGTGGGACTTCTCCGGCGCCGGGCCGACGGGCCGCCGCGCCGCGCTCGCCGTGGGCCACCGGGGACCGGTGCGGGCGCTCGGGTGGCTGCCGGCCGCCTCGACGACCCGGGCGCTGGTGTCCGGTGACGCCGCCGGGGACCTCGCGCTGTGGCGGCTGGACGCCCGCACCGCTCCCGGCGACCAGCTCCGCCCGGCCTGGACGGTCCGGACCGGGGACCCGGTCGAGGCCGTCACCGGGAGCGCCGACCTCCTGATCTCCGGGCACCGGTCGGGCACCCTCGCCGCCCGGCGCCGGCCGGCGGGAGCCTGAGGTACCCGAGACGGGCCGCCGGCACCGGCGGGAATCGGCGACGTCAGGAACCCCATGGCGTCTGATCCGGCTTCCTCAGACGTGATCGATTCCGCCCGCGTACAACCGGTCGAGGTCGACGAGCACGACGTCGCCGTCCCGCGCGGCCGAGTGCAGGTCGGGGTGGAACCCGGCGCCGCTGAACAGGAACAGCCGGGCATCTGTCGTGTCGACGTCCGACCGGCCCGCCACGAGTTCTCGGATGCCGACGAGGCGATCGAGGTCCCGCGCCGTCATGGCGTGGCCCCACTTCGCCTCACCGATAGCGAGCACCTGGCGACCCGTCTCGTCACCGAATGCGACGACGTCGACCTCGTGATGGGTCCGTCCGCCGCGGTCGGGGACGAGACCCCAGGTGACCAGGTGCGGCAGGCCTCCCATCGTGTCGGGTGCGGCGGCCGTCGCGGTCCACTCGCGACACATCCGCTCGAAGTGGGGGCCGACGACCTGCGTCGAGAAGCGCGCCCGGCTCGATCGCCACACGTCGGGAGCCCGCCCCGACCGCCCGAGCAGGGACCACGACGGACGCATCACCGCGTGGTAAAACGTCAGCAGAGGGTCGGCGATCCGGAATCGTGGCCGTGCAGGTCGAAAGGCGTCGCTCTCCCGAACGAGCAGTCCTGCGTCCTCCAGGACGTTCAGCGGGTGAGCCAGATCGCTCGAGGACCGGCCCACGTAGTTGGCGATCCCGCCCCGAGTCGCGTTCCCCTCCGCGACCGCCGCCAGGACGGAGTGGTAGAGGGACGGCTCCCGCAGCCCCGGCTCCTCCGCCAGCAGGTACCGCGCCTCCCGGAACAGCGGACTGGTGGCCTCCAGCACTGTTCGCACGACCCAGTCGTCGAAATCGTCGATCGACGTCGGGCGGTCGCCGCGGGCGTACTCGGTCTTGTAGGCGGGGGTACCACCCACGACTGCGTGCAGGAGTGCAGCGAGCCTCGGGTCGTCGATCTCCCAGAACCGCGCCGCCTGACGGAAGTCCAGTGTCGGGACGACCAGTTCGAGGCTCGCCCGCCCCCGCAGCGGCGCACTGCCCGACAACAGCGTGCCCATGAAGGTCATGGCCGAGCCGCACAGGACGAGCCTGGCCCGGGACGCCGTCCTGGTTGCACGGCGAGGCCCCAGGGCCTTCTGCACGACCGACGGTAGCTCCGGCGAGCTCCGCACCAGGTAGGGGAACTCGTCGAGCACGACCGGGACCGGTCGGTCCCGCCCGAGTCCGAGCAGCGCGTCGACCGCCGCCTCCCACGTGTCGAGTCGTAGCGACGCAGGCAGCCCGAGGTGCTGGGCGAGCGCCTCGCCGAGGAGGCGCAGCGACTCGCCAGCCGTCGCCTCCGTGGCGGCGAAGTAGAAGCCGCCCGCCGCGCTGGTCAGGGCGTCGAGCAGGAACGTCTTGCCCTGGCGGCGGCGGCCCGACACGACGGCAAGGGATGCGCCGGGCGAGTCGTCCGTGGCGAAGCGCACCAACGCGGCCCACTCCCGGTCGCGGTCGAAGATGTCGCCCGGCTTCGCCAGCACACGACCCCCATGTGTGAGTTCAGTTCAGTGAACTGTACTCACACTCATGCTTCGCCAGGAGAGACGATCATGGGTGAGGGACGCCGCCCGGCGCCGGCCGGCGGGGCCTGAGGTACCCGAGACGGGCCGCCGGCACCGGCGGTCAGCGAGCGCCCACCACCGTGAGCAGGGATCTGCCGTGCCGGTGGCGCGCCACCCTGCGGGCGAGGCCCGCGCCGGCCAGCAGGGCGTCGAGGCGGGCCTGGTCGGGGTGGAACTCCGCGGAGGGTGGCGGCACGGGCCCCCGGCGGGCGAACGCCGACGCCAGGGCCGGGACGACGGCGGCCCGGCGCCACCAGGCGGTCCAGGCGTCGTCACCGGACGCGGCCGGGAGGTCGTGGTCGGCTCGCTCGCCGGTCGACTCGCGGCGGTCACCGTCGGACTCGCGACGGTCGCCCGCGGGCACGGTGTCCAGGTGCACGAGCACGCCGCGCGGGGCGAGCAGGGCGCGGACCTCGGCGAGCAGCTCGCGGCACCGGTCCTCCGGCAGGTAGTGCAGGACCTGCACGGCGAGGACGACGTCGACCGGGCCGAGGGCGGCGACCGCACCCGACCACGTCGCCACGGCGAGATCGAGCGGGCACTGCCGCGGCAAGGCGCCGGACCGGGACGACCGCAGGCGGTGCACGGCCGCCAGGACGGGGTCGGGCTCGATCGCCACCGCCCGCGCGTCCGGAAGGGCGGCGACGACCCGGTCGAGGACCGTCCCGGGACCCGACCCCAGGTCCACGACGAGCGGGCGCTCACCGCTCACCGACCCGGTCACGACCCGGACCGCGTCCCCGATGAGCGCCGACCGGCCGGCGAGGTAGCGCTCGCTCATCCGCTCCCAGTCGGTGGCCAGCCGGTCGAGCGCAGTCGCCGCGTCCGGCGGCCCCGTCACCACCGGTCGGGGACCACCCTGGCGAGGCCGCTCGGCACCCCCAGCGGGACCAGGCACCGGCCGTCGACCGTGCGCAGCCGCAACTCGGCGACCAGCGATTCCGCGTGCGCGCGGGCGTCCCGGCCCGGGTCGACGGCCATGACGTGGCCCAGGTACGCGGAGTTGTCGACCGGCCGGGACGCGCTCGCCGGGACGGTGACCCGCCAGTCGACGACCGCGGAGTCCGAGCCCAGGGCGTCGGTGCCGTCGACCGCCACGATCTCGGCGGTCTCGGGCGACATGACGAAGACGACGGCGGCGCTGCCCACGGTCGCGGCCCCCGGTCGGGGCGCGCGCGCGGTGCCGAGCTCCGGCCGGCGGCCCAGGGCGAGGTCGACGAGGACCTCCAGCGGGTGGGTGCCGGTGACGCGGCGGACCAGCTCGAAGATGGAGTTGCCGCCCTGGCGCGGGTTGACCTCGACGATCCGGGGCCCCTCGGCGGTCAGCATGACCTCGGTGTGGGCCAGCCCGTGCCGGAGGCCGACAGCCCGCAGCGCCTCGCGCACCAGGTCCTCGGTCGCCGTGGTGGTGGCGTCGTCGAGGCGGGCCGGGACCATGTGACCGGACTCGACGAACGCCGGGGCGGCGGTCAGGGACTTGTCGGTGACCGCGAGGACCGTGGTCGCCCCCTGCCACGTCACCGTCTCGACGCTGACCTCCTGGCCGACGAGGACCTGCTCCAGCAGCAGGACGCCGGCGCGGCGCTGGCCGCGGGAGTTGCGCGAGCCGCCGGTGGCGGCGGCGAAGGCGGCTGCCAGCTCCTCCTCGTCGGTCACCCGCCGCACTCCGGTGCCGGAGTTGAGGTCCACCGGCTTGGCCACCAGCGGGTACCCGAGGTCGGACGCCAGCTTCCGGGCGTCGTCCCAGGTGCCCGCGACGCCGTGGGCGACGTCCGGCACCCCGGCCGCGGCCAGGGCGGCGCGGACCCGGTCCTTGCGGGTGGCGGCGCGCAGCACCGCGGGGTCATCGCCCGGCAGGCCGAGCCGGCGGGCCACGACCGCCGCCGCGCCGAGGTAGTAGTCGCACGTCGTCAGCACCCCGTCGATCCGCCGGCGCCGGGCCACCCCGGCCGCCGCGGCGGCGAGGGCGGCGGGGTCGTTGGTCTCGGCGACGACGACCTCGGCGGCGTCCCGCAGCACGGGGGCCTCCCCGCCGGACGTGCGGTAGGTCCCCGGGTCGCGGGTGAGCAGGACGTAGTCGTGGCCCAGCCGGGCGAGCAGCGGCGGCAGGGCCCGGCCGCTGGAGTGGACCCAGCTCTCGACCATGAGCAGCGTCGCCATGTCACCGCCCCCGCGGGGCGGACAGCGGGGCCCGCGGGAGCGAGCGAGTACAGGGCGTGATCACAGGAACGGCTCCGATCCTTATCGAGACCGGCTATCAGTAGCACGGAAACGCCTGGTCGCACGCCGAAGCCGGCGCCCGGAAACGGCACCGTGAGCGATGTCACGCTGAGTGATGGACACTGCGGGTGCGCCCGGTCACTCCCCGTGCCGACCGGCGCCGGCCCAGCACTGCCGGAGCAGGCTGGGCCGAGCAGGTCGGGCCGGTCAGGATGCTCCTATGGATCGTCAAGCGGGTTGCTGGGTCTGGGGTGAGGTGAGCAGGTAGTAGAGCTCGCGGGCGATCAGGCGTTTGAGGCAGCGGATGATGTCCTTCTTCGACAGGCCTT
>JBHJOJ010000084.1:0-10605 GCA_050329835.1 Kineosporiaceae bacterium | reverse complement strand
CCCGGAACATGGCGGCGACCTCGGCGGGGGTCAGCAGCTCGTCGCTGTGCGCCTGGTCGCTGCCGGCGTGGATGTCGCGCGTCGTCATGATGGGCAAGGGTCCTCTCGCACTCTCTCGGTCGATCCGGGCGGCGCTGTGCCTGGTGCCCGATCTCGGGCGTAAGCATCGCTTCGCCCTGCGTGACCATGGAACCGTCGTGCGGACGGTTCGCCGGAGTCGACCAGGGGAGAGGGGGATCGTCCGATCGGAGGATGTCGGGCATCCTCGACCTTCGCGACGAAGCGGACGCCGGCGAGGGGCGACCCGCGCCCGGCCCGGATGAGGGAACCGGGCCCGAGGATGTACCGTTGTCGGCACGAGGACCGGATGAGCTTCCGGGGCCGGGCCGACGAGGGCCGGCCCCGCATCGACGTTGAGGGGGTCGACGCCATGGGGCGCGGCCGTCAGAAGGCCAAGCAGACGAAGGTCGCTCGGCAGCTGAAGTACTTCAGCCCCGAGACCGACTACGACGCCTTGGCACGAGAGCTCCACAGTTCGCCTGGGAGCGACGGCGATCGTACTGACGGGTTCGGCGACGACCTCGGGGACGAGGACGACGCCGACGAGGTGTCGGATGCCGTGGGCAACGGTGGTGGGCACGAGGACGACTGGGTGTCCCAGGAGGATCGCCGGCGCTGAGCCGCGCCCGCGCCCTCCGGGCGCGACCGGTCAGGGGTGTGCCGCCACCAGGCGCACCGAGCCCCCACGAACCCCCTTGGTGCCGGCTGTGGCGCCTGCGGGCGGCGCATCGGCGGCGGTGACGGTCCCGCACGTCCAGGCGGGCACGCCCGCCCGGTCGAGCGTGGCCGCGACCTCGTCCGCCGCCACGGGGTCGACCACCGCCACCATGCCGATGCCCTGGTTCCAGGTGCGCTCGCGTTCCTCCCCCGAGACGCCTCCGGCGTCGCCGAGGACGTCGAACACCGCCGGGGGGCGCCACGAGGACCGGTCGACGTCCACGTGGGTGCCGGCCGGCAGGACGCGGGCGAGGTTCGACGCCAGCCCGCCCCCGGTGACGTGGGCGACGGCGTGGACGGCCCCGGGCACGGCATCGAGGAGGTCCAGCAGCTCGGCGGCATAGATCCGGGTCGGCTCGAGCAGCGTGTCCCCGACGGACGCGGCCAGCCCGGGAAGCCGCTCCCTCAGGTCCCAGCCGGCGCGGTCGACGATCGCCCGGGCGAGGCTGAGGCCGTTGGCGTGGATGCCCGACGACGCCATGGCCACGCACACGTCGCCCGGCCGGACCCGGTCCGGGCCGAGGATCCCGTCGGCCTCGACCACCCCGGTCGCCGCCCCCGCCAGGTCGTAGGTGTCCGGCGGCAGCAGCCCCGGGTGCTCGGCGGTCTCGCCGGCGACGAGGGCGCAGCGCGCCAGCCGGCACCCCTCGGCGACCCCGCCCACGATCTCCGCGACCCGCTGGGGCACGACGGATCCCACGACCAGGTAGTCCGTGAGGAACAGCGGCCGCGCCCCGCAGGCCACGAGGTCGTCGACGACCATCGCGACCAGGTCGATCCCCACGGTGTCGTGGCGGTCCATGGCCTGCGCCACGGCGACCTTGGTGCCGACGCCGTCGGTGGAGGTGGCGAGGACGGGCCGGCGCATCCCGGCGAGCAGCGAGGCGTCGACGAGGCCGGCGAACCCGCCCGCGCCCGCGAGCACCGCCGCGGGGCCCGCGGAGTGGGTGGCCCGCACCCGCTCGGCCATCAGCTCCACCGCCCGGTCCCCCGCGGCGACGTCGACCCCGGCGGCGGCGTAGGTCAGGCCCTCGTTCACCCCACCACCGCCGGCACCGGCAGCGACGTCTGGCCGGGCACCTCGGCGGGCGGCGTCTCGATGGGGTACCGCCCGGTGAAGCAGGCCGTGCACAGTCCCGCCGCCGGCCGGCCGGTGGCGGCGACCATGTCGTCCCTCGACAGGTGGCCGAGGGAGTCGGCCCCGATGAGGTCGGCGACGTCGGCGACCGCCCGGCCGGTGGCGGCCAGCTCGGCCCGGGTGGCGAAGTCGACGCCGTAGTAGCACGGCCATGTCACCGGGGGCGAGGAGATCCGGACGTGCACCTCGGCCGCGCCGGCCTCGCGCAGCATCCGGACCAGCGCCCGCTGCGTGTTGCCGCGGACGATGGAGTCGTCGACGACGACCAGGCGGCGGCCGGCGATCACCTCGCGCAGGGGGTTCAGCTTGAGCCGGATCCCCAGCTGGCGCAGGGTCTGGGAGGGCTGGATGAACGTCCGCCCCACGTAGGCGTTCTTGACGACACCGTGGCCGTAGGGGATGCCGGAGCGCTCGGCGTACCCGATGGCCGCCGGGGTCCCGGAGTCGGGCACCGGCATCACGAGGTCGGCCGCCACCGGGTGCGCCGAGGCCAGCCGGCGACCCATCTCGACCCGGGCCTCGTGCACGACCCGGCCGTCGAGGGTGGTGTCCGGCCGGGCCAGGTAGACGTACTCGAAGACGCATCCGGCCGGCTCCGGGTCGGCGAACCGCGAGGACCGCGGGCCCGCGCCGTCGATCGCCACCAGCTCGCCGGGTTCCACGTCGCGGACGTGGCGGGCGCCCACGATGTCGAGCGCCGCCGTCTCGCTGGCCACCACCCAGCCGCCCGCCGGCCCGGTGAGGCGCCCGAGCACCAGGGGCCGCACGCCGTGGCGGTCCCGGGCCGCGTAGAGGGTGTCCTCGTCGGCCAGGACCAGCGAGAACGCCCCCCGCAGGCGCGCCAGCACGTCGCGCAGGGTGGCCTCGAGCCCGTCCCGGCCGACGGCGCCCAGCAGGCCGGTCAGGACCGCGGTGTCGCTGCTGCCGGCCCGGTGGCCGTCGCCGCGCCGCAGCCGGTCACCGTCGTGGCCGCGCGCCAGGCGGGCGAGCTCGTCCCGCAGCTCGGCGGTGTTCGTCAGGTTGCCGTTGTGGGCGACGGCGACCGTGCCGTGGGCCGTCGCCCCGAGCGTGGGCTGGGCGTTGTGCCAGGTGCTGGCCCCCGTCGTCGAGTACCGGGTGTGCCCGACCGCGACGTGCCCGCGCAGCGGGGCCAGCGCGGCCTCGTCGAAGACCTGGGACACCAGCCCCATGTCCTTGAACACGAGGATCTGCCGGCCGTCGCCGACGGCGATCCCGGCGGACTCCTGGCCGCGGTGCTGCAGGGCGTAGAGGCCGAAGTACGTGAGGGTGGCGACGTCCTCCCCGGGGGCGTGGACGCCGAAGACCCCGCACTGGTCCTGCGGGTTCGGCACGTCGGGGAGCAGGTCGTGGCCGAGGCGGCCGTCGGCGCGGGGCACGCCCCAGTGTCCCCCGTTCAGCCCCGCCGCGTGGCGCGACCCCGGTGCCCGCGCGTCTGGACGGCCTCGACGACCACCCCGACCGTGCCGCCGAGGACCGCCCCGATGAGCCCGAGCAGCGCCGCCAGGTACCCGAGCGCGGCCAGCGGCGGGTAGCGGGGGTCCTGGGTGCCGACGGCCCACAGGACCACGGCCGCGATCACGCCGACCGCCAGCCCGGTGAGGACGAAGCCCCGGTAGCGGACGGGACGGGGCGGCCGGGATGGGGTCACGACCCCGACGGTAGTCCGCCCGCGTGTCATACTTCGAGTATGAGTTCGCTGTCGTCCGCCCGCGAGAGGGTCACGGTGAGCATGCCCGTCGACATCGTGACGATGATGCGGCGTCAGGTGGGCCCGCGTGGGGTGAGCGGGTACGTGACGTCCGCTGTGCGCCGTCAGCTCGAGCTGGATGCCCTGTCCCAGCTGGTCGACGAAATGAGCGAGGCCAGTGGCGGCCCGCTGACGACGGACGAGCTGGCTGCGGCGGCGACGCTGTGGCCGCGCGGCTGACCCGGCGTGGCACGCGCTCGGCGCACCGCGCCGGCTGTCGGCGGCACGGTCGTTCTCGACAGTGAGGGGTTGGCCGCGGCGGCGCGGAACGACCGCCTGGTCGCCGGTGTCCTCGCGTCGGCCCGCGACCGCCGGGCCCGCGTGGTGGTGTGCGCCATCACGTTGACCGAGGTCCTGCGGGGCGGGTCACGTGACGCCGGTGTCCATCGAGTGCTCTCACGTATCCCGGTGGTCGATGTGGACCGCGAGCTCGGACGGTCCAGCGGCGAGCTGCTCGGGCGGGTGTCACTGCGAGGCGCGACCGTGGACGCAGCCGTGGCCGCCACCGCCCTCGCGGCGGAGGGCCCCGTCCTGGTCCTCACCAGCGACCCCGGTGACCTGACGACCCTGACGTCCGAACGGACGGACGTCCGGGTCGTGCCGGTGTGACCTGTGGCGACCCGACGTGTGAGCCCGGACGAGGGTCGTGCCGCCGTCGCGGCGTGGGCGGCCGGTGAAACCGAGCGCCGGGCAGTGGCCGCCGCGGTGCGGTGGACGCTGCAGGAGTTGGCCGAGGCGGCCCCCGGCGGCACCGTCGAGGTCCGGGTCCCCCCGCACGGCGTCGTCCAGTGCGTCGACGGCCCCCGGCACACCCGCGGCACCCCGCCGAACGTCGTCGAGACCGACCCGGACACCTGGCTGTCGCTGGCGACCGGCCGCCTCGCCTGGGCGGATGGGGTGTGCTCGGGAGCCGTCCGGGCCAGCGGGACCCGCGCCGACCTCGCCGGGCTGCTGCCGTTGACTGCGCGCTGAACCGGGCGGAGTTCCCGGATCCCGGGGAAGCGACTGACGTGACGTCCTCGTGACGATCACGGCGCCGGCGCCTTGCCCTGGCCCCCGCCGGTGATCGTCGATTTGTCGACGATCACTGGGGGTTGGGTGGACTGAGCGAGTGGGGGCGGGCGAGGGTGCGCGGCTCAGCCGTAGAGGCGCGGCAGCGTCCGCTCGTGCGCCTCGCGGAGCCGGGCCAGGCTCATGACGCCCACCCCGGCGACGTCGAGCGCGGGCTCTCCCGCCTCGCCACCCGCGTCGTCCGTGACGCCCACCCGGAGGTGCGGGACCTTCCGGGCGGTCATGACGTCGGTGAAGCGGATCTCCTCGCTGCGCGGGACGGCCACCAGGGCGCGGCCCGGCGACTCGGACACCAGGACGGTCAGCAGGTCGAGGTCTCCCGCCGACCGCACGTCGTCCAGCCAGACCCGGGCGCCGACCCCCAGCCGCAGGCAGCCCTCGGTGAGCGCGGCCAGCAGGCCGCCCTCGGCGAGGTCCCGGACCGCGTCGACCAGGCCGTCCCGCAGGCACGCCCGCAGCGCCCCGGCCAGCGCCCGCTCCGACTCGAGGTCCGGGGCCGCCGGCCGGCCGGCCAGGTGGGCGTGCTCCTCCCATGCCCAGGCCGAGCCGGCGAGGTCCGGCCCGGTCCGGCCCAGCAGGTACAGCGCCTGCCCCGGGCGGGACCACCCCGACGGCACGGCCAGCCCGACGTCCTCGAGCACCCCGAGCACGCCCACCATGGCGGTGGGGTGGATCGCGCGGTCCCCGGTCGCGTTGTAGAGACTCACGTTGCCGCCGGTCACCGGCACCCCCAGGCCCGTCGAGGCCTCCGCGAGTCCCCGCACCACCTCGGCGAACATCCACATCGACCCCGGCTCCTCGGGCGAGCCGGCGTTGAGGCCGTCGGTCACGGCGACCGGCTCGGCCCCGGTGCCCGCGACGGCCCGGTAGGCCTCGGCGAAGGCCAGCTGCGCACCGGTGAAGGGGTCGAGGGCGGCGAACCGGGCCGGTCCCCGCAGCGCGACGGCGACGCCGCGGCCGGTCGTCTCGTCGACGCGCACCACGCCGACCCGGTCGGGGCGGGCGGCCGCCGTGTTGCCGAGCACGTACCGGTCGTACTGGTCCGTCACCCAGGCCCGGGAGCACAGGCTCGGGCTCGCGACCAGGCGGAGCCACAGCTCGCGCAGCTCCCCCGGGTCCTCGGGCCGCGGCAGGCGCCCCGGGTCGTCCGCCTGCACGGCGTCGAGGTGCACGGGCCGGGCGTACGGCCGGCGGTACACCGGTCCCTCCGCCACCGTCGCCGGCGGGACGTCGAGGATGCGCCGGCCCGCGTGGTCGATGACCAGGCGGTCGCCGCCGGTGAGCTCGCCGAGGACCGCGGCCTCCACCTCCCAGCGTGCCGCCGTGGCGAGCACCCGGTCGAGGTCGCCGGGGCGGACGACGAGCATCATCCGCTCCTGCGACTCGCTCATGAGGATCTCCTCGGGAGCCAGTGTCGAGTCGCGCAGCGGCACCCGGTCCAGGTGCAGGTGCATGCCGGTGCCGCCGGCGGCGGCGAGCTCGCTCGTGGCGCAGGACAGGCCGGCGCCACCGAGGTCCTGCACGGCGACGACGAGGCCGGCGGCGAACAGCTCGCGGCAGCACTCGATGAGCAGCTTCTCGGCGAACGGGTCCCCGACCTGCACCGATGGGCGCTTGGCCGGGCTGCCGTCGGCGCCGAACGTCTCGCTGGCCAGGATGCTGACCCCGCCGATGCCGTCGCCCCCGGTCCGGGCGCCGAGCAGGACGACCGCGTTGCCGGCCCCGGTGGCCCGGTTGTGCTGGAGGTCGTCGTGGCGCAGTACCCCGACGCACAGGGCGTTGACCAGCGGGTTGCCCTGGTAGCAGGGGTCGAAGCCGACCTCGCCGCCGATGTTCGGCAGCCCGAGGCAGTTGGCGTACCCGGCGATCCCGGCCACTACGCCGTGGACCACCCGGGCGGTGTCCGGGTGGTCGGGCGCGCCGAAGCGCAGGGAGTCCATGACCGCCACCGGGCGGGCCCCCATCGCGAGGACGTCGCGGACGATGCCGCCCACCCCGGTCGCCGCCCCCTGGTAGGGCTCGACGTAGCTCGGATGGTTGTGGCTCTCGACCTTGAAGGTCGCCGCCCACCCGTCCCCGATGTCGACGACCCCGGCCTGCTCCCCCATTCCGGCGAGCAGGCGGGTCCGCATGGCGTCGGTGGTCGCCCCGCCGAACCGGCGCAGGTGGACCCGGCTCGACTTGTACGAGCAGTGCTCGGACCACATGACGGAGTACACGGCGAGCTCCGCCGACGTCGGCCGACGCCCGAGATGCTCCCGGATGCGGGCGTACTCGTCGTCCTTGAGCCCGAGGGCGGCGTACGGCTGATCGACGTCCGGGGTGGCGGCGGCGACGTCGACGGTGTCGACGCCCCGGTTGAGCGTGGCGCCTCGCTCACTGGTCGCGGTCATCGACGCCGACGGTAGTCCAGCGCCGGACGAGGCGAGGGGCCGTCGCGAGGCGACCGGCGGTGACGGACCGGCCGTCGTCAGGGCAGGCCGCCCTCCGCCACGGCCCTCGCGACAGCGGCGAGCGCCTCCCCCACCCGCCGCTCCGCCAACCCCCGCACGACGATCTCCACCTCGAACCGGCCGTCGCGCCGCCGGGGGTAACTGCCGATCGACACGTCGGCGAAGGCGCGGGCGACCTCGGCGAGCGCGCCCGCGAAGAACGCCTCCCCCCGTCCGACGGTCAGGCTCCGGGACACCATCGGCGTCCCGTGCGGGAGGAGCGGCAGCACGGCCGCCACCATCGACTCGAAGATCGCCGGCACGCCGGCCATGACGTGGACGTTCCCGATGGTGAAGCCGGGCGCGGCGGACAGCGCGTTGGGGATGAGCACTGCCCCGTCGGGGATGCGTGCCATCCGCAGCAGGCCCTCGGTCGCCTCGACGCCCCGGCGCTGCGCGAGGTCGGACAGCAGCGCGCGCGCGTCGTCGCGCACCCCGATGCCGACCCCGAAGGCCGCCGCGACGCTGTCCGCCGTGATGTCGTCGTGCGTCGGGCCGATCCCGCCGGACGTCACGACCACGTCGTCGCGGTGCCGCAGGGCGTCCAGGGCATCGACGATCGCCGTCCGGTCGTCCCGGACGACCCGGACCTCGACCAGATCGACCCCGATCCCGGCGAGGGCCTGCGCCAGCACCTGGACGTTCGCCTCACGGGTCCGCCCCGACAGGATCTCGTCGCCGATGACGAGGAAGGACGCGGTCGGGTTCGGCACGCGCCGAGCCTAGGCCCGCCTCCCGCGAGTGCCCTGGTGAGGCCCGTGCGGCCGACCCGCGAGGGAAGTCCGCAGAAAGTGTCAGGTCCCCGGGACGGGCCCGTCTCCCCGGTCGACCCCGGCACGCGGCCGGGGCGCCCACGGAGGAGACAGACCATGATCAGCACCCGCCGGAACCGACTCGCCGCCCGCCGGACCCTCGCCGCAGCGGGCGTCGGCGCCGCCCTCCTGTTCGCCGGCCAGGCCCCCGCCCTGGCTGGTCCCGGCGAGTTCCCGCTGCCGGACCTCGACGTCGCGATCCCCACCCACGACCCCGGTGACGGCCCGACGGACGAGCCCACCGAGCCCACCGAACCTGCCGGCCCTGGTGACGGCCCCGGCTCCATCGGGACGTGCGTCGACCACTTCGACGACGGGATCGACACCTGCGACGAGGGTGGCGACCCCACCCCGGAGCCCACGCCGGAGCCCGTCGACCCGTGCGAGCCGACCGAGCCCGGTGACCGCGTCATCGACGACCTCACCGCAGTCGTCCCGATGACCGACGGCGGCGAGTTCCACATCACCACCGAGGTCGCGGAGTGCACGCCCAGCACCGGTGGCGGCGGCGGCGCCCCCTTCACCGGCTGAGTCGGCCGACCACCGCACAACCGCCCGTCACCCGACGCCTCGACACCGCCCACCCGGAGGAGATCGCCATGACCCGCACCCGCCGCCCCGTCACCGTCCTCGCCGCAGCCGCCGCGCTCGCGGGCCTCGCCGTCAGCGGGTGCGCCGGGACCGCCGACACCACGACCGCACCGAACACCGCCGCACCGAACGCCTCCGGGGCTTCCGCCGAGGTCCCCGTCCCCACGGGGGCGGGGACCTCCCCGGAGGCGCCCGACGACTCACCCGTCCCGGCCGCCACCGCGGTCGCCGTCCTCGACGCCGACGTCGCGGTCCACTCCTCCCCCGGGGGCGACGCCCTCACCGCCCTGACCCCCACCACCCCCCTCGGCACGACGAGGGTGCTGCGGGTGCTCGCCGCCTCCCCCGACGGCGAGTGGCTGCAGGTCCGGGTCCCCGCCCGGCCCAACAACACCGACGGGTGGGTGGCCGTCGACGACGTCAGCGTCCAGGCCGTCCGCCACCACGTCACCGTCGACCTCAGCGACCGCGAGCTCGTCCTGTTCGAGGACGGTGTCGAGGTGATGACGGCGACCGTGGCCGTCGGCACCCCGGAGAACCCCACCCCGACCGGTGACTTCTTCCTCACGGACAAGCTGTCGACGGACCCGGGCGGCGCCTACGGCCCGTACGCCTTCGGTGTGTCGGCCTGGTCGGAGACGCTCAGCGAGTTCGCGGGCGGTGACGGCCAGATCGGCCTGCACGGCACGGACCGCCCGGAGCTGCTCGGCCAGGACGTCTCCCACGGATGCCTGCGGGTGGCGAACGACGTCATCGAGGCCCTGGCCGCCGAGCTTCCGCTCGGGGTGCCCGTGGACATCCGGGCCTGAACCGGACCAGGCTGCCGGGATGGGCACGACTCCCGATGGACCGGGACACGCCCCCGAGGGCCGCCGCGACGCCGACCTGGCCGTCGCGGCGGCTTCCGGCGACCGCGAGGCGCTCGCCGCGATCTACGACCGCTACGCCTCCCGGGTCTTCGCACTGGCAGCGCGCCAGCTCCGGGACCGGGACGCCGCCGCCGACGTCACCCAGGACGTCTTCCTCACCGCCGCCCGGCGGATCGGCGGGCTCGCCGACCCCGAACGACTGCGACCGTGGATCTTCGCCGTGACCCGCCACCGGATCGTCGACCACGTCCGCCGCTCCCGGCGGGTGGTCCCCACCGACACCATCGAGGACGTCGACAGCATGGAGCTGCGCAGCGAGGGGAGCGAGGGCTTCGACCGCGTCCGCAGCGACGAGCTCCGCGGGCTGCTCGCGGACTCCTCGGCCGGCCTGGACGACCGGGACCGGATGGTGCTCGAGCTCGCCTACGGGGCGGAGCTGGCGGGCCGGGACCTCGCCCACGCCCTGGGCGTCCGGGAGAACACCGCCCACCAGCTGCTGAGCCGGGCCCGGCAGCGGCTGCGCACCTCGCTGGGCGCGCTCCTGGTGGCACGGCAGGGCCGGCGGGACTGCGAGGAGCTGGCGGCGCTGCTGCAGCCGTGGGACGGCACGCTCTCGACCGTCTGGCGCAAGCGCGTGGCACGGCACGTCGACGGGTGCGGGACCTGCTCCGACACCGAGCGGCGGGTGCTCTCCCCGGCCGCCCTGGGCTCGGCGTTTCCCTTGGTGGCGGTCCCGGAGGGGGTTCGGGAGCAGGTGCTCGCCGGCCTCGATCCCGCCTCCGCGCCGGCCGGCGCGGCCACTCGCGGCGACGCCGCCGCCCGCGACGGCGACGCCGCTCCCGGTGCGGGGTGGCGCCGGGACGGCTTCCCGCCGGACGACGGGGAGGAGTGGTCCGGGCTCGCGGCCCTCGGGCACGGTCGGCGACCGCACCGGACCGCGGGGGTGCTCCTCGCCGTGGCGGGGGTCGCGGTGCTGGGAGCCGTCGGCACCTGGTGGGGAGTGTCGGCCCTCGCGGGAGCCGGTCCGGTGTCCGACGAGCTCGCGGCCGCCCCGGCGGCTCCCCTGACACCGTCGCCCGCCGGCGCG
>JBHJOJ010000083.1:0-4197 GCA_050329835.1 Kineosporiaceae bacterium | reverse complement strand
GGGCTGGGCGTGCTGCTGACGGGGGCGGCGGCGGCCCGGGCGGCCGGGCGCGCGGTGCGCCGCCGGGCGGCCGGGAGGGGTACCGCCGAGCACGGGTTACTGACCGGTAACATGACGTCCGGCGAGGTGACCGGACCGTCGCGCCCACCGATGGAGGAGAGGACGCCATGAGGATCGTCGTCTGCGTCAAGCACGTCCCCGACGCCCAGGGCGCCCGGGGGTTCAGCACGGACCTCACGGCCGACCGCGAGCACGTGGACGGCCTGCTGAGCGAGCTCGACGAGTACGCCGTCGAGGAGGCGCTGGTGGTCGCGGAGGCCCTCGGCGCCGCGGGGGACCGGCCGGAGGTCGCCGTCCTCACCATCGGCCCCGCGGCCGCCGCCGACGCGGTCAAGCGGGCGCTCCAGATGGGCGCCGACGCCGGCTACCACGTCGAGGACGGTGCCGTGGCGGGCTCGGACGCGGTCGGCACCGCCCTGGTCCTGGCGGAGGCGCTGCGCCGGCTGGAGCCGGACCTCGTCCTCACCGGCATGTCGTCGACCGACGGCGGGACGGGCATCGTGCCCGCGATGGTCTGCGAGCGCCTCGGCCTGCCGCAGGTGACCTACGCCGCCGAGCTGACCGTCGACGCCGCCGCCGGGACCGTCACGATCCGTCGTGACGGCGACACCAGCGTCGAGACGATCGAGGCCGCCCTGCCGGCTCTGGTCAGCGTCACCGACCAGATCAACGAGCCCCGGTACCCCTCGTTCAAGGGGATCATGGCGGCCAAGAAGAAGCCCGTGACCGCGTGGACCTTGGCCGACCTCGGTGTCGACGCGGGCGACGTCGGCCTGGACGCCGCCTGGACGGCCACCCTGGCCGCCGATGCCCGGCCCCCGCGCCAGCGCGGCACCGTCGTCACCGACGAGGGCGGCGCGGCCGCCGCGGAGCTCGTCGACTTCCTGGCCGCCCACAAGCTGCTCTGAGCGGAGAAGACCCATGGCGCACGTCCTCGTCCTCGTCGAGCACCAGCCCGCCGTGTCCGGCGCCGGGGTGCGCAAGGCCTCGCTCGAGCTGGTCACCCTGGCCCGGCGGATCGGAGACCCGGTGGTGGCCGTGCTGGGTCCGGGCGCCGGCGACACCGCCGACACCCTCGCCGAGCACGGGGCGGCCGTCGTCGTCCCCGTCGACGTCCCCGAGGTGACCGACCACCTGGTCGCCCCCGCGGCCGAGGTCATGGCCCAGCTGTGCGAGCGGTACGCGCCGGTGGCCGTCCTCGTCCCCAGCAGCACGAGCGGCAAGGAGGTCGCCGGCCGGCTGGCGGTCAAGACCTCCTCCGGCGTGGTGACGGACGCCGTCGACCTCGCGGTGGAGGACGGCCGGGTGGTGGCGACGAAGTCCGTCTTCGCCGGCGACTGGACGACCCGGTGCGCCGTCACCCGCGGCACCCCGATCGTGTGCGTGAAGCCCAACGCCGTGGTGCCGGAGAAGGCCCCGGCCCCCGCCCGGGTGGAGCCGTTCGCCCCGGAGATCAGCGAGGCGGCGCGGGCCGCGCGGATCGTCGCCCGGGCCCCCCGCGAGGCCGGCGGGCGCCCCGACCTGGCCGAGGCGGCCGTCGTCGTCTCGGGCGGTCGCGGCACCCAGGGGGACTTCTCGCCGGTCGAGACGCTGGCGGACGCCCTCGGGGGGGCCGTCGGGGCGTCCCGGGCGGCGGTGGACGCCGGCTGGGACCCGCACGTCAACCAGGTGGGCCAGACCGGCACGACGGTGTCGCCCCAGCTCTACGTGGCCGCCGGGATCTCGGGCGCCGTCCAGCACCGGGCCGGCATGCAGACGTCCCGCACGGTGGTGGCCGTCAACAAGGACCCGGAGGCCCCGATCTTCGAGATGGCCGACTTCGGCGTCGTCGGCGACCTCGCGACCGTGCTGCCGGCCGCGGCCGAGGAGATCGCCCGCCGCAAGGGCTGAGCGGGCCCGCCGGTCGCCCGCCCTCGTACCCTGGGCGGGTGCCCGGCACCGTGTACCTCGACCACGCGGCCACCTCGCCGATGCGAGCCGTCGCGATCGAGGCCTATGCCCGGGCGGCGGCCGTCGCGGGCAACGCCTCGGCCGGTCACGCCGCCGGGCGCGCCGCGCGCCGTGTCGTCGAGGATGCCCGGGAGTCGGTCGCGGCATCCCTGGGATGCGAGCCGTCCGAGGTGGTGCTGACCGCGGGCGGGACGGAGGCGGACAACCTGGGGGTGGTCGGACTGCACCGGGCGCGCCGGGCGTCGGACCCGGACCGGCGCCGGGTCCTGGTGTCCGCCGTCGAGCACCCCGCGGTCGGGGCCGCCGCCGACGGCCTCGCCGCGACGGACGGGGCGGTGGTCGAGCGGGTCGCCGCCGACCGTCGCGGCGCTGTGGACGGCGCCGCCCTCGGGGCGGCCCTGGCGGCCGGGCCGGAGCGGGTGTCGCTGGTCGCGTGCATGTGGGCGAACAACGAGGTCGGCACGGTGCAGCCGGTCGCGGGCGTCGTCGACGCCGCCCGCGCGCACGGCGTCCCGGTGCACGTCGACGCCGTCCAGGCGGTCCCGGGACTCGCCGTGGACCTCGCCGCCCTGGGCGCCGACACGGTCGCCGTCAGCGGTCACAAGGTGGGGGGACCGGTCCGCTCGGGGGCCCTCGTGGTCCGCCGGGGGACCGCCCTGGCACCCCTCCTCCACGGCGGCGGCCAGGAGCGCGGCCTGCGCCCGGGCACGCTGGACCCGGCGGCGAGCGCGGCCTTCGCCGCCGCCCTCGCCGAGACCGTCGCCGACCGCCCGACGGAGGCGCCGCGCCTGGCGGCGCTGCGGGACCGGCTGCTCGCCGGGGTGGTCGACCGGGTGCCCGACGCGGTGGTCACCGTCGGCGACGGGCACCGCCTGCCCGGCATCGCCCACCTGACGTTCCCGGGGTGCGACGGCGAGTCCCTGCAGTTCCTGCTGGACAGCCGCGGCATCGCGGCGTCGGCCGCCTCGGCCTGCTCCGCCGGGGTGCTCCGGCCCAGCGCCGTGCTGCTGGCGATGGGCATCCCCGCCGACCGGGCACGGACGTCGGTGCGGTTCTCCCTCGGGCACACCACGACCGACGCCGACGTCGACGCCGTGCTGGCCGTCGTCGCCGAGGTCGTGGCCGACGCCCGGCGGGTGGCGCAGGCCATGGGCGCCCGCCCGACCGGCCCGCCCAGCGGCAGGGCGGCGTGAAGGTCCTCGCCGCGATGAGCGGCGGGGTCGACTCCGCCGTCGCCGCCGCCCGGGCCGTGGACGAGGGCCACGACGTCGTCGGGGTGCACCTGGCGCTCTCCCGCGACCCCGGAACCGGCCCGCCGGGCGCGCCGGCGTCCCGGGCCCGCGGCTGCTGCTCGCTCGCCGACGCCCACGACGCCCGCCGGTCGGCCGACGTGCTGGGGATCCCGTTCTACGTCTGGGACCTCTCCGACCGGTTCGCCGCCGACGTCGTCGACGACTTCGCCGGGGCCTACGCCGTGGGTCGCACGCCCAACCCCTGCGTGCGGTGCAACGAGCGGATCAAGTTCTCGGCGCTCCTGGACCGGGCCCTCGCCCTGGGCTTCGACGCCCTCGTGACCGGCCACTACGCCCGCCGGACGGACGAGGCCGACGGACCGGGCCTGCATCGCGCGGCCGAGGCGGGCAAGGACCAGAGCTACGTCCTCGCCCCGGTCCGCCGGGACCGGCTGGCCCGGGCCCTGTTCCCGCTCGGCAGGTCACCGGCGAAGGCCGGGGTGCGGGCCGAGGCGGCGGCCCGGGGGCTGGCGGTCGCGGTCAAGCCCGACAGCCACGACATCTGCTTCGTGCCCGACGGCGACGCGGCCGGCTGGCTGTCCCGCCGGCTCGGCGAGGCGCCCGGACCGGTCGTCGACGCCGCCGGGCGCGAGGTCGGCCGGCACGACGGTGCCCACCGGTTCACCGTCGGGCAGCGCCGGGGACTGCGCCTGGACCGTCCCGCCCCGGACGGCCGGCCCCGCTACGTGCTCGCCGTCCGCCCGGCCGAGCGGACCGTCGTCGTCGGCGGCGCCGAGGAACTCCTGGTTCCCGACCTGACGGTGGAGTCGCCGAGCTGGCTGGCCGAGCCGCCCGGGCCGGGCCGCCGGGTCGGCCTGCAGGTCCGGGCCCACGGCCGGGAGATCCCGGCGACCCTGACCCGGGTGGACGGGGACCGGCTGGTCGCCCTCCCGGA
>JBHJOJ010000082.1:0-20151 GCA_050329835.1 Kineosporiaceae bacterium | reverse complement strand
CGGGCGCCGGGCGGCGGCCTGCACGTCGGCGCGGTGCACGTGGATCCGGGCACCCGCCGGGCGTGCGTGGCCGGGGCCGAGGTGCACCTCACGCGGACCGAGTTCGACCTGCTCGCCTGCCTGGCCGCCCGGCCTGGCGCGGTCCTGTCCCGGGGCCGGCTGATCGCCGACGTCTGGCAGTGGGAGGGTGCGGTCCCGCCGTCGGCGACGCGAATGCTCGACAGTCACGTCAAGGCGTTGCGCCGCAAGATCGGGGCGGAGCGGATCCGCACCGTGCACGGGGTCGGGTACGCCCTGGAGGAGCGCCCGTGACACGCCGCCTGCGGCGCCTGTGGACCGCTGTCCGGCCGCTGGACCCGGTGCGCTCGATCAAGGCCAAGCTCGGCCTGCTCGTGGCGGCCAGCGTCGTCGCGGGCGCCCTGCTGACCTGGTACGGCGTCGTGATCCTGGCATGGACCCCGGAGGTCGCCATCCCGCTGGCCGTGCTCCTGGCCCTCGTCCTGACCCAGGTGCTCGCGCACGGCATGACCGAGCCGCTGCGCAGGATGACGGCCGCCGCCGGGCTGATGGCCGCCGGACGGCCCGCCCCGCCGGTCCCCGCCACCGGCCGGGACGAGGTCGGCCGCCTGGCCCGCGCCTTCACCGCCATGGCGGCGGACCTCGCAGCGGCGGAGGCCCAGCGACGGGAGCTGCTGGCGAACGTCGCCCACGAGCTCCGGACGCCCGTCACGGCGCTGCGCGCCCAACTGGAGAACGTCGTCGACGGCGTGCACCCCGCGGACGCGGCCGTGCACGCCGAGCTGCTGTCCCGCACCGAGCACCTGAGCCGCCTCGTCGACGACCTGCTCGACCTCGCCCGGGCCGACGCCGGGGCCGCCCCGCCGGCCCGCGAGGCGGTGCCGGTGCGCGAGCTCGTCACCGACGTGGTCGCCGACGTCGCGGCGGCCCGGCCGGGGCCCGGCGTGGTCAACCGGGTGCCGGCCGGGCTGGTCGTCCAGGCCGACCCGGCGCGGCTGCGGCAGGCGCTGACGAATCTCGTGGACAACGCCGCCCGGCACGCGACGACGACGGTCGAGGTCCGCGGCGACCGGACGGCGGCGGCCACGGTCGTCGAGGTCGCCGACGACGGGCCGGGGATCCCGCCGGACGAGCGCGAGGCGGTGTTCCGGCGCTTCCACAGCGGCGGCCCCGCCGCCGCGGCCACGGGCGGTACCGGGCTCGGGCTGGCCATCGCGCGGTGGGCGGTCCTGCTGCACGGCGGCCGCCTGGCCGTCGCCGACAGCGCCACCGGCTGCGTCATGCGGGTGGAACTGCCCGATGTCCCGACCACGTGAACCCTGGAGGTCCCCCGTGCCACCGGAGCCCGACAGCCCGCGGACGCCGTCCGACGTGTGGGCGCGCCCGGCCGCGCCGGTCGCCGCCGCGGTGCCCGCGGCCGGCGAGGTGATCGCCGCTCCCCCTCCTCCGGCAGGCCCCGCCGACCCGGCGGGCACGGCCGTGCCCGCCGCGCCGCAGGCTGCACCGGTCCGGATCCCGCCCGTCGCGCTGACGGTCGTGGCGGCCCTCGGTGTCGTCGTGGCCGCCACCGTGGTCGCCGCGCCCGTGGGCAGCCAGTACCCGGTGACGGCCGCCCTGCTCGCCGCCGTCGCGGTGCTCGCGGCCCGGGGGGCGGCCCCGGTGCCGCCGGCCTCGGCGGTCCTCGGGGTCCTCGCGCTCGGGCTGGCCGTCGTCCCCGCCGTCAGCGACAGCACGCCGCTGGTCGTCCTGTGCCTGGTGGGCGCCGCGGGCTCGGGGGTCCTCGCCGTGACCCGGGCACGGACCTGGGTCCGTGGGGTCCTGGCTCCGTCCCTGCTCCTGGCGAGCACCGTGCTCGCCGTGCCGTGGCTGGCCCGCCGGTTGCGGGGGCGCGGCGGCGGGCGAAGGCTGCCGAGGGGGACGGTGCGGGGGGCGGTGCTCGCGGTGGCGGTCCTCGTCGTCGTGGGCTGGCTGCTGGCGGGCGCCGACGCCGCCTTCGCCGCGCTCGTCACGGTCGAGGTCGACCCGGGACTGGTGCCGGTCCGGGCGGCCGCCGGCGTGGCGGCCGCCTGGATCGCCCTCGCCGTCGCGCTGACGGCCGCGGCCCCGGTCTCCGAGACCGTCGCGGCGCGGCCCCGGGGGAGCGGTCCGGTCGCCGAGTGGGCCCTGCCGCTGGCGGCGGCCGTCGTGCTGCTGGCGCTGTTCGTGGCCGTCCAGGCGGTCGAGCTGACACGACCGGGGGCGCTGCTCGAGGGGGACGCGACCCCGGCCGAGCGGGCGCGGCAGGGGTTCGGGCAGCTGGTGGCGGTCACCGTGCTGCTGGTGGCGCTACTGGCGTGGGCCGGGCACCGGTGCGGCACGGCGTCGGCGGGCCGGCGGGCGGCGTTCACCGCCCTCGGTGGGACGCTCGTCCTGCTGGTCGTCGCGGTGTCGGCGACCGCGTTCGGGCGCATGTGGCAGTACCAGGAGGTCTTCGGCTGGACCGTGCTGCGGATCCTGGTCGCTGCGTTCGAGGTGTGGCTGGCGCTGCTGCTCGTCGCGGTCTCGCTGCTGTGGCTGCGGCGCCGGCTCGACCTGGTGCCGTCGGTGACCGCCGTCGCCGCGGCGGCCGGACTGCTGGCGCTCGGCCTCGCCCGCCCGGAGGCGCTGGCGGCCGCGGCCAACGTCGCCCGCTTCGAGGAGACGGGCCGGATCGACACCGCCTACCTCGCGACCCTCTCGGCCGACGCCGTGCCGGCCGTGACCGAGCTGCCGCGGGCCCAGCGCTGCGAGGTCCTCGCAGGGATGGCGAGCGCGGCCGGCCGGGGCGTCGACCGCCCGCTCGACCGGGTGCTGGGCTCCGGGGACCCCTGGTACGCGGTCAACGTCTCCCGGGTCGCCGCCCGGGACGCCGTGGCGGGGCAGGACTGCTGACCCGGCCCGGCCGAGGCGGTCCGGGTGTCACTCGAACCGCGACGGGTCGCCCGCGCCCCGCCGCACCACCTCGGGCTCGCCGCTCGACAGGTCGACGACCGTGGTCGGCACGGTTCCCGTCTCCCCGCAGTCGAGGACGAGGTCGACGTCGGCGTCGAGCCGCTCCTTGACCTCCCAGCCGTCGGTCGGCGGGTCCTCGTCCCCGGGCAGGAGCAAGGTGCTGGACAGGATGGGCTCGCCCAGCTCGGCGAGCAGGGCCTGCACCACGCGGTGGTCCGGGATCCGGATGCCCACCGTCCGCTTCCGCGGGTGGACCAGGCGGCGCGGCACCTCCTTGGTCGCCGGGAGGATGAAGGTGTAACTGCCCGGCACCGCCCCCATGACGGTGCGGAACACCGGGTTCGTCACGTGCACGAGGGGGCCCGCCTGGGCGAAGTCCCGGCAGACCAGGGTGAAGTGGTGGCCGCCGTCGAGACGGCGGATGCGCCGGATGCGCTCCAGGCCGGCGGCGTTGCCGAGCTGGCAGCCCAGGGCGAAGCACGAGTCCGTCGGGTAGGCGAGGAGGCCGCCGTCGCGGAGGACGCCGACCGCCTGGGCGATCGCTCGGGGCTGCGGGTCCGCGGGATGCACCTCGACGTACGTCGCCATCCACCGAGGGTAGCCACCGCCGCCCCGGCCGCCCGCCGGGTCCGGGTGGGGTCGGCGACGCGCGGGGCTGGCGTCCCGGCCCGGTGGTGCTACGGTGGCCCCGCTCGCAGAAGCACTTCCCGATCGTTGCCAGACGCCCGCGGAGTTGTTCCCGCGGGCGTCAGTCGTCTCCGACCCGGAACGGCGGGCAACACCTCTCCACAGAAAGAACAGGCAATGGCTCAGGGCACCGTCAAGTGGTTCAACGGCGAGAAGGGCTTCGGCTTCATCACGCCGGACGGCGGGGCGGACGACGTGTTCGTCCACTACTCCGCCATCCAGACCAGCGGCTACAAGTCGCTCGACGACAACCAGCGCGTGGAGTTCGAGATCACGCAGGGGCAGAAGGGGCCGCAGGCCTCCAACGTCCGTCCGGTCTGACGAGACGCCCCGCGGGGGGCACGGACCATGTCGGCGCCGCCGGTCCTCAGGACCGGCGGCGCCGACGCGTCTGTGGTCAGAGCGTGGAGCGGCTGTAGTCGACGAGCTCGAACGTCGCGTCGGCGGGGATCTCGGTGAGGAACGCGGCCTCCTGCACCGACGACTGGCCCGGCGCCAGCTCGTCCACGAACACGACCGTCGTGTCGTACTGGGTCGCGCCGTCCGGGCTGACGGCGGCGATGGTCGCGGTGTAGGCGGAGGCGACGTCCCCGCTGTTGGTGACCGTCACCTCGAGGCTGCCTCCGAACTCGTCCGCGGTGAACGCGCCGACCTCGATGTCACCGGAGAAGTCCGGCACCCGGCCGGCGTCCACGGCCGCCTTGTCCTGGAACGTCGCGTCGAGCTCCTCGCTGATCTCGGCCAGCTCGGTTCCGGCCTCGTCGGCGGCCTGCACCGCCGCCCCGGCGAGGGCGAACGACAGGATCACCGCGACGACGCCGCCGAGGGTGAGGAGCGAGCCGATGACGGCGCCGCCGATCGCGACCCCGCGACCCCCGCGCTTGCCGGGGCCGGTCTGGCCGAGGGCGATGAAGCTGAGGATCGCGCCGACGAGCGGCAGCAGGAAGGCGAGGACGAGGCCCACGACGGCCAGCGGGGCCGTGCCCGGCTGGGGCGGGGTGGGAGGCGGGGAGGCGGGGTGGGTCTCGGTGGACGTGCTCATCATGTCCCTTCGTCGCGGCGGGTGTGGGGCCGCGCGACGGTAGTGGCGCGTCGGGCGTGCCCGGCGCCGATCCGCGGGGCCGAGACCGGGACGAGACCGGGACGAGACCGGACCGAGACGTCAGCTCGCCGAGGGGTTCAAGGGGCCGTGACGAAGACGTCGAGGATCCCAGGGTTGTGGGCGTTGACGAGGATCGCCCAGATGATCATGTCGAAGCTCAGGTGGATCGTCACGACGAAGGGCAGTGACTTGGTCCTCTGGAAGACATAGCCCTGGAGGAACGCGAACGGGAAGGTCATGAGCGGTCCCCAGGACGTGTACCCGATCTCCCACAGGAACGACGTGAAGATGACCGCCTGCAGGAGGTTCGCCTGCCAGGTCGGGAAATGCTGCCGGAAGAACGCGAAGACCAGGCAGATGAAGAACAGCTCGTCCCACAGCCCGACGTAGTTGACCCCGACGAGCAGCCGGAGGATGAGGTCGAGGGTGGGCACCTCGGGCCAGTTCCGGTACACCTCGAACCGGATGAAGTACACCGGCAGGACCAGGTACCCGAGCACGAGGACTCCGGCGAGGTAGGCCCACTCGGTGCGGGTCCAGGGCTGGCCCCGGCGCACCGGGAACCGCACGATGCGCTCCCGGAAGACGAACCTCGAGATGAGGTACGGGACGACCACCGCGGCGCTCAGCGTGATCGCGAACCGCGCCATCCCCTCGTTGCCGAGGTCCGCCTTGACGTTCATCGAGCTGATGATCGCCAGGCCGAGGCCGATGAGCGCGAGGTGCCGGAACAGCAGGCGGTCGACGACGAACGCCACCGCGATCCCGGCCGCCAGGATCGGCAGCCCGACCAGCCGCTCGTGGAACACGAAGAGCGGGATCGCCGACACCGCGACGAGCGCCGAGGGCAGCAGCTTCCACGACCACGGCTGGCCGGCGGTGGAGGTCGGGGGGGTGCCGGCGGTGTCGGGCGTCGTCTCGGCGCTCACCCGCCACAGGATGACAGGCCGCCGTCGCCGCCCGTCAGGTGGCGGGTCCGGCCGGCGCCAGGGCCTCGGCCATGGACCGCTCCGCCAGGCCGTGCCACTGCTGGACGCTGTCCCGGAAGGGGCGCCAGTGCTCGAGGATCGTGGCGAAGTCCTCGTCCTGGCCGGCGAACTCGTCCAGCAGGGCCTCGGACTCCTCGCGCGCCGCGTCGACGACGTCCGCCGGGAAGGCCCGGGTCTCGGCGCCCTGGGCCTCGATCCCGGCCAGCGAGTCCGCCTGCACCGCGTCGTAGAAGCCCATGAGCCGCAGGTACTGCAGCTCGCCGGCCAGCTCGAGCGCCTCCTGGTACTGGGGCGGGAGCTCCTCGTACCGCTCGAGGTCCATGACGACCTCGAAGGTCGATCCGGGTTCCCACCACCCCGGGTAGTAGTAGAAGCGCCCCGCCTCGCCGAGGCCGAGGGAGTCGTCGTCGTAGGGTCCGACGAACTCGGCGGCGTCGATGGCGCCGGTCTGCAGCGCCTGCGCGATCTCGCCCGCGGCCAGGACCTGGACGGTGACGCCGAGCCGGCTCATGATCTCCCCGCCCAGGCCGGGGATCCGCATGACGAGGCCCTGGAGGTCGGCGAGCGAGGCGATCTCGCTGTTGAAGAAGCCGCCCATCTGGACGCCGGTGTTGCCGCACGGGAACTGGATGAGCCCGTACCGGTCGGCGTAGAACTGGCGCAGCATGTCGAGCCCGGTGCGCCCGGAGTCGTCCCGGTAGTGGTAGAGCCAGGCGTACTGCTGCCGGAAGGTGAGGCCGAAGGGCAGCGTGGTGCCGAAGGCGAAGGCCGGGCTCTTGCCCGTGTAGTAGTAGGACGCGGTGTGCCCGGCCGGCACCGCCCCGGACTGGATGGCGTCGACGACCTCGGTGGCACCCGCCAGGTCCCCCGCCGGGCGGGGGGTCATGACGAACCGGCCCCCGGTGAGCTGGGACAGGACGGTGGCGTAGCCGACGGCGCCGACCCCGCTGTCCTCGGTGCCGTACAGCGACGCCAGCCCGGCGGGCCAGCTGGTCGCGAGGTCCATGGTGACCTCGGGCAGGCCGTCGCCGCCGCCGAGGGCGACCTGGCCGGGGGTGCTCGCCGAGGCCTCGCCGCCTCCCTCGCTGCCGGGGGTGGTGCAGGAGCTCAGCAGCCCCGTGCCGACGAGGCCGGCCCCGGCTGCCCCGGCCAGGCCGAGGAAGCGCCGGCGGTCGGGGCCCGGGCCGGCGGCCGGGGGGACGGGGGGACGAGGGGTGCGGCGCATGATCGGTCCTTTCGCTGCGGGGGCGGGGTCGGGTCAGACGAGGACGGTGGCGATGCCGGGGAAGATCGCGACGAGGACGAGGCAGAGGACCTGCAGGGCCATGAAGGGCAGGGCGCCGCGGTGGATGCTCACCGTCGAGACCTCCCGCGGGGCGACGCCCTGCAGGTAGAAGAGCGAGAACCCGACGGGCGGCGAGATGAACGCCATGTTGAGGTTGATCGCCATCAGCACGGCGAACCAGATGAGCTCGGTCTCGGAGAAGCCCAGGGCGATCATGGCGGGCAGGAAGACCGGGACCACGATGAACGTGATCTCGAGGAACTCCAGGATCAGCCCCAGCAGGAACACCGCCACCATGGCGACGGCGATGAACGTCCAGGCCCCGCCCGGCACGTCGGCCAGCCACCGCCCGGCCGCCTCCTGGCCGCCGAGCCGCTCGAACACCAGCCGGAAGAACGACGCCGCGAGCAGCAGGGTCATGACGAGCACGACGATCCGGGCCGTGGACTCGGCCGCCTCGCGCAGCATCCGCCACGACAGCCGCCGGTAGACCGCGGCCAGCACCAGGGCTCCCAAAGCGCCCACGGCCCCGGCCTCGGAGGGGGTGGCGATCCCGCCGAAGATCACGTACAGCACGGCGACGATGAGCAGCAGGGCGGGCACCAGCGAGGTGCCGACCTCCCGGGCCACGACCCGCACCCCCAGGCCCCGCTCGTGGGCCGGAACCGCGGGCAGCTTCTCGGGCCGGCGCAGCCCGACGACGACCAGGTAGAGGACGTACAGCCCGGCCAGCAGCAGCCCGGGCAGCAGGGCGCCGCGGAACAGGCCGAGGACCGACACCTGCATCTGCTGGGCGAGCAGGATGAGGACCAGGCTGGGCGGGACGAGCTGGGCCAGCGTCCCCGAGGCGACGATGGTGCCGGCGGCGACCTCGTGGTCGTACTGGTACTTCACCATCGTCGGCAGCGACAGCAGTCCCATGACGATCACCGTGGCCGCGACCACGCCCGTGGCTGCGGCGAGCAGCGTCCCGACGACGACCACGGCGATCGCCAGCCCGCCCCTGGTCCTGCCCATGAGCATCCCGACGGTGCGCAGCAGCCGCTCGGCGACCCCGGAGCCCTGCAGCAGAGCTCCCATGAGCACGAAGAACGGGATCGCCAGCAGGGTCTGGTCGGCCAGCGTCGGGAACCACCGCGACGGCAGGAGCTCGACGGATCCGGGGTCGAACTCACCGGCCAGGACGCCGAGCGCGGCGAACAGCAGCGCGCTGGCCGCGAACGAGAAGGCGACCGGGTAGCCGGTGAGGAGCAGCCCGATGAAGGCCGCGAACATCACGAAGGCGAGGAGCACCCCGACGTCCACGGTGTCACGCCGCCTTGGCGAGGTCGTCCGACGTCGCGTGCGGCCCGAGCTCGGGCCGCCCGGTCAGGACCAGCAGGTACCCGGCCACCTGCGACAGGGCCTGGGCGAGCAGCCCGACGAAGCCCAGCCAGAGGAGCAGCTTGACCGGCCCCAGCGGGATGCCGTCGGGGTTCGCCGACTCCTCCCAGATCAGCCACACCTGCCAGGTCGACCAGGTCCCGTCGAACGCCCGGCCCAGCGCCGTCATGGCGAACGGCCAGGTGACGGCGACGGCGACGACGCAGAACGGCACGAACAGCAGCAGGTGCACCGTGAGGTCGACGGCCGCCCGCCGGCGCGGCGACCACCGGCTGGTGAGGATGTCGACCCGGGGGTTGACGCCCTCGCGCATCCCGTAGGCCAGGCCCGCGAGCACCATGACGGCGAAGAGCTGCCACTGCAGGTCGACGTAGAGGTTGGAGACGAGGGTCTGACCGGTGGCCCGGCCGACGTAGCGCAGGACGACGTTGACGATGCCGACCGCGAAGGCGGCGAGCACGGCGTACCGGGCGACGACCCCGCCCGCCCCGGCCACCGCGTCGACACCTCGGCGCACCCGCTGGAGAGCCGCGACCCACGGGGGGTACGGCGCCCGCGGACCGCCGCCGGTCCCGGCCGCACTGCTCTCCTCGGACATCGTCGTCCTCCCGTCCCGGTCGCCGCTGACCTGGTGACTCCGCTGTCCGGTCACCATGGCGGCGCCCGGAGTGGCCGGGCCACGCCGCCGCGTGACGGGTCGGCGGACGGCCACGCAGGGCCGCTGAGCGGTCCTCGCGGACCGCTAAGCGGTCACCGACGCGTTGATCGTCGATTGGTCGACGATCTCGCTGTGGCGATCATCGACAAATCGACGATCTGGGCGGTTGAAGGCCGCTACGAGCCCATGACCATCGACATATCGACGATCACACCGCAATGATCGTCGATTGGTCGACGATCACTGCTTGGGGGGCGCCGGCGTCGCCGGTCCTCAGAACGGGATGCCGGTGAGCCCGTCGGCCAGCAGCCGCCAGTAGCGGCGGCTGACGGGGAACTCGCGGCCGTCGACGACGACCGATCGCTGGCCGTTGACGGCGCGCACCTCGGCGACCGCGGTCAGCCGGACGAGGAAGCTGCGGTGCACCCGGACGAAGCCGTGGCCCGCCCACGCGACCGACAGCGCCGAGATCGACTCGCGGACCAGGTGGGCGCCGTCGCGCGTGTGGACGCGGACGTAGTCGCCCTCGCAGCGGGCGAAGCGCACGGTGTCCCGGTCCACGAACGTCGTGCGGCCGCCGAGCCGGGACGCCAGCCGGGAGAGATCGGCACCCGGCACACCGGACCGGCGGCGCTCGGCAGGCGGGTGGCCGTCGCCGGGCGACCGTGGTCGGTTGACGACGGCCCGGGAGCGGTCGGCGGCCGGGTCGGGTCGCTCGGTCGCCCCCGCGACCCGCTCGGCCGCAGCCGCCCGCTCGGTCACCACCGCGACCCGCTCGAGCGCGGCCGTCAGGCGGGCGAGGCTCACGGGCTTGAGCAGGTAGTCGACGGCGCCCAGCTCGAACGCCTTGAGGGCGTGCTCCTCGTGCGCGGTGACGAACACCAGTGCGGGCGGGCTGCGGTAGTGGGCCAGCACGGCGGCCAGCTCGATGCCGTCGAGGTCGGGCATGGCGATGTCGGCGAGCACGAGGTCGAGGTCGGACCGGCGGTTGAGGATCCGCAGCGCCTCGGTCCCGTCGTAGGCCAGGGTGACCTCGCCGATGTCGTGGCTGCGCCGGAGCAGCCGCGCCAGGTGGGCCAGCGCCTGCCCCTCGTCGTCGACGGCGAGGACCCGCAGGCCCCGACCGGCGTCGAGTGCCACCGGTCCAGCGTACGGGGGGCCGGCGTCCGGGGACGGCGGCGCCGGGGGCCGGTCGCTCACGAGGCGGTCCGCCGGTGCCGCGGGACCCGCATCGTCACGAGGGTCCCGGCGCCGGTCGCGGTCGCCACCACGAGGCCGTGGGCCGGCCCGTACATCGACCGCAGCCGCTCGTCGACGGCGAGGATGCCGAGGTGGCGGGTCTCGCCGTCACCCGCGAGGGCCCGTTGCAGCGAGTCCGGGTCGGTGCCGAGGCCGTCGTCCTCCACGGCCACGTGCACCTCCGCGCCCCTGTCCTCCAGCCGGATCCGCAGGCGCCCGCGCCCGGGGCGGCCCTCGAGGCCGTGCCGGATGGCGTTCTCCACCACCGGCTGCAGCGTGAGGAACGGCACCTCCACCCCCAGCACCTCCGGTGCCACCCGCAGCGAGACGTCGAAGCGGTCCCCGAAACGCGCCTGCTCCAGCTCCAGGTAGATCTCGACCAGCCGGATCTCCTGCGCCAGCGTGGACAGGTCGGTGCGGTACCGGAACCCGGCCCGGAGGAACTCGGCGAACGTCGACAGCAGGTCCTCCGCCTGCTCGGGGTCGGTGGCGATGAAGCCGGAGATCGCGGTGAGGCAGTTGTGGAGGAAGTGCGGCGACAGCTCGGCGCGCAGCACCCGCAGCTCGGCCGACTCCGCCTGGCGACGGGAGGCGTCCAGCTCGGCCAGCTCGAGGAAGCCCGAGACCAGCCGGCAGTACCGGGCCAGGTCCTCGGCGTCGCGGCGCCGGGGACGCCGCAGGTGGATGTGGAGCACCGCGACGGGCGTGCCGTCGGGTGCCAGCGGGTGGGCCAGCATGTCCGTCCCGGCCACCCGGTAGCGGCCCGCCCCGCCTCCCCGGGTCTCCGCCTCACCGCGCTCCAGCAGCTCCTCGACCGGCGGCAGGGTGCCGGTCGAGGCGAGCACCGCGCCGCCGGCCAGCAGGGCGGCCCCCTCGCTGCCCAGCAGGGTGCGGGTGGCGGCCACGACGAGCGCGGCACCGCGGGCGTCGAGCCCGGAGCGCAGCCCGGCGGCGAGGCCGTCGAGGTCGGCCAGGGGAGCGGGTGCCCGGCTCACGCCGGCCCGTCGGGCACGTGCATCCGGGCGAACATCCGCTCGACCCCGGGCACCCGGCGGCGGTCCGCCCGCGACACCAGGACGGCGGTGGCGAAGGCGAGCGGGACCGACCAGGCGGCGGGCGCGGCGAGCACGGTGTCGGCCCAGGGGGAGTGGCGTCCGGCGAGGCCGGTGACGGACGTGAGCACCGCCAGCCCGGCCGCCGTGCCGCCCACCACGATGGACGCCATCGCCCCGGCCCGGGTGAGCCCGCGCCACCACAGCCCGAGCAGCAGGACGGGCGTGAGGGCGGACGCCGCGATCGCCGTCGACCAGCCGACGAGGATGCTGATGTCGACGGACTCCACGAGCAGGCCGAGCGGCACGGCCACCGCGCCCGCGGCGATCGTCGCGTGCGGGAACCAGCGGATGCCGCCCCCGAGCAGGTCGTGGCTGAGCGCGCTGGCGCTGGCGACCATGAGCCCCGACGCCGTCGACAGGAAGGCGGCCACGGCGCCGCCCGCGACCACCGCGACCAGCACGTCGCCGCCGGTGCCGCCGACCACCCGCTCCGGCACCACGAGCATGACGGAGTCGGTGGCCCCGGTGCTCAGCAGGTCCGGGGCGGCCTGCCGGCCGAGTGCGCCGTAGACCGGCAGCGCGGAGTAGTACACCGCGATGAACCCGAGCACGATGGCGGCCGTCCGGCGGGTGTCGACCCCGCTGACGTTCGTCGTGAACCGGACGAGGATGTGGGGCAGCCCGGCCAGCCCGATCGCGGAGGCCACGAGCAGCGAGTAGGCGACGTAGGTGCTGCGCCCGCCGGGCGGCTCGCCGGCCGCGCCGAGCTCTCCCCAGTCCCGCTCCGTGACCGGGGCGACGGAGGCGGCGTGGGGGACGGGCGTGCCGGCCGGCCAGGTGACCGTGGTGCCGGCGCCGACCTCCCGCCGCCCGGCGGCGAGCACCACCTCGGAGTCGTAGGCCTCCCCGTCCACGGTGCCGGCGACGTGCGCGGTGACGTCGCCGGCCAGGACCACCACTGTCCGGGTCCCGTAGCCCACCTCGGTGGTCTCGTGGAACACCGGCGGACCCTCGGCCGGGGCCGGTCTCGGTGCGGAGAACCACACGGCGAGCAGGACCGCCAGCGGCAGCAGGACGCCGACCGCGATGAGGACGAACTGGAAACCCTGCGCCGTGGTCACCGAGCGCATGCCGCCGGCCAGCACGTTGGCCACGACGATGACGACCACCGCGACGACGCCGACCCAGTACGGCGCCCCGGTCAGCACCTCGACGACCACCCCGGCGCCCTTGAGCTGGGCCAGCAGGTAGACCAGGGCGATGACGGGGATGACGCAGGCCACGGCGCGACCGATCCGGCGGTCGTCGAGGCGGTCCTCGAGGAACTCCGGGACGGTGTAGGCACCGAACCGGCGCAGCGGCGCGACCACGAACAACGCCATGATCACGAAGGCGGCCGCCCACCCGATCGGGAACCACACCATGTCGATGCCGAAGGCCAGGACCAGGCCGGCCAGCCCCAGGTAGGAGGCCGCCGACAGGGTGTCGCCGCACACCGCCGCGGCGTTCCAGCGGGGCCGGACCGCACGCGAGGCGACGAGGAAGTTCGCCGGGGTGCGGGCGTGGCGGATCCCGGCGGCCCCGACGAGGAGGCTCGCGACCGTCACGGCCGCCACCGTGAGCGCGACGATCACGCGTCCGGCCCCCCGGCCGCGGGAACGGCCGGCCCCGTCTCGTGCAGCCAGCGGCGCTCGAGCCGGGTCGCCCGCCGGGCGTGGCTGCTGGCGAGCAGGTAGCAGAACGCCAGCGCCCCGGCCGGCAGGATCAGCCACGCCGGGGCCGGCCACCCGGCCGGCCACCCGGGAGGGGCGGTGTCGACGAGGGCCGGCACCACGGGCAGCAGGGCGAGGACCGCGGCCAGGGCCGCCGCGTAGCGGACCGCCAGCCGGCGCTGGCGGTCGACCAGCGCGGCGACGGCGTCGGGGTGGGCCCGGATCCCGCGGACCGTGGGCACGGCCCGCAGCTGGGCCGACCGGCGGGCGTGGGCGGTGCTCGGGTGCATGACGACCCGCCGTCGCGCCGGCATGGCCGTGTCGTCCGCTGCCACCTCGTCCTCGGGGTGCCTCCGGGCGGCCGCCCCCGGGCCGCCGTGCCGGGGAGGATAGCCGGGCGCCCGCCGGTCCCCCGCGGGCCGGGTCGCGCCAGACGTGGCCCCGCCTGGCCGGGTGCGCGGCGGCGGTCTCCCTCGGGCTGCCGTGCTGCTGGTCGCGGTGCTGCTCATGTGGCGGGCGCTGGCGGCTGGGTCGCGGTCGTGGCGTTCGCGGTCGCGGCGGCCGGAGTGGCCCTGGGAGCGCCGGGCGGCCCGGCCGGCCAGGTCCTCTACGCCGGCGCTCTGCGACGACTGCGGCCACTTGTGATCGATCCGTGGTCGACGAGTGTGACGATGCCGCGCTCTCGGCAAGTGACCGCGAATCGCAGGAGACGGCTCCGCGGGTCGCAGGGCACGGGTCCGCGGATCGCAGAGCCCGGTATCCTCGGAGGGTGTATCTCCCCCGTCTCCTCGCTGGTCCGCTGCAGGAGGCGTTGAGTGACACCCCTGTCGTCGTCGTCGCCGGACCACGACAGGCGGGCAAGAGCACCCTCGCGGAGCACGTGGTGGCGAGCTACGGCGGGAGCTGGTTGAGCCTCGACGACGCCGCGACCCTGGACGTGGCGCGGACGGACCCCGTCGGTTTCGTCACGGGCCGGACCGGCCTGGTCGGGATCGACGAGGCCCAGCGCGTCCCAGAGCTCCTGCTCGCGGTCAAGGCTCAGGTCGATCGCGACCGGCGCCCCGGCCGCTTCCTGCTGACCGGGTCGACCCGGCTCCTGGGGGCGCCTCGCCTGGCCGACTCGCTGGCCGGCCGGATGGAGGCCCTGACCCTGTGGCCCTTCACCCAGTCGGAACTGGCGGGTGCCGACGCGGTGACCGGCCTCGTCGATGCCGCCTTCGGCGACGGGATCAGCGACCTGCGGCCCGAGCCGGTCGGGCGGGCGCAGGTTCTCGAGCGCGCGGTCAGGGGCGGCTACCTGCCCGCAGTGGAACGGAGCGACCGCAGGCGTACCGCCTGGTTCGACAGTTACGTCGCGGGCGTGATCGATCGAGAGGTGCGGGCCGTCAGTGACGCTGCCTACCTCCGAGAACTGCCGCGGCTCCTCCGGTTGATCGCGGCCCGGACCTCCGGCGAGCTCAACGTCACGGACGTGGCTCGGGACCTCGGCCTGGCGAGGCCGACGACCGACAGCTATCTCGCTCACCTGGAGGCGGTCTTCCTGGTGCAGACCGTGCCGGCCTGGTCGACCAATCTCACGTCGCGGCTGGTGCGCCGGCCCAAGATCGGGCTCACCGACACAGGGCTGGCCGCACGGCTGCTGGGGGGACGTGTGCGCAGCGACGTGGACGTCGCGGGGCGGCTGATCGAGACCTTCGTGACGAACGAGGTGCGGGCCCAGTCCGAGTGGTCGACGACTCGCCCGCAGCTCTTCCACTTCCGCGACCGGGACGGCTCCGAGGTCGACCTTGTGCTGGAGTCCGGCGATGGCCGGGTCGTCGGGATCGAGGTCAAGGCCGGTGCCACGGTGCGCAGCGAGGACCTGCGCGGCCTGCGCCTGCTGGACCAGCGGCTCGGTGACGACTTCGCCGCCGGTGTCGTCCTGTGCACGTGCCCCGCACCGGTGCACCTCGGCGGCCGCCTGTGGACCCTGCCGATGTCGGTGCTGTGGTCGGCGTGACCCGGGGGTCCTCCCCTCCGGGGGCGGGGCCGAGCCCCGCCCGGGCGCGGCTGTCACGCGGCAGGGCCCGACATCGTCGGTCGGTCCGAGGGCAGGTCTCATGACCGCCTACGGGCAGAACCTCATGGCCCTTGCCACCCGCACACACAGTTGAGGACAGACCCCGTTCCGGAGTCGGACCTATCCCGACGTCAGGCGGCGGAGGACGATCTCCGTGGCAGCCGCGATGGTGGCGTCACCGGCCCCGGACGCCGGGTCGGCGGCGAGCCAGCCGTCGAGCCGGTCCCGTCCCGCCGGTGCCAGGCCCTCGTCGAGGAGGACCGCGCGGACGCTGCCCGCCATAGCGGCGGGTGTGGTGGTGTCGCGCTCGTCGGCCGGGCCCGCCGAGACGTCGAGCTCGGGTTCCCCGAGGAGTTCCGCGGGCCGGCCGGGCGTGAGGTGTGGACCTCGAGCCGGCCGGCCCGCGGGCTCCTGATCAGCGGTGCCGGCGCGAGACCGCCGCCCCGGCGTCGACGATGCCCTCGCCGTACAGGCCGTTGACGGCCGTCGTGCCGTCGCACACCGCGTTGTACTCCGCCGGGTCGCGCTCCTCGTCGCTGTAGTCCTCGAACCCGGCGGCCGGGCACGCGCGATCGGCGGCGGTGGTGAGGAGCCGGTCACGGACCCGGTCCGGGCTCAGCGAGGTGTCGCCCCGGCGGGTGCGGCCGAACTCGTCCACGACCAGCGCGGCGACCCCCGCCACGTGCGGCGACGCCATGGACGTCCCCTGCAGGTAGGTGTAGAAGCCGCAGTCCTCGCCGTGCCGGTCGCACGACACCAGCGAGAAGTCGTCCACCGGGACGCCGTTCTCGTCGGCCAGGCCCTGCTCGATGGCGGCGCCCAGCGGGTAGGGCGACAGCACCATGTTCTCCGGGGTCCGGTAGGCCGGGGTGCCGACGTAGTCGCGGAACCAGCCGCCGGGAGCGGCGACGTCGACCGAGCCGAGGCCGTAGTTGGAGTAGTCCGCCTTGGTGCCCGAGGGTCCCGTGGAGCCGACGGCGATGACGTGCGGGCCCTCGCTCGGCAGGTCGAGGCAGTCGTTCGTCACGACCCGCTCGACCGGCGGGGCGCCGTAGTCCGGGCTGGAGTCGTCGAAGCGGGTGGGCAGCGAGTAGTCGGTGTGCCCGTTGCCCGCCGCCGCGACCAGCGTCACGCCGCGCTCGTGGGCGTACTCGAGCGCCGCGGTGATCACCTGCTTGGTGAACGCCTGGTCGGCGAGGTCCTGCTCGCTCACCGTGCCCTCGACGTAGTCGTCCGCCGAGTCGCAGTTGAAGAGCCAGGGGTCGGTGTAGAAGCTCATGTTGACCACGTCGAGCCGGATGTCCGCCGCGTAGGTGAGGGCGGCCACCGTCTCGTAGAGGAAGAAGAAGCCCGAGTCCTGCCCGGCGCGGACGTTGACGAGCTCGGCGTCGGGAGCGACCCCGGCGATGCCGACGCCGTTGCGGGCGGCGGCGACGGTGCCGGCCACGTGCGTGCCGTGGCCGTCGTGGTCGACGTCGGCCGGGTCGATGCAGGTGGCCTCCTCGCACGGGCCGTCGATGTCCGGGATGTCCATGGTGAAGTTCCGGGACAGGTCGGCGTTGAAGTTGGGCGCGAGGTCCGGGTGGGCGCCGTCGATGCCGGTGTCGATGATCCCGACCTGGACGCCGCGACCGGTCGCCCGGCGCCAGGCGCCCTCGCGGTTCGCGCCGATGGCAGCCATGTCCCACTGGAGGCTCGCCAGCGGGTCGGTCCCCCGGCCGCGCCGCTCCGGGCGCTCCCCGCCGGCCCCGGCGGTCGCCCGGTCGGCCGCCGACGGCCGCTCCTCGACGACGCGGTGCGGCATCCCGGGGCGCGACGTGCCGACGCTGTGGTTCGACGCGGCGCCCGCGACGGCGGCGTCGGCCCGCACCTCGTCGAGGAACGCCGCGCCCTGCGACTCGACGAGTGCCAGCCCGGCCGACTCGTTGACGTCGACCACGGTTCCGCCCGAGGCCTCGATCGCCGCCAGACCGGCGTCCGCCGCTCCGGGCTCGAAGGCGACGACGTACTCCCCGGTGGCACCCGCCCGCTCCGCGCCGCCCTCGCCCGACGGGGCGGCCGACGCCCCGATGGCGGGCACGAGGGCGGTGGCCGTGACCACCAGACCGATGAGACACGACTGCGTGACTCGCATGGCAGCTCCCCGGGGTTCATGTGTCCGATACATCCGACAGGTCGGCGACGGTAGCGGTCGCGGCGGGATCGGCCCAGCCTGCGGCGTGTCACGCGCCGTCGAGGTCACACGACGCTCCGTCCGAGCGGTAGCGGCCCGGGTTCAGCGGGTGCCGCTGCGCGCGTGCTCGGCCACTGCCGCCCGGAGCCGTCCCAGGGCGACGGGGCCGACGCCGTGCAGGGCCGCCAGGTCCCGCTCCGGGACCGCGGCGACCGCTTCGAGCGTGGTGAGCCCGGCAGCGGTGAGCGCCCGCGTGGCCGCGGCGCCGATCGCCGGGAGCCGGGTACCGGCCGGCGGCGCGGGCCGTTCCCGGGCCGGGCCACCGTCGTCGACCACCGCCTCACCCCGGGGCGAGAGCCGGTAACCGATGTCGAGCGACTCGGTCAGCCCCAGGTCCTTGAGCTTGCGGACGTCGCGCTTGAACGACGCGGTGTCGCGGCCGAGGGCGGCGGCGAGGTCCGGCGCGCGCACCGCGGGGCAACGGTCGATGATCTCCAGCGTCGGCCGGGTCCACGGCCCGGTGGGCGACGCCGCGTCGAGGCGGTCGAGGCGGGCGCGGACGGCCTCGGCTTCCGCCGGCGGCGGCCGCCGCTGCCGGAGCGCGATCCGCGGGTCCTCCCCGGCCCAGCGCAATCCGACGCGGTACACCGGCCGGTCCGACCGCGCCGCCAGGGCCCGCCGCAGGGCGTCGAGCGACGCGGCTCCGGCGCGCCGGGCGTCGCCCTCGCTGATCGTCGTCTCGTCGACGGGGTCCACCGAGGTGACCTCGACGAGGCCCACGGGGGTGCGCATCCGGGTGCCGACGACGACGCGCGGACGTTCCCAGCGGCGGAAGCCGAGGTCGACCGCCCCCGCCCGGATCCCGGCCAGCTCAGCCGGACGGATCAGCACGACGCTCAGGCTAGTGCGGCGAGACCGGCGGCCCCGCCGGCCGGCCCCGCCAGCCGACCCTGGCGACGCGCGGTGGTCAGCCGGCCTCGTCGTAGGCGTCGACCACGGCGACGTCGAGGGGGAAGTCGGCGGCGGAGTCGCCGAACAGCAGGCGTCCGGCCTCGGTCGCGGCGTCGACGGTGGCCGTGGCGACGGCGTCCGCCGTCTCGGCAGGGGTGTGGACGATGACCTCGTCGTGGAGGAAGTACACGAGGTGTGGTCGTCCGGGCAGGTGCTGCAGCCGGCGGCGCAGGGCGGCCAGCCAGCACAGGGCCCATTCGGCGGCGGTTCCCTGGACCACGAAGTTGCGGGTGAAGCGTCCCCAGTCCCGGGCGGCCCGGTGGGCCCGGGTGACGTCGGCGGTGGAGGCGCCCTCGGTGCTCGCGGAGTCCATGATCCGGTGCCAGGCGTCGGGCGGTGGCGGGGATCCGCGGCCGAGCCAGGTGCGGACGACCTCACCCCGTTCGCCGGCGCGGGCGGCGTCCTCGACCAGGGCCATGGCGCGCGGGAAGGCCTGGGCGAGGCGGGGGAGCAGCGTCGCGCTGGGACCGGTGGTCGCGCCGTAGACGGCGCCGAGCAGGGCGGTCTTCGCCTGGTCGCGGGTGGGCAGGACGCGCGCGTCGACGATCGCGGTGTAGAGGTCGCCGGCGCGGGCGGCGGCGGTCATCGCCTCGTCACCGGCCATGGCGGCCAGCACCCGGGGTTCGAGCTGCCGGGCGTCGGCGACGACGAGGCGCCACCCCGGATCGGCCCGCACCGCGCCGCGCACCGCCTCCGGCAGCTGCAGCGCCCCGCCGCCGCTGGTGGCCCAGCGCCCGGTCGGGACCCCGGCGGGCACGTACTCGGGCCGGTGGCGGCCACCGTGGACCCAGGTGTCGGCCCAGGACCAGCCGTTGGCGGCCAGCAGGCGGGCGAGCTTCTTGTACTCCAGCAGCGGCGCGACCACCGGGTGGTGGTGCGTGCGCAGCTCGTGGGCGCGGGTCGTGGTGACGTCGAGGCCGGCACGGCGCAGCGCGCGCAGCAGGTCCGGCTGGGAATCGGGGTTGAGGTCCGGGCGATCGAGGATGCGGCGGACCTCCTCGGCCAGGTCCGCCAGGCGCTGGGGCCGGGTCCCGGCCGGGGGCCGGGGGCCGAGCAGGCCGGTGAGGAGGCGGTCGTGGGCGTCGGCGTCCCAGGGCATCCCGTCGGCGTGCATCTCGGCGGCGAGCAGCGCCCCCGTGGACTCGGCCGCGAGCAGCAGCCGCAGCCGGCCCGGCGCCGCGGACCCGGCGACGGCGTCGAGCTGGGAGCGCAGCTCGGCCAGCGGGTCCGGCGGTGCGGCACGGCCGGGGCCGGTGTCACCGAACAGCTCGCCGAACAGGTCCGGCTCGGTCTCGTTCCGCCGGGCGGGCGGTACGCGGGGTGCATCCCAGACTCCCGCGGGCGTTGTCGCCGGTCCGCACCCCGCGCTGAGCGGGCTGCGCCGCAGGATCGAGTGACACAGCCGCAGGTCGTGAGCGCGCTCCACGCGCACCCCGGCCGCCAGCAGTCCCGGGTACCAGCCCGCGGTGTCGTCCCACACCCACCGCGGCCGCCCCGCCTCGGCCCGCGCCACGGCCGCCGGGAGGTCGGCGACGTCGACCGCGGAGGACTCCCCTGGCGTGGCGTCGTCCGCGGTCGCCGTGAGCGTGACGGTTCCGGCGTCCGCACCGGCCGCGACCACGACGTACCCCACCGGAGGAGTGTCCCGGCCGGAGGACCCAGCGTGCGGTCGCGTGCGCAGACTCCACGACGAGCAATGCTTGAAACCTGTGGATGGGCAAGATCGGGGAGGGGTCGTACCCTCCCGCTCGTCCTGATGGTCCTCAAGCAAGATCGGCGTTGCCGCGCCGGTCGGAAGGGTACGACCCGT
>JBHJOJ010000081.1:0-6219 GCA_050329835.1 Kineosporiaceae bacterium | reverse complement strand
CGTCGTCGTCGTCGGCGCTCCGGCCGAGGAACGGGTGGCCCGCCTGGTCCGGGAACGCGGGATGACCGACTCCGACGCCCGCGCCCGGGTCGCCGCGCAGGCCGGCGACTCCGACCGCCGGGCGGCCGCGGACGTGTGGCTGGACAACACCGGCCTGCCGGAGCGGCTGCGCGAGGCCGCCCGCCGGCTGTGGCACGACCGGCTCGTCCCCTTCGAGGCCAACCTGCGCGCGGGGCGGCGGGCCGGGCGTCCCGACCGGCCCGTCCTCGTGCCGCCGGACCCCGCCTGGCCGGCCGCGGCGCAGCGACTGGTGGCCCGGGTCCGCCGGGCGGCCGGGGACCGTGCCCTCGACGTGG
This sequence comes from Kineosporiaceae bacterium, assembly GCA_050329835.1. Classification (GTDB taxonomy): domain Bacteria; phylum Actinomycetota; class Actinomycetes; order Actinomycetales; family JBBAYJ01; genus JANNOG01. Next base: position 5,863 of record JBHJOJ010000081.1, on the reverse strand, counting down.
CGCACGTCGGGTCGACGGCCGTCCCCGGGCTGCCCGCGAAGGACGTCGTCGACCTGCAGGTCGTCGTCGCCGACCTCGCGACGGCCGACGAGCTCGCCGGTGACCTCGACGCTGCGGGGCTGGTCCCGCTGACGGACTTCTGGGACGAACCGGTGACCCGGCCCGGCCGCGCCGCGAAGGGGTACGCCGCCAACGCGGACCCCGGCCGGGCCGTCAACTGCCACGTGCGTGCGGTGGACAGCCCGGTCGTCGCCGAGGTGCTCGGCTTCCGGGACCGGCTGCGTGCCGACCCGGCGCTGCGTGACGCCTACGCCCGGCTCAAGCGGGAGCTGGAGTCCCGCGCGTGGCCGACGATCGACGACTACGCCCGGGCCAAGACCGGCTTCATCTCCGACGCCCTGCGAGGAACGGCAGCAGGGCGCTGAGGGTCTGCTCGGGGGCCTCCTCCGCCACGTAGTGCCCGCAGGGCAGCCCCTCGCCCGCGACGTCGGCGGCGGCCGCCCGCCACACCGCGGCCACGTCGTAGGCGCGGCCGACGAACCCCCGCTCGCCCCACAGGGCGAGCACCGGGCACCGCAGCGGGGACGGGTCCTGGGCGTCGTGGACCAGGTCGATCCCGGCCGCGGCGCGGTAGTCGGCGCAACTGGCGGCGACGACGGCCGGGGACCCGAAGCACCGGACGTACTCCTGCAGGGCCCGCTCGTCGAACGGCACCGGACCGGCGTGCCGGGACTGCATCCGCAACCGCACCCACTCCTCGGGGGCCGCGGCGAGCAGGGCCTCCGGGACCCCGGTCCGCTGGGACAGGAAGAAGCAGTGGTAGTAGTTCTCGGCGAAGTCCCGGTCGACGTGGGCGTAGGCGTGGACAGTGGGGACGATGTCGAGCACCGCGAGCCGGGTCACCCGGTCCGGGTGGTCGCGGGCGAGCCGGTGGCCGACCCGCGCCCCGCGGTCGTGGCCGACCACGGCGAACCGGTCGAACCCGAGGTGTGTCATGACCGCCGCCTGGTCGGCCGCCATCGCCCGCTTGCTGTACCCGAGGCCGTCCGGGTCGGCGGGCGGGCCGGTGCTGTCACCGTAGCCGCGCAGGTCGGCGAGCACGACGGTGTGGTGCCGGACCAGTTCCGGGGCCACCCGATGCCACATGACGTGGGTCTGCGGGTAGCCGTGCAGGGCCAGCACCGGCGGACCCGACCCCGCCACCCAGGTGGCGATGCTGGCCCCCGGCACGTCGACGACCGACGGGGTGAAGCCGGGCAGCAGGCCCGCCCCGTCGAGAGCGCCGGCCGGGGCCGTCATGACGCCGCGAGCAGCCGGACGACGGCCGCGGTGACGTCCGCCGTCCGCGCCGTGCCGCCGACGTCCGGGGTGCGGGTGTCCGGGGAGGCGAGCGCCGTCTCGACGGCCCGCATGAGGTCGTCGGCGGCCGCGGGATGGCCGAGGTGGTCGAGCATGAGGACCGCCGACCACATCGCCCCCACCGGGTTGGCGACGCCGCGGCCGGCGATGTCCGGGGCGGAGCCGTGGACCGGCTCGAACATCGACGGGAACTCGCCCGTGGGGTCGAGGTTGGCCGCGGGGGCGATGCCGATGCTCCCCGCGGCCGCCGCCGTGAGGTCGCTGAGGATGTCGCCGAACAGGTTGGACGCGACGATGACGTCGAACCGGCCGGGGTCGAGCACCACCTTGGCCGCCAGGGCGTCGATGTGCTCGGACTCCCAAGCGACGTCGGGGAAGGCCGCGGCCCGCTCGGCGACGATCTCGTCCCAGAACGGCATGGTGTGGACGATGCCGTTGGACTTCGTCGCCGACGTCACCCGACCCCGGCGGCTGCGGGCGAGGTCGAAGGCGTAGTCGACGATCCGGGTCACGCCGGCCCGGGTGAAGACCGACTCCTGGAGGGCGATCTCGCCCGGGGTCCCCCGGCCGAGCCGGCCCCCGATCTCGCTGTACTCGCCCTCGGTGTTCTCGCGGACCACGACGAGGTCGATCCCGGTGCCGGCGCGCAGCGGGCCCGGCACCCCGGCCAGGGTGCGCACCGGCCGCAGGTTGACGTACTGCCGGAAGGCGCGCCGGATGGGGACGAGCAGGCCCCACAACGAGACGTGGTCCGGGACCCCGGGCCAGCCGACGGCGCCCAGCAGGACCGCGTCGTACCCGCGGAGCAGGTCGAGGCCGTCCGGCGGCATCATCGCGCCCTGCTCCTGGTGGCGCCGGCAGGACCAGTCGAGGGAGTCGAACGACAGGTCGACTCCGTGCCGGTCGGCGACTGCGCCGAGGACCTCGCGGGCCGCGTCGGTGACGTCGACCCCGATGCCGTCCCCGGGGATCACCGCGATGCGGTGGGCGACCGGGGGAGCCGTCGGAACTGCGGAGGGATCCGCCATGACCGTCCCTTCAGGAGTGCGTCGGCGCACTGCCGGTGGCGAGCCTGATCACCGGCACCGTAGGCACACCGGCGCCCGCCGGCCCAGGGGTCGCCGGGGGCCACCTGTGTGATCGTCGTCGCGGCGGGGACGCGGGCGCGGAGCCGACGGCCACCGGAACCGTGGTTCGCTGACGTGTGAGCTCTCCCCGCGACGACGCCCAGCGCCTGGACGACCTGCGGGCCCTCGAACTGCTGCGGCCCCTGCTGCCGGGGACCTACCTGCCGTGGACGGAGGCGTCCATCCGACCGGCGGCGCTCGTCCGCGTCTGCAACGACGTGGTGATCCGTCGGCGACGGACCGTCGTCGAGTTCGGCTCCGGGATCTCCACGCTCGTCCTGTCGCGGCTGCTGGCCGGTGCCGGGGGGCGCCTGGTCACGATCGAGCACGACGAGCGCTGGCTGGCCGTCGTCGACGGCCTGGTGCGGGCGGCGGGGACCGGTCGGTCCGTCCACCTGCACCACGCGGCCCTCGTGGACGGCTGGTACGACCGGACGGTGGTGGCGGGGGCGCTGGCCGACGCGCCGGGGCCGGTCGACCTCCTGCTGGTCGACGGCCCGCCCGCCTGGCGCCCGGGGACGGAGCTGGCCCGGTGGCCCGCCGCCGAGGTGGTCGCCCCGCACCTGGCGGGGGACGCGACGGTCGTCCTGGACGACGTGCACCGGCCGGGGGAGCAGGAGATCGTCCGGCACTGGGGCGACGACCACGGCTGGCGGTTCACCACCCGGTGGGCTGACGACATCGCGGTTGCGGTCCTCGGGGGAGAGGACTACGCGATCTGAGGAGAGCGGCGCTCCTTGCCATCAGTTGTGTGTTAACTGAGGTTAAGATTCCCCAGTGACATCAGATGTCGCCGCAGTGGCCTGGCCGGCGACGCTCGGCGAGGTCCGGCCGTGGCAGTCGAGCGTTCCGCGCGAACTCATGTCGCGGGCCGTCCGCGCCCGTCACGACGGCCCGTACGAGGCGGCCGTCGTCCCTCTGATCACCCCGCTGACGCCGAGTCTGCCGAGCGACGTCATCGCCCTCGACGCCGAGGCCGCAGCCGAGATCGCTCGCTTCGACGCCGACGTCGGCAGCGACCTCGTCCCCTACGAGACCGTCATGCTCCGCTCGGAGTCGGCGTCCTCGTCCATGATCGAGAACCTGACGTCGGGCGCCCGGGCCGTCGTGCTCGCCGAGATGGGCAGCCGGGAGAAGCGCAACGCCACGCTCGTCGTCGGGAACGTGGCGGCGATGCGGGCGGCGATCCGGACGGCCGACGACCTCGACGAGGGAGCGATCCTCGCGATGCACCGAGCACTGCTGCAGGACAGCGAGCCTCACATCGCCGGCCGGTGGCGCGAGCAGCAGGTCTGGATCGGAGGGGACTCCTACGGACCGCACGGGGCGGAGTTCGTGCCCCCGCACCACGAGCACGTCCCGTCGCTCATGGCGGACCTCGTGGCGTTCGGCCGTCGCACCGACCTGCCCGTGCTGACCCAGGCGGCGCTGGCACACGCCCAGTTCGAGACGATCCACCCGTTCCCCGACGGCAACGGCCGGACGGGCCGGGCGCTCGTCCACGCGCTGCTGCGTCGGCACCGCCTGACACGCTCGGTGACGATCCCCGTCTCCGCCGGGCTGCTGACGGACACGTCCGGGTACTTCGCCGCCCTCACGGCCTACCGCGCCGGGGATCCGGCACCGATCGTCGAGCGGTTCGCCACGGCCTCGTTCCTGGCGATCGCCAACGCCCGCCGACTCGTCGTCGATCTCCATGCGATCCGGGAGGGATGGACGTCCGGGATCCGGGCCCGGCGCGGGGCGACCGCGTGGCGGGTGGCCGACCTGCTGCTGCGGCAACCCGTCGTCGACGCGCCGACCATCGCTCGCGAGCTCGGCGTGACGTCCGGCAACGTCCCGCGCGCCGTCGCCCCCCTGGTCGACGCGGGGGTCCTCGTCGAGTCGACGGGTCACTCGCGCAACCGGGTGTGGCAGGCACCGGAGGTGCTGTCGGCCCTCGACGACTTCGCCGCGCGGGCCGGGCGGAGGACCCTCGACTGAGGTGACGCCGCGGCGGCGGGCGTGTCCGAGGGCGCGCGTACCGTGGTCCGGTGCGGCCCACGACGACCATCGAACGGCGGCTGTCGCCCTTCCGGGTGGTCAGCGAGTTCCAGCCCTCCGGGGACCAGCCGACCGCGATCGCGCAGCTCGCCGAGCGGGTGCGGGCCGGGCAGCAGCACACCGTGCTGCTCGGCGCCACCGGCACCGGGAAGTCGGCGACCACCGCGTGGCTGGTCGAGCAGGTGCAGCGGCCGACCCTCGTCATGGCGCCCAACAAGACGCTGGCCGCCCAGCTCGCCAACGAGTTCCGGGAGCTGCTGCCCCACAACGCGGTCGAGTACTTCGTGTCGTACTACGACTACTACCAGCCCGAGGCCTACATCCCGCAGACGGACACCTACATCGAGAAGGACTCGTCCATCAACGACGAGGTCGAGCGGCTGCGCCACTCCGCGACCAACTCGCTGCTGACCCGCCGCGACACCATCGTCGTGGCCTCGGTGTCGTGCATCTACGGCCTCGGCACGCCGCAGGAGTACGTCGACCGGATGGTGCCGCTCAAGGTCGGTGACACGGTCGACCGGGACGACCTGCTGCGGCGGTTCGTCACCATGCAGTACACCCGCAACGACCTCGCCTTCACCCGCGGCACGTTCCGGGTCCGGGGCGACACGGTCGAGATCATCCCGGTGTACGAGGAACTGGCCGTTCGCATCGAGCTCTTCGGCGACGAGATCGAGCGGCTGTACTCGCTGCACCCGGTGTCGGGCGAGGTCGTGCACGAGGAGGAGATGCTCTACCTCTTCCCGGCCTCCCACTACGTGGCCGGGCCCGAGCGCCTCGAGCGTGCGGTCGGCGACATCGAGGCCGAGCTTGGACAGCGGCTGCCCGAACTCGAACGCCAGGGCAAGATGCTGGAGGCTCAGCGCCTGCGCATGCGGACGACGTACGACCTCGAGATGCTCCGCCAGGTCGGCACCTGCTCCGGGGTCGAGAACTACAGCCGGCACTTCGACGGTCGTGAGCCGGGGACGCCGCCCAACACCCTCCTCGACTACTTCCCCGAGGATTTCCTCCTGGTCATCGACGAATCGCACGTGACCGTCCCGCAGATCGGCGGGATGTTCGAGGGCGACATGTCCCGCAAGCGCACACTCGTCGACCACGGGTTCCGCCTGCCCTCGGCCATGGACAACCGCCCGCTGAAGTGGGAGGAGTTCGTCGACCGCGTCGGCCAGACCGTCTACCTGTCGGCGACTCCGGGCCCGTACGAGCTGCGGATGGGCGAGGGGGACGTCGTCGAGCAGATCATCCGACCCACGGGTCTGATCGACCCCGAGGTCGTCGTCCGGCGGACGAAGGGCCAGATCGACGACCTGCTGCACGAGATCCGG
>JBHJOJ010000080.1:0-14360 GCA_050329835.1 Kineosporiaceae bacterium | reverse complement strand
GGGGCGCCGGTCGCCGCGCCCGCCGGTGACGACCGGCCGCCGCTGACCGGGGCGGCGACGGCCACGGCCGTCGCCCGGCTGGCGGCGGAGGAGGACGCCGGGCACGGCGGTTTCGGCGGTGCCCCGAAGTTCCCGCCGTCGATGGTGCTGGAGTTCCTCCTGCGCCACGCCGCGAGCGGGGCCGCCACCGCGGCGACCGCCCGCGACCTGGCCGGGCGCACGCTGTCGGCGATGGCCCGGTCCGGCATGTACGACCAGCTGGGCGGCGGGTTCGCCCGGTACGCCGTGGACCGGGAATGGGTGGTGCCGCACTTCGAGAAGATGCTGTACGACAACGCCCAGCTGGCCCGGGTCTACCTGCACTGGTGGCGGCTCACCGGGGAGCCCGCGGGCCGCCGGGTCGCGGAGGAGACCTGCGACTGGATGGTCCGCGAGCTCGGCACCGCCGAGGGCGGCCTGGCGTCCAGCCTGGACGCCGACACCCCGGTCGACGGGCCGGCCGCGGGCGAGCCCGAGCTGGCGGACCTGGCCGACGCCCTGCCGTCCGGGGGGCACGGCGCCGAGGGCCTCACGTACGTCTGGACGCCGGCGCTGCTGCGGGCCGCACTCGGGGACGTCGACGGCGGGTGGGCGGCCGACCTCCTCGGCGTCACCGACGCCGGGACGTTCCACGGCGGGGCGTCGACGCTGCGGCTCGTCCGCGACCCCTGGGCGGACCCGGGCGAGGCGGCCCGCTGGCGGGAGGTGCGGTCCCGGCTGGTCGCAGTCCGCGGATCCCGTCCGCGACCGGGCCGGGACGACAAGGTGGTGGCCGCCTGGAACGGGCTCGCCGTCGCTGCCCTGGCGGAGTGCGGGGCCCTGCTCGACCGGCCCGACCTCGTCGCGGCCGCGCAGTCGGCGGCGGCGCTGCTGCTGCGGCTCCATCTCGTCCCGGGGGACGCCGGGGCGGGCGGCGGAACCCGCTTGCGCCGGGTGTCGCGCGACGGCGTCGCCGGCGAGCCGCTCGGCGTCCTGGAGGACCACGGGGACGTCGCCGAGGGCCTGCTGGTGCTGGCCGGCGTCGACGGCGACCCGCGCTGGGTCGAGGCCGCGCTCCGGCTACTCGACGCCGTGCTCGACCGCTTCGCCGACCCGGGCGTCCCCGGGGTCCTCCACGACGTGGCCGCCGACGCCCTCGACGACGCGCTGGCCGCGGTCCGCCGCCCCCGGGACCCCTCGGACAACGCCTATCCGTCCGGCGGGTCGGCGGCGGCCGGGGCCCTGCTCCGGGCCGCCGCGCTCACCGGCCGTTCCCGGTACCGCGAGGCGGCGGAGGCGGCCCTGGTCGCGGTCGAGCCTCTGATGGCGCAGGCGCCCCGGTTCGCGGGCTGGTGGTGGGCGAGCGTGCACGCGGTCCTCGACGGGCCCCGCGAGATCGCGGTCGTGGGCCGCCCCGGTCCCCGGCGGGATGCCCTGCACCGGGTGGCGCTCGCCGCCGCCGCGCCCGGTGCCGTGGTGGCCGTCGGGGAGCCCGGCGGCACGGAGCCGGCCCTGCTGGCCGACCGCGGCGAGGTCGAGGACCTGCCGGCGGCACACGTCTGCCGTGGCTTCGTCTGCCGGCTCCCGGTCACCGACCCGGCCGAGCTCGCCCGCGCGGTCGGGGCCCGCGAGGAGTTCCTCCACTGACCCGGAGTCCCGGGTGCGGTCGCATCCGGGAGACAGGCGCATGCCGGGGCCGCGTGAGCGGTCTGTGAGCGTCGGCGGCGGCCGACCTCGACGCCCCCCGGGCGACCGGTCGTCGGCGGGGCCGGGCTCGGCTCGACCCGGTCGACGCAGAGCAGCCCGGCATCGAGCATGCGCCGGACCCGGCCGGTGACTGTGCTCAACGAGACCCCCAGCTGCCGCGCTGCCGCCGAGGACGTGCACGCGGTCCCGAGAAGGGGCGCCAGGAATCGAACGTGGGCGCGGTCCACGAGCAGCTTCGCCGCCCTCGGATCGTCGACCGGATCGCGGACGTCGTCGGTCGCACCCGCGCCGGCTGGGTCACGTCCGCGCTGGGGTCCGCGCTGGTGTTCGGGCTGGGACACCTCTACCTCGGCGGGGCGGGAGCGGTCAGCGCCGTCATGGGCGGGCTCGTCGCCGTCGTGCTCTACCTCACGGTCTTCCGGAGGAACCCGTGGCCGCTCGTCGCGGTGCACGTCCTCGTCGAGGCGGCCATGTTCGCTGCCGTCCACGCCGGCGTGCTGGCCTGACGGTCCGTCCCGCTGACGGACGCCCCGAGGCGGTTGCGGCCGGTCGAGGGGGGTACCCACGGCGCATGGGAGACTCGTTCGCCGCGTCGACCGCCCTGACCCCGGCCTCGACCAGGCTGCGCACCTGGGTGCCCCCCGCGACCCGGGTGAGGGCGGTGGTGACCGGGGGCGCCGGCTTCCTCGGATCCCATCTCTGCGAGCGGCTGCTCGGCGACGGCTGGGACGTGCTGTGCCTGGACAACGTCGTCACGGGGTCGCCGGCCAACGTCGCCCACCTCGTCGGGCCCGGTTTCGAGCTCCAGCGGGTCGACGTCACCGGCCCGCTCGACATCGCGGGCCCCGTGGCGGCGGTCCTCCACTTCGCCTCGCCGGCCTCCCCGGCCGACTACCTCCGGCTACCGGTCGAGACGCTCCAGGTGGGCTCCGCCGGGACCTTGCGCGCCCTGGCCCTGGCGCGGGAGAAGGGCGCCCGCTTCCTGCTCGCCTCGACGAGCGAGGCCTACGGCGACCCCCAGGTGCACCCGCAACCCGAGACCTACTGGGGCCATGTGAACCCGGTGGGCCCGCGCGGGGTCTACGACGAGGCCAAGCGGTTCGCCGAGGCGGCGACCATGGCGTTCCGCCGGTCGCACGGGGTCGACACCGGGATCGTCCGGATCTTCAACACCCACGGTCCCCGGATGCGGCCGGACGACGGGCGCGCGGTCCCCACCTTCGTCACCCAGGCCCTGACCGGGCGCCCGCTGACAGTCGCGGGCGACGGGAGCCAGACCCGGTCGATCCTCTATGTCGACGACCTCGTCGAGGGGGTCGCCCGGATGCTCGCCTCCGACCACCCCGGCCCGGTCAACCTCGGCAACCCGGACGAGGTGTCGGTGCTCGACCTCGCCCGCACCGTGGCCCGGCTCTGCGGGTCCGACGCCGGGGTGGTCTTCGTGCCGCGGCCGGAGGACGATCCCGCGGTGCGCCGGCCGGACGTCTCCCTGGCCCGGCGGGTCCTGGGATGGGAACCGCGGGTCGCCACGAGGGAGGGGCTCGCCCGGACCGTGGCGTGGTTCCGGGCCCACCCGCGAGTCGTCGCCGCGATCGCCGCTCGGCCCAGGGCGAACGCCAGTCATGGTCTCGTGACTTAGCTCTGTAACTGAGTAATCATCTCGCCATGAGCGACGAGACCAGCATCGGCGACGCCCCCGGCCCCACCCCCGACGAGACCGTCACCGCGGAGACCACCACCGGACCCGAGAGCGGCACCGCCACCGGCTCCGTGCCCCCCGCCTCGTCCGAGACGGCTCGGATCGCGGCCTGGCTGCGCGGCCGGCTCCCCGCCGAGTGGACCGGAGCCGGGGCCCCGGACGTCACGGTCGACCGGGACGAGATCACCGTCGTCGTCGCCCTGCCCTCCGGCACCGCGGAGGGCGAGCTCGCCGAGGAGGAGGCGGCCGGGCGGATCACCCGGTTCCGCGAGGACACCCGCCAGGCCCGGATCGCCGTCGCCCAGGAGGCGGAGCGGCGCTACGGGCGCCGGGTGGCCTGGGGAGCCCGCTGCGGGCCCGTGGTGGACGTGTTCACGAACCTCGCGGTGCCGGTGATGACCCGGCTCCGCCAGCCCGAGCGGCTGGTGCTCGACACGCTCGTCGAGGCCGGGGTCGCCCGGTCCCGGGCGCACGCCGTCGCGTGGTGCGTCCGCCTCGTCGGCCGCCACAGCGGGGAGTGGCTGGGCGACCTGCGCCGGGCCATGGCGGAGGTCGACCGGGTGCGCCAGGGCGGGCCGTCGGCGGCGTGAGGCCACCGGTCAGGTGAGGCGCCCGGTGCCCTGCACGGGGCCGCGGCCGCCCCGGGGGCCCGTCAGGCGGCGCCGGGCGGGGCGGTCACGTCCAGCGCCATGGCCACGCCGACGACGTGGGCGGCGAACGCCGCGACGGTGAAGGCGTGGAACACCTCGTGGTACCCGAACACCCGGGGCAGCGGGTCGGGCCGGCGCAGGGCGTAGGCCAGGGCCCCGACGGTGTACAGCACGCCGCCGACCACGACGAAGGTCAGCACCGCGGCCCCGCCGCCGGCGTGGAACTGGGGCAGGAACCACACCGCCGCCCACCCCAGGAGGATGTACAGCGGTGTGTAGAGCCAGCGCGGTGCCCGGAACCACAGCGTCCGGAACAGGACGATGCCGACCGCCCCGGCCCACACCACCGACAGCAGGATCACCGCGGTGCGCGGTGGCAGCAGCAGGACCGCGAACGGGGTGTACGTCCCGGCGATGACCACGCCGATGGCCGAGTGGTCCAGGCGGCGCAGGACCCCGGACACGGCGGGGGTCCACCGCCCGCGGTGGTAGACCGCGCTCACGGTGAACAGCAGGACGGCGGAGGTGGCGAACACGGCCGAGGCGGTGCGAGCGGCGCCGGACGGCGCGATCGTGACGAGGACTGCGCCGGCGACGACCGCCAGCGGCGCCGTGACCAGATGGATCCACCCCCTGAGCAGCGGCTTCTCCGTGGGGGCGGCTGTCGGGTCCGGGCGGCGGGGCGGGCGGAGGGGGCGGGGGGGCGAGGCGTCCACGGTGTCACTCTACCTACGGAACCGTAAGTTACGCTTCCGTAGGTCAACTCGCTACCGGGTGTCGCGGCGCCCGGTCCACTACCGTGCCGCCCCGTGGGTCTTCGCCACCTCGTGTACCGGGCGTACACGCGATCGCTGCGGGCCGAGCTGGCCGGTGCCGAGCTGCCGCACCACGTCGGCGTCATCCTCGACGGCAACCGCCGCTGGGCCCGGGCCTGGGGCCGCGACGCCGGCCACGGCCACCGGGCCGGCGCGGACAAGGTGCTGGCCTTCCTCGGCTGGTGCCGGGACGTCGACGTGCGGCTCGCCACGCTCTGGCTGCTCTCGACCGACAACCTGGCGCGCCCCGCCCACGAGGTGCGGTCCCTGCTGGCCATCATCACCGACCTGGTGGACCGGCTGGCGGCCACCGGTCAGTACCGGCTGAACCCGGTCGGGGCGTTGGACCTGCTGCCGGACGGCGCGGCGCGCCGGCTCAAGGCGGCTGCCGCTGCCACCGAGCACCTCGACGCCATGACCGTCAACGTCGCCGTCGGGTACGGCGGCCGCCGGGAGATCACCGACGCGGTGCGCTCGCTCCTGCACTCCCACGCCGCCCGGGGCACCTCGATCGAGGAGCTGGCCGACGTGCTGGACGTCGAGCACATCGCCGAGCACCTCTACACCCGGGGCCAGCCCGACCCCGACCTCGTCATCCGGACCAGCGGCGAGCAGCGCCTGTCCGGGTTCCTGCTGTGGCAGAGCGCCCACAGCGAGGTCTACTTCTGCGAGGCGATGTGGCCGGAGTTCCGCGAGGTGGACTTCCTCCGGGCGCTGCGCTCGTACAGCCGCCGGGAGCGGCGCTACGGCACCTGAGCCGTCCGGGCGTCGCCCCGCCGGGCGGCCCGCGTCACGCGTGTTGGCGGTAGGCGCCCCCTGCCGCGGGACGTACTGTGGCAACGCGTACGCGGCCGACCGAGCGCTCCCTCAGGAGGGCGAATGCCACAAGCGGCGAACGACGTGGGCCACACCCTCACGGGGCGGATCGCGGAGGAGGTGGCGGGGTCCGCGGGTCCGGCAGCCGGCGACGGCCCGCGCACCTTCGTCCTCGACACGTCCGTCCTGCTGTCCGATCCGCTGGCGACGGTGCGGTTCGCCGAGCACCGGGTGGTGCTGCCCATCGTCGTGGTCACCGAGCTCGAGGCCAAGCGCCATCATCCCGAGCTCGGCTTCTTCGCCCGGCAGGCGCTGCGGTTCCTCGACGACCTCCGGATCGAGCACGGCCGCCTCGACGTGCCGGTGCCGGTGGGCGACGGCGGCCGCCTGCACGTCGAGCTCAACCACGGCGAGACCGACGTGCTGCCCCCGGGCTTCCGGCTCGGCGACAACGACAGCCGGATCCTCGCCGTGGCGGCCAACCTGGCGGCCGGGGGCGAGGACGTGTGCCTCGTGTCGAAGGACGTGCCGCTGCGGGTGAAGGCGGCGGCGGTCGGGCTGCAGGCCGAGGAGTACCGCGCCGAGATGGCGGTGGAGTCGGGCTGGACGGGCATGGGCGAGCTGGAGCTCACCGTCGAGCAGATCTCCCGGCTGTACGACGAGCGGGAGATCGAGCTGGCGGCGCCCGCGGACGTCCCCACCCACACCGGCCTCGTGCTCACCAGCCCCCACGGCTCGGCGCTGGGGCGGGTGACGCCGGACAAGCGGGTCCGCCTGGTGCGCGGCGACGCCGACATCTTCGGGCTCCACGGGCGCAGCGCCGAGCAGCGGATCGCCGTCGACCTGCTGCTGGACCCGGACGTCGGGATCATCTCGCTGGGGGGCCGGGCCGGCACCGGGAAGTCGGCGCTGGCCCTGTGCGCGGGGCTGGAGGCGGTGATGGAGCGCCGCCAGCACCGCAAGGTCATGGTGTTCCGGCCGTTGTACGCGGTGGGCGGCCAGGATCTCGGCTACCTGCCGGGCACCGCCGACGAGAAGATGAGCCCCTGGGGGCAGGCGGTGTTCGACACGCTCGGCGCCCTGGTCAGCCAGGAGGTCGTCGAGGAGGTCATCGACCGCGGGATGCTCGAGGTGCTCCCGCTGACCCACATCCGGGGCCGGTCGCTGCACGACTCCTTCGTGATCGTCGACGAGGCGCAGTCGCTGGAGCGCAACGTGCTGCTGACCGTGCTGTCGCGGATCGGCCAGAACAGCCGCGTCGTGCTCACCCACGACGTCGCCCAGCGGGACAACCTGCGGGTCGGCCGCCACGACGGGGTGGTCAGCGTCATCGAGCGGCTCAAGGGCCACCCGCTGTTCGCCCACGTGACGCTCACCCGGTCGGAGCGCTCGCCGATCGCCGCCCTCGTCACCGAGATGCTGGAGCGGACCGAGCTGTGAGCGCGGCGGGCGTGTCGTCCACAGGGGACGGCGAGGCCGCGCCGGGCGGTGCGTGGCCTCCCTACCCTGTCGGCATGTCCGTTGCGGTGGTGTCCGAGCCGTGGGCCGCCGCTCGGCGCCCGTTGTCCCGGGCGATGTACGACGTCCTCGTCGAGGCCGGCGCCTATCGGGGGCAGCCGGTCGAGCTGATCGAGGGGGACGTCGTCGAGATGGCACCGCAGGGTCCGCGGCACGGGAACGCGGTCGGGCACGTGACGACGCGCCTCGCGGTGCGCCTCGTGGCCCGCTTCGGCGAGCGGTATCTCGTCCGCCCACAGACGCCCTTGGCCGCGAGCCCGTACTCCGAGCCTGAACCCGACGTCGCGGTCGTCGACTGGGCCGCCAGCACGGACGAGGCCCACCCGGCGACCGCTCACCTCGTCATCGAGGTGGCCGAGACGAGCCATCGGACGGACCTCACCGTCAAGGCGCGGGTGTACGCGGGCGCCCGGGTCGCCCAGTACTGGGTCGTCGACCTGCCGGCGCGTGAGGTCGTGGTCCACACCGACCCGGTTCCGGAGGACCCCACGAGCGGCCGGCCCGCCTCGTACGGTCTCGTCCGGCGGCTGCCGTGGGAGGCCGAGCTGGGGGTCCTCGGGCTCACGGTCCGCCCGTCCGAGCTGTTCTGACGCGGACACGGATCAAGAGTTGAGTCTTCGCGACTCAACAATGGGAACACCCCGGGCTATACTGGTGTTGGCACTCATGACCCGAGAGTGCCAACAGGGTCACCGACCGACCTGGAGGTGTTGATCCCATGCTCCGCTTCGACCCCTTCCGTGACCTGGACCGCCTCACCGAGCAGCTGCTCGGCATGAACGCCGGCCCGGCCAACGGCACGGCGCGCACGCCGCGCTTCATGCCGATGGACCTCTACCGTCACGGCGACGCCTACGTCCTCACCGCCGACCTGCCGGGCGTCGACCCGACCTCGCTCGACGTCTCGGTCGACAACGGCGTGCTGAGCGTCAAGGCCGAGCGCCCCGCCCAGCAGGTGGAGGGCGCGCAGTGGATCGCCGGCGAGCGCTTCGCCGGGACCTACCTGCGCCAGCTCACCGTGGGCGACGGCATCGACGTCGACCGCATCGAGGCGTCGTACGACAACGGCGTCCTCACGCTCACCCTGCCCGTCGCCGAGCAGGTGAAGCCGAAGCGGATCTCGGTCGCCGCGGGCGAGCCGCGGCAGGCCGTGACCGCAAGCTGACGCGACACGGCAGGAGGGCCGGGACACGACGTCCCGGCCCTCGAGCCGGTTCCCGGTCGGCGCCCGGGCGAGGTTCGCTCCGGTCAGCGCCGCCGGCGGCGGATCGTCGCGCCCAGCCAGGTGACGGGGTCGTAGCGCCGGTCGACCACCCGCTCCTTGAGCGGGATCAGAGCGTTGTCCGTGATCTTGATGTGCTCCGGGCACACCTCGGTGCAGCACTTGGTGATGTTGCACCGGCCCAGCCCGTGCTCGTCCTGGGCCTGCGCCACCCGGTCCCGGGTGTCGAGGGGGTGCATCTCGAGCTCGGCGATGCGCATGAGGTAGCGGGGGCCCGAGAACGCCTCGGTGTTGTCCTCGTGGTCGCGGATGACGTGGCAGACGTCCTGGCACAGGAAGCACTCGATGCACTTGCGGAACTCCTGCGACCGCTCGACGTCGCGCTGGGCCATCCGGTACTCCCCGGGCGCCAGGTCCGGGGGCGGGGCGAAGGCCGGGACCTGCCGGGCCTTGACGTAGTTGTACGAGACGTCGGTCACCAGGTCGCGGTACATGGGGAAGGTCCGCAGCGGCGTGACGGTCACGACCTCGTCCTCGGAGAACGTGCTCATCCGGGTCATGCACAGCAGCCGGGGCTTCCCGTTGACCTCGGCGCTGCACGAGCCGCACTTGCCCGCCTTGCAGTTCCACCGCACGGCGAGGTCGGGCGCCTGGGTGGCCTGGAGCCGGTGGACGACGTCCAGCACGACCTCGCCCTCGTTCACCTCGACGGTGTAGTGGACGAGCGCTCCCTCGGCGCCCTCGCCCCGCCAGACCCGGAAGCTGCCCTGGTAGCTCACGACGGTCCTCCCCGGTTCGCCAGTTCCTCGTCGGTGAAGTACTTCGCCAGTTCCGCCGGGTCGAACAGGTGCAGCAGCTCGCCGGGGATCCCGGGCACCGGCTGCCGCGACACCGCCACCGACCCCTCGCCCGTCAGCCGGCAGACGAGGTTGACCCGGCGCCACTGCGGGTCCATCCGCGGGAAGTCCTCCCGGGTGTGCCCGCCGCGGCTCTCGGTGCGCGCCGCCGCCGCCCGGGCCACCGCCTCGGACACCACGAGCATGTTCCGCAGGTCCAGGGCGAGGTGCCAGCCCGGGTTGTACTGGCGGTGCCCCTCGACCGACACCGCGGCGACCCGTTCCCGCATCGCCGCCAGCCGCTCGACCGCCCGGTCCAGCTCCGGGCCGCGGCGGATGATCCCGACCAGGTCGTTCATGAGGTGCTGCAGGTCGGAGTGCACCGAGTACGGGTTCTCGCCGGGTTCGGAGCGGAACGGCGACAGGGCCGCGGCCACCGCCCGGTCGACGTCACCCGCCGCGGGGGCCTCCCGCCGCGCCCCCGCGAGGTACGCCGCCGCGCCCGCCCCGGCCCGCTTGCCGAACACCAGCAGGTCCGACAGCGAGTTCCCGCCGAGGCGGTTGGATCCGTGCATCCCGCCGGCGACCTCGCCCGCGGCGAACAGCCCCGGGACCCCGACGGCCGCCGCGGTGTCGGCCTCGACCTCCACCCCGCCCATGACGTAGTGGCAGGTGGGGCCGACCTCCATGGGCTCGGCCGTGATGTCGACGTCGGCGAGCTCCCGGAACTGGTGGTGCATCGACGGCAGCCGGCGGCGGATCTCCTCGGCCGGCAGTCGCGTCGAGACGTCGAGGAAGACCCCACCGTGCCGGGACCCCCGGCCCTCCTTGACCTCGGTGTTGATGGCGCGGGCGACCTCGTCCCGGGGCAGCAGCTCCGGCGGGCGCTTGTTGTGGTCGGGGTCGTCGTACCAGCGGTCGGCCTCGGCCTCGGTGTCGGCGTACTGGCTGCGGAACACCTCGGGGATGTGGTCGAACATGAACCGGCGGCCCTCGGAGTTGCGGAGCACGCCGCCGTCACCGCGCACCGACTCGGTGACGAGGATCCCGCGCACTGACGGCGGCCACACCATGCCGGTGGGGTGGAACTGGATGAACTCCATGTTGACCAGGCCCGCCCCGGCCCGCAGCGCCAGGGCGTGGCCGTCGCCGGTGTACTCCCAGGAGTTCGACGTCACGGTGAACGACTTCCCGATGCCGCCGGTCGCGAGGATCACCGCGGGCGCCTCGAACACCAGGAACCGGCCCGACTCCCGCCAGTACGCCAGCGCCCCCGAGACCGCGCCGCCGGACAGCAGCAGGTCCGTCACGGTGCACTCGTGCAGCACCCGCAGCCGGGCTTCGGGGTCGCCGCCGTCGCGGGCGTCCTCCTGCTGCAGCGAGACGATCTTCTGCTGCAGGGTCCGGATGAGCTCGAGGCCGGTCCGGTCGCCGACGTGCGCCAGCCGCGGGTACTCGTGGCCGCCGAAGTTGCGCTGGCTGATCCGCCCGTCGGTCGTGCGGTCGAACAGCGCGCCGTAGGTCTCCAGCTCCCACACCCGCTGGGGGGCCTCCCGGGCGTGGAGTTCCGCCATCCGCGGGTGGTTGAGGAACTTCCCGCCGCGCATGGTGTCCCGGAAGTGCACCTGCCAGGAGTCCCGGGAGTTGACGTTGCCCATGGCCGCGGCGATCCCGCCCTCGGCCATGACGGTGTGGGCCTTGCCGAACAGGGACTTGCAGACGATCGCGGTGCGCAGCCCGTGCTCGCGGGCCTCGATCGCGGCGCGCAGACCGGCGCCGCCCGCGCCCACCACGACGACGTCGAAGGACAGGGTCTCCAGGCTGGTCATGGGCGCGCCCTCACCCCACGAATCGCGGGTCGGACAGGACACCGGCCGAGACCAGCCCGATGTAGGCGTCGGTGAGGATGAGGCTGCCGATCGTCACCCACGCCCACAGCATGTGCCGGGCGTTGAGCCGCGACACCCGGGTCCACAGCCAGTACCGGACGGGGTGGCGGGAGAAGTGGGTGAGCCGTCCCAGCATGACGTGCCGACAGGAATGGCAGGACAGGGTGTACGCCCACAGCAGCACCACGTTGGCGACGAGGATGAGGTTGCCCAGGCCGAGACCGTACTGGAACGCGTAGATCGCGTCGTAGGTGTTGACGAGCGACACCAGGAAGGCGGCGTAGAAGAAGTACCGGTGCGAGTTCTGCAGGATCAGGGGGAACTTCGCCTCGCCGGCGTACCGGGGGTGCGGCTCGGCCACCGCGCACGCCGGCGGGGACAGCCAGAACGACCGGTAGTAGGCCTTTCGGTAGTAGTAGCAGGTGAACCGGAAGAGCAGCAGGAACGGCAGGCTGACGATCGCCAGCGGGACCAGCGGCGGGAACTCGCCGAACCACACCCCGAAGTGGCTGGCGCCGGGCTCGCAGCTCGCGCTGACGCAGGGGGAGGTGAACGGGCTGAGGTAGCCGTGCTCGGCGACGTAGTAGTGCTGCTGGGAGGCCGTCCTGACCAGGCCGTAGACCAGGAAGAACACCAGGCCGAGGACGGTGAGCACCGGGGCCAGCCACCAGCGGTCGCGGCGCAGGGTCCGGGCGGCGATCCGGGCCCGGCCCGGAGGCGGTGCCGGCGTGGTGGTCGCCACGTCACGCCCTGCCGTGGGGGCCGAGCTCGTCGTCCGCCCCCGCGAAGAGCGACGGGTCGTACTCGCCCTCCGGGATGTAGACGACGTCCGCCGGGGCGGCGGCCGGTCCCCGGCCGCCCGTCGCCGCGCGGAGCAGCTCGAGGTCGCTCTCGACCCGGGTGACGTCGTCGGCGAGGCGCCGCACGTCCACCGTCTCCCCGAGGCGGTCCTGCAGGGTCGCCACCGCCCGCCGCAGCGCTGCCGCCGCGGCCGTCGCCCTGCCGAGGTCGTCGTCGACCGTCATCGCATCCCTCCGAGACGTCGCTCCGTCGCGACCCGTGCAGTCTGGTCGTAGCGTGGGGACCGCCACAAGCCGCCACGGAGGGTCGCGGCCGTCCGTGACCGGGATCGAGGGACAGGTGAGGCGACCGTGAGACCGGCGACCAGGGACCGGCCATGAGGGGCCGGCACAGCCCCGTCAGCCCTGCGGGCGCCCGGAAGGGCGTCGCCCTCACCCTGCTGGACGCCGGCGCCCGGCTGCTCCAGGACGCCGCCCCGCTCAAGGGCTTCGACGTCTACCTCGTCGGCTTCCACTGCGCCCGGGACGCCCCGGACGTGCAGACCGAGGCGCACCACTTCTGCCGGATCGTCAACGACGGCCTCGTCCAGTGCGTGATCTTCGACGGCAACACCTCCGACGCCAACCTCGTCGGGGTGGAGTACATCGTCTCCGACTGGCTGTTCGACGACCTGCCCGAGGCGGAGCAGGGGTACTGGCACCCGCACAACCACGAGGTGCTGTCGGGCGAACTGGTCGCGCCCGGGCTGCCGCACGCGGCCGAGAAGGCTCTCCTACGGCGCCTGCTCAACTCCTACGGCAAGACCTGGCACACCTGGCACACCGGTCGCCACGACGGCCGGCCCGGCGACGACCTGCCGCTCGGCGACCCGCGGCTCATGTGGTCGTTCAACCGCGACGGCGAGCGGGACCCCGCCCTGGCCGAGAGCCGGGAGGCCGCGATGCACCTCGACGTGCCGCGCCGGCGGGCCGAGCGGCGCGACCTGGCCGCCGACGCGCACCCGCAGCACGGCGTCGACCTGCTGCGGGACCGGTTCGAGGGCACCACGCCCGTGCCCGGTGTGGTGGACGTGCGAGCCACGGAGGGCTAACGTCAATCCGCCCCGGGTCCCCGGGGCGTCACGGACGCAGCGAAGTCCGGTGCGAGCCCGGCGCTGTCCCGCAACTGTGAAGCCGTCCCGACCCCCGGGTCGAGGCGGACGAGCCAGGTCGCCTGCCCCGTGGCCACGACGAGTCCTCGGACGAAGGACTGCTCGTGCCGCGACCGGGTCCCCCTGCCGCAGCCGACGGTATTTCGTCCTCCGACCTCACGGAGGATGCCCATGCGCCGCCCGGCGCCCGCTCTCATCGCCCTTCTCCTCGTCGCGCCCGTCGCCACCGCCTGCGGGGGCACCGACGCCGACACCGCCGACGCCACGGTGACCACCGGCGGCGCCCTGTCGGCGCCGTCCCCCGGTGCCTCCGCCGACGCCTTCCCGGTCGCCGTCGCCTCCGGCGACGGTGAGATCACGCTGGAGGCCCGGCCGGAGGCGATCGTCAGCCTGAGCCCGACCGCCACCGAGTCGCTGTTCGCCGTCGGGGCCGGGGACCAGGTGGTCGCGGTCGACGACCA
Source organism: Kineosporiaceae bacterium (assembly GCA_050329835.1). Classification (GTDB taxonomy): domain Bacteria; phylum Actinomycetota; class Actinomycetes; order Actinomycetales; family JBBAYJ01; genus JANNOG01. Next base: position 778 of record JBHJOJ010000080.1, on the reverse strand, counting down.
GTCCGACTTCCCCGCCGAGGCCCCGGTCACCGAGCTGTCGGGGTACGAGCCCAACGTCGAGGCGGTCCTCGGCTACGCCCCCGACCTGGTGCTCGCCTCGGACGACACCAACGACCTGGTGGCCGGGCTGGAGGCGGCCGGCGTGCCGACCCTGCTGCTGCCCGCGGCCACCACCCTGGACGAGGCCTACGACCAGATCGAGGTGATCGGCGTCGCCACCGGCAACGTCGGCGGCGCCGCCGAGGTGGTGGCCGGGATGCAGGCCGACGTCGAGGAGATCCTCGCCGGGCTGCCGCCGGCGCAGGAGCCACTGACGTACTACCACGAGCTCGACCCCACGTACTTCTCCGTCACCTCGGCCACCTTCATCGGGGACGTCTACGCCCGCCTCGGGCTGGAGAACATCGCCGACACCGCGACCGACCCGGCGGCGGACCCCTACCCCCAGCTCACCGAGGAGTTCCTGGTCACGGCCGACCCCGACCTGATCTTCCTCGCGGACGCCGCGTGCTGCGGCGTCACCCCCGAGCAGGTCGCGGCCCGGCCGGGCTGGTCGGGCATGACCGCCGTCACCGAGAGCCGGGTGCACCCGGTGGACGAGGACGTCGCCAGCCGGTGGGGGCCGCGGGTCGTCGACTTCATGGCCGACGTGGCGGCGGTGGTCGCCGAGTCGCAGGAACCGGCCGATCAGCCCGTGGGCTGACGCCGTGCCCCCCGAGAGCGCGGTCCGCCCCCGGCCGCAGGCTCCGGCCGGGGGGCGGCCCGTCCCCGGCCGGCG